>NZ_JALBWM010000130.1 GCF_023895975.1 Microbulbifer okhotskensis
CATGGGGTTCCTGGCTTGTTTGTGTGGAAGCTAACCAGCCTACAGCCAGCTGGCCACCTTTGCTATCGCCAAGTGTGTCGGTCATTGTGGGAATCTAGGATCTGCTTTCCCACAAAAGTGCTGAGAATTACTATCCTTGTTTTCCAGCGGCGCGAAGGTGCTCGTATATTAGTTTTAACATGTAGGGGGGGCACTGTATTACCGATATTTTAGGAAAAGCAGATTTCGTATATGCGATGCCGTCGGTTTCAAATGTAGTGTCTACCTAGAATACTCCCACCGTTCTGATTTATTGCGGCTATACCCACGAGCGAACGATTTTTTCTCGTTAAGCGTCCTTGCCTCAGGGCGTCGATGATCAGGGCATAGATCAATACCTACACTCCAACCCCTTACAATAGACCATCGCTATTCGGCGCCATAACGATTGGCTGTAAGTAAGAACTTTGTTCGCTACCGAAGGTGTGTCTCAATATATCTGCAGATGAAAAGGAATTTCGCCCGCAAGGTGGGACTCGAACAAATATGCAGGTCGTGTGAAATGCACCGATTAATTTCCCATAGCAAAGCTTCAAGAATTGTCTGTGGTGATTTGCATCTGTTGAGATCCAGCCTGACCATAAACACTATAAACTTGATGAATATCAATAGGCCTCAGAAATTGCCCGGTTAAAATTTTGCCCAGAGCAAATCGTCGCTGAATGAAGCAGGAAGGTACCAACATGACTATTTTATTGGAAGATCTAGCTGGTTCTATAGTTGTCCCTAGGAGATTTGATGGCCTGTGTCAGTTGAAAATCAGTCTGGCTTTAAAAATCCTACAAACTTGATAGATGTCAAGGCGCTCCAGAAATAGTCCCTTTAAGCTTTTGCTTGTGAACAACCGGCGCAGATTTAAATAAGGCGGTACCATTATGTCTGATTCATTTAAGGACATGACTGTAGCGATATGTGCAGTTTTGCTCTGTACCGGAATTCTTACAGTACAGTCTAAAGAGCCTAAATTGAGCCAACAGCTGGCAGCTAACATACAGAGTATCTCTGATGTGATAACAACTTCTGGCATGGTCAGAAGTATTCTGCCGCAAAAAAATCAGCGTAAATCCCTGTATTGGCGTATTCCGGCATGGGGTGCTTGCCAGAGCACAGGTGAAATTTAGCATTGGCAATGCAGGCTCCTGGTTTTTTAAAAGCTCATTGAATTTATTTTCAATCTAAGCAGCAGAATATGATGACTTGTACCACCATTACTAACATTACTAATCAGTAATTGGTATTCCAGAGGTTACTGATAGTGAATAAATATTATATACAGTTAGCAGATTTCCTGAATTGCTTGTGGCTTGTGGTTGTGTTGATTCTGTCTGCACCCAACGGTGCGCAGGCAATGGTGCCGGTCAGTGAGGCGCAGCAGACAGAAACTATCCTGCGGGCTTTTCCTGAGGCGACCCACATTACTGAAAAGGAGCCACTGGATGGTGATCAGGTTCTGATTCGACGAGTTTCTGCGCAGGATAAAGAAATCGGCTACGCCTTTAATACTAATGATATTGTCAGTATTCCCGCGTATTCCGGTAAATCCATTAATACGTTGATTGTGATGGACCTCAAAGGCCAGTTGGTGGTTACACGGGTACTTGAACATCATGAACCTATTCTTCTTGTAGGTATTCCTGAGCAAAAGCTTTTCGATTTTGCGGATAATTATCAAGGCCTGAACGTGACGGACCAAGTCCGTGTAGGTAGTGATAGTAATAAAGAGATACACCATATCGATATGGTGTCCGGCGCTACTGTGACCGTTAGGGTAGTCAATGAAACCATTATGCGTGCGGCTCGGAAAGTGGCGCGCATTTTAGGTATTGCCGGTCTTTCTCGGGTAGCGGAAACTCCCCCCGCGACGATTAAACCAGAGGTTTTTTCCAAAGCCGACTGGGTAGAGCTGACAAGTGATGGTTCGATCCGCCGGATGCTGCTGCAACGCAAAGAAATTGATTCAGCCTTTGTAGGTACAAAAGCTGAAGGTCAAGCAGCTAAAACACCGGGGGATTCAAACAAGGCTTTTATTGATCTGTATTACGCACCGGTGGATATCCCAACTATTGGTCGGAATCTACTGGGTGACTCTCAGTATGACTGGATGATGGGCGGGCTCAACCCTGGAGACAGTGCAATCGCTGTGATGGGGGAGGGGGATTACTCCTTTAAGGGTAACGGATACGTACGTGGTGGTATTTTTGACCGTACCCAGTTGCAACAGAGCGGCAAGGTGATCAGTTTTCACGATACGGATTACCACCGGCTGGATGATGTTTACATTGATGGTTTTCCGGGCTTCAGGGAAATGGCGATCTTTGTTATTCGCGCCGAGTATGATTTCGATCCGGGTACTTCCTGGCAACTGGAATTACTGGTGCGCCGTCAGGTCGGCGCACTGGATAGTGTATTTACCAGTTTTTATGGTGACTATTTAACACCTGAAAAATACCTTTCACGTCCTGAACCGGTAGCGCCTACTGTAGAAGCTGAACCTGAAGCGCTGTGGGTAAGCATCTGGCGAGAAAAGGCCTTCCAGATTGGCGTATTATCGGTGGCGTTATTTGTACTGTTCGTAATTATCATTATTCAGGACTTGCTAGTTCGTCGTCCACGGCTGATGCATGGTTTGCGTCAAGGTTATCTGGTATTTACTCTTGTGTTTATAGGCTGGTATGCGCTGGGACAGCTGTCGGTGGTTAACGTCTTTACCTTTGTACATGCATTCCAGGGGGACTTCCAGTGGGGATTGTTCTTACTTGATCCAATACTGTTCATTCTCTGGGGCTTTGTTGCAATGTCCATGTTGCTATGGGGCCGAGGAATTTTTTGCGGCTGGCTATGCCCATTTGGTGCCCTGCAAGAGCTTATTAATGAAGTTGCCCGCCGTTTTAAAGTTAAACAGTTTGAAATCCCTTTTGCCGTGCACGAGCGCCTATGGGCAATCAAATATGTGATTCTTCTGGTGTTGTTTGCGGTGTCTTTGGAGTCTTTGTCTGCGGCTGAATATTATTCCGAAGTCGAGCCCTTCAAAACTGCTTTCCTCCTGAAGTTTAACCGGGAATGGGGCTATGTGATTTATACCGTTATCCTGCTGTTCATTAACATTTTTACCCGCAAAGTGTATTGCCGCTATATCTGCCCATTGGGAGCAGCGCTGGCGATTCCTGCCCGCCTGCGTCTATTTGACTGGCTGAAACGTCGTAAAGAGTGCGGACAACCCTGCAGGCTATGCGCGAATGAGTGCGAAATTCAGGCGATTCACCCCGATGGTTCTATCAATGCCAATGAGTGCCATCAGTGTCTGGATTGCCAAGTGACTTATTACCGAAATGACAAGTGCCCACCTTTGGTGGTTAAAGCCAGAAAACGTGCTAAGCAGCAAGCGGCTGTAGAAAAAATTGAGACCTTGGATGTGACCGATGCAGCGCCGCTGCCGAACACTTAATCCTGTTATTGGGGAATGTGAAGATGATTGATCCGAAAGACAAAAACCTGCCAAAAATTGATGTGGAAGATTCGCAGGCAACAGAACATGTGAAAGTGAGTCGACGTTTGTTCCTCGGAGGTTCAGCGGCATTAGCGGGTATAGCCAGTACACTGGGAGCCGGTATGGGCAGTAGTTTACTGTCTTCTTCCGCACATGCCACCAGTGGTGCAGATAGTACGGTTGGGCCGGGTGAACTGGATGAATACTATGGTTTCTGGAGTGGTGGTCACTCCGGTGAAGTGCGTGTCCTCGGCTTGCCATCGATGCGTGAGCTGATGCGCATTCCAGTTTTCAACGTGGACAGTGCAACTGGTTGGGGTATTACCAACGAGAGTAAAGCGGTTCTGGGTGAAAATGCACCGTTGAATGGCGATAGCCACCACCCGCATATGTCGATGACGAACGGTAGTTACGACGGTAAGTATGTTTTCATTAATGACAAGGCAAATACTCGGGTAGCGCGGATTCGCTGTGACATCATGAAGACCGATAAAATCACGACTATCCCTAACTGCCAGGCCGTTCATGGTTTACGGGTTCAAAAAGTACCCTATACCAAGTATGTCTTTGCCAATGCAGAGTTCCGTATTCCGCACCCTAATAACGGCCTGAACATGGATGATGTACCGGGCTATTACACCCTGTTCAATGGTGTTGATGCTGAGAGCATGGATGTGGCATGGCAAGTGATTGTTGACGGTAATCTGGATAATACCGATGCAGATTACACCGGTAAGTATGCGTTCTCAACCAGCTATAACTCAGAGGGTGCGACTGATCTCGCCGGCTCTATGAAGGCAGAGCGTGATCATTTGGTTATCTTCAATATTGAGCGTATCGAAGCAGCTGTTAAATCAGGTAAGTTTATAACTTTGCCTGGATCAGACGTGCCAGTACTGGATGGCCGTAAAGGTTCGGAGTTGACACGCTACGTGCCGGTACCGAAGAATCCGCATGGTATTAACACGGCACCTGGCGGAAAGTATGCAGTTGCCAACGGTAAGCTATCGCCAACAGTGACTATGTTCCAGTTGGATAAGTTTGATTCCCTGTTTGACGACAAGATTAAGCCGCGCGATACCATTGTTGCTGAAGTGGAATTGGGTCTGGGGCCATTGCATACCGCTTTTGATGGAAAGGGCAATGCTTTCACAACGCTATTTATTGATAGTCAGGTTTGTAAGTGGAATATCGAAAAAGCCATTCACGCCTATAACGGTGAGAGCGTTGATTACATCCTGCAGAAGCTGGATGTACATTATCAACCGGGTCATAACCACACCAGTATGGGTGAAACCCGTGATGCCGATGGCAAATATCTAGTATCTCTGCAGAAGTTCTCTAAGGATCGCTTCCTGCAGTGTGGCCCACTACATCCGGAGAACGACCAGTTGATCGATATCTCTGGCGAAGAGATGAAGCTGATCCACGACGGCCCAACGTATGCCGAGCCCCATGACTGCATGATTGTGCACCGCTCCAAGGTAAAAACGCGCAAGTTGTATGACCGCAAAGACCCTACATTTGCGGCCACCATTACAATGGCGAAGGCTGACGGGGTTGATGTTTACACTCAAAATAAAGTGATTCATGACGGTAATAAGGTACGTGTTTACATGACCTCTGTCGCACCGGTTTATGGCATCAATGAGTTCCGTGTGAAACAGGGTGATGAAGTAACCGTGGTTGTTACTAACCTTGACCAGATTGAAGACGTTACCCACGGCTTTTGTATGGTGAACCACGGTGTTCAGATGGAAATCAGCCCGCAACAAACCGCCTCAGTAACCTTTACTGCCGATAAGCCCGGCGTGCAGTGGTTCTATTGCAACTGGTTCTGTCATGCACTGCACATGGAAATGCGTGGTCGCATGCTGGTCGAACCTGCATAACAACAGAAATTTCCGGGCGGTTTAACCGCCCGGCTTGTTTGAGCGGTAACAGATGTTGAGTCTTACGGGAAAAATATTTGGTCTGTTGGCACTATTGACCAGCGACGTATCCTTTGCGGCTGTGATTCAGTTAACACCGCAGGATGACTTGCAGCTGGCGCTGGATCGCAGCCAGGCAGGTGACATTCTGATACTTGGTAAGGGGGAATATCGGGGGAATTTTATACTTCGACAATCGATAGAGCTGGCTGCACAGGAAGGTGCAGTAATTGATGCGGGCGGCAAGGGGCACGCGTTGCAGATCGAAGCCGAAAATAGCTATGTACATGATTTACGGATTGTAAACTGGGGTGAGGACCTGACAAATCAGGATGCCGGTATTTTACTGGCAACCTCGGCAATGGGTAGTCGTATCGAATATAACAGCCTCTATGGCGGCGGCTTTGGTGTTTGGGTAGACGCAACCCAGGCAGCAAAAATTTCAAATAACAGAATACGGGGTAAGCTTGAACTACGTGCCTCCGATCGTGGTAATGGCATCCATCTGTTCAATGTTACCCAGGCCCTGATAGAAGGTAATGAAGTCTGGGAAACTCGCGATGGCATTTATATCGATACCAGCAACAAAAATAAATTGATCGATAATTACTTGCACGATTTACGCTACGGTGTGCACTACATGTATGCCTACAATAACCTGCTGAAAGGAAATTTGACCGAAAACACCCGTACAGGTTATGCGCTGATGCAGTCAAAGTATCTGACAGTGTTGAATAATCGCTCAGTTAATGATGTCAACTACGGTATCCTGATGAATTACATCACTAATTCAACCCTGCGAAATAATGAAATCCGTGGTATCCAGAACCGCCACAATCCGCATATGCAGAAAACCGGTACTCGTGCGGCGAGAAGGGCGGGTCTGGAAGGGAAAGCCTTATTTATTTACAACTCGTTGTTTAATGAGTTTACCGATAACCGTTTTTCTGATAGTGATATTGGTATCCACCTGACGGCGGCCTCTGAAGACAATACGCTGAAAGGAAACGCCTTCGTGAATAATAAAACCCAGGTGAAGTATGTATCTACCCGTACGCAAGACTGGGCAGGAAATTATTGGAGTGATTACTTAGGCTGGGATATGAACGGAGACGGTATTGGTGATATTAAATACGAACCGAATGACAGCGTTGACCGACTGTTATGGAAATTTCCAACCGCCAAACTGCTGCTAAATAGCCCGGCTATCGAAACATTGCGCTGGGTACAGCGACAGTTTCCTGTGTTGAAAGGTCCAGGGGTAATCGATAGTCAGCCCTTAATGGTTGAGCGACCTCAAATACCGGTCAAAATGGTAGCCATTGATGAGGGCAACTCTCCGTCAACACAAGTTCAGGCAGGTGAAGAATGATGAGCCATACGGGGAATATTGTTGAGTTACAACAAGTAGAAAAGAAATATCAAGGGGTAAAGGCCTTGCAGAGCCTTGATCTGAATCTGCACAAGGGTGAGGTTTTTGGTCTTTTTGGTCATAACGGAGCCGGTAAAACCACGATTATCAAATTAATTTTGGGGCTGATTGAGGCCACGTCTGGGCAGGTCAGTGTATTTGGTAAAGATCCAGCTCAGGCAGGTACCCGTGAACTGCGGGCTAAACTGGGATTTTTACAGGAAAATGTCAGCTTTTATGATCAGCTTACCGGCATGGAAGTATTGGAATATTTTGCCCGCTTAAAAGGCACTAGTTGTAAGCGAAGCCGTAAAGAATGTTTTGGGTTACTGGAGCAGGTAGGCTTGAAAGATGTCTGCGGCAGGCGAGTAAAAACCTATTCAAAAGGGATGCGCCAGCGTTTAGGGCTGGCTCAGGCCCTGTTGGGAAATCCTCGTTTGTTACTACTGGACGAGCCCACCGTGGGTCTCGACCCGATTGCCACACAGGATTTCTATCACACTATTGATCACTTAAAACATCAAGGCTGTACTGTAGTGCTTTGTTCACATGTGCTGCCTGGAGTTGAAAAGTATATCGATCGAGCACTTATTTTAGGGCGGGGTGCGGTGTTAGCCAGCGGCAGTATTGAGCAGCTACGGGCCCAAGCAAATTTACCATCAGTATTTCAGCTAAAGGGACGGCCTGGCTTATCGAAAGAGTTGCCGAAAGAGTTGTGCCCGCTGGACCCTAATAATAATGCAAGTATGCGCATAGCGGTACCCATGGAGGAGAGAATGCAGACCCTGCGAACATTGGCGGGCATAGTCAGTATTGATAATATCGATATTCACCTACCCTCACTGGAAGATCTCTACACCCACTTTATTCAGGGCCACTATGATCAGGAGTCCGCTTTATGTTGAACCCGCTACTGATCGTTGCCGGTAAAGAATTTCGAGATGGCCTACGCAATCGCTGGGTTATATCAATTTGTATTACTTTTTCTGTATTGGCAATTGGACTGGCCTATTTTGGCGCTGCAGCTGCGGGTAAGGTGGGTTTTACTTCATTGTCGACCACAATTGTCAGTCTGGCCAGTCTTGCAGTATTTATTATTCCGTTGATCGCACTGATGCTTTCATACGATGGCATTGTTGGTGAAGATGAAAGCGGTACCTTGCTATTGTTGATGACCTACCCGCTGTCGCGGGCTCAGCTCTTGTTGGGAAAAATGCTGGGGCAGGGGGCGATAATGGCGTTCTCAACGTTAGTGGGCTTTGGCTCTTCGGCAGTAATGATTGGCCTTTTCTCGGCAAGTACTTCTTGGGGAGACTTATTAGTGCCCTATACCGTATTTATTTTATCTGCTGTTTTGCTGGGCTGGATTTTTATTGCCATTGCCTATGTAATCAGTGTCAGCGTCTCAGAAAAATCTAAAGCGGCCGGTATTGCACTGATTGTCTGGTTTATTTTTGTGTTGGTGTTTGATCTGGGATTGCTCGGTTTACTCGTATCAACCGAAGGTAATGTGGATTCCAATCTGTTCCCTTATATGCTGTTATTGAATCCCACCGATATCTTTAGGCTGGTGAATATTACTTATTTTGCTGATCAGAATCTTACTGGCCTTATGGCTATAGCCCAGCAAACACAATTTTCCCTATATGGATTACTGGCCGCGCTGCTGGTTTGGTTGGTGCTGCCCGCCAGCCTAGCTATGTATATTTTTAACCGCCGTGGTTTATAAGTTAGGAGACAGTGATGAGGTATTTACTTACGAACATTTTTCCCGTCAGAGGGTTGCTGGTACTGCTGGTATCAATTGCCTTATTGGTTAGCTGCACCAAAGATAAGCAAGTGACTATGGTGCAGCAGGTAGTAGCGATTGAAAGCGGTGAAGAATGTCACTTGTGTGGTATGATTATTGCCAATTATCCAGGACCCAAAGGGCAGCTGTTCAGCAAAGGAATAGTGGGTAATCTCAAGTTCTGTTCTACCCGCGATATGTTCGCATTTATCGTTGACCCAGAAAACCGCCATAATGTACAGAAAGCCTTTGTACACGATATGGCCGTAACCCCCTGGGATCACCCCGATGAAGAAACCTATGTAGATGCCCGGAAGGCTTGGTATGTGATTGGCCATTCCAAGCAGGGTTCGATGGGTGCAACACTGGCAAGTTTTGCACGGGAGCAGGATGCCTGGAACTTCGCTGATGCTGAAGGTGGCGAAGTGTTAGATTATGACCAGATCAATTTACAGGCCCTGGTGAGTATGACCCGTAGGCATTAGATCAATTTGCTGAATAGTAACAGAGTGAGTGCCTCGGTAATCTTAATCCTCCAGCCAGCGTCGGGCGCGCTATTATGTAGCTGATTATTCCTCAAGTATCCCAGAACATTTAAAACAACTTTGCTCTTTTAGATAGCAGCTGTTGTTTGTCTAATTTGCATAGATAGGTTAGAAAATAGGATATATTTTATGAATTTGGCTGCTGGCTTGTTTCTAAGCTTAATAGCTGCAAATTGACATAAATGTTGGCAATAGAATGGAGGTAGTCGTTGTTCATTGTGCTTCCAGAGATGATAGTTCCACATGTGTGCTTATATTGGCAATCTAGGAAGCTCTAGATGGTTTTTTCAGCGGTAAGAATTGGCAGGCGGGGGTGGGGGAATATTCAAGCTTCT
Organism: Microbulbifer okhotskensis; assembly: GCF_023895975.1. Taxonomy (GTDB): domain Bacteria; phylum Pseudomonadota; class Gammaproteobacteria; order Pseudomonadales; family Cellvibrionaceae; genus Microbulbifer; species Microbulbifer okhotskensis. The sequence goes on from NZ_JALBWM010000130.1 coordinate 9,538, forward strand.
GCAATATAAAACGCTACACATATTTCCCTGCCTCATTAGGAGCAATACGGTAAAAGGATCTTCCCTAAGATCAATACTTCGGACAGTTTTAGGGGGCGAAATAGGTAGGAACCAAGGCCGGATAC
>NZ_JALBWM010000131.1 GCF_023895975.1 Microbulbifer okhotskensis
AAAATGATTCCAGTCGCTTTGATGACGACATGCCGGAGCCGCAAATAGAAGTCACGCCGATTGATGCTCAGTCGGTAGATGTGGAAATCACAATCCGCTTTTTTGAGAACGTGGACTTAGTGCCCGAAGACAATGGCCCTATTTTTTACCGGGGACAACACTATGCAGTTTCGACAGTGCCAATTGACGAGCCAAACCAAGTGGCGGTAGGGGACAACAAAGAACTACCAACAGACGCGCCATACAGCCGTGAAAATTGATCTTACTGGACATTTAAAAGCGCGACAGCAACTAGCACTGCTAAAGCTACCAGCAGCCAAACAGCGACGCATAGGCGGTACGCTGGCCCGAAAGGTGCGCGCTTATAGCCGTAAGCGATTACGCGAACAAAGAGGGCTGGACGGCAAGAGCTGGAAGAAACGAAAAAACGGAAAAAAGAAAATGCTGCGCGGCCTTAGTAAGAAAATGCGGGCGCGAAGTGTGGGGCTTAGCGGTGAGGTTTTTTTTGCAAATGGAAAAACGGCTGAAATTGCCTATCAACACCAACACGGAATGCCTGAAGAGTGGACCGGAAAAAAGGCAGAAAAGGTCTACGGCAAACCGGACTATAAAGATCCCGCAACCCGATATCAGGCGCGGGCATTAAAAAAAGAAGGTTACAAAGTGCGGCTACCAAATGGCCGCAAGAAAAAGCCAACCATGCGTTGGATTATGGAAAATTTATCTCTAGGGCAGGCGGGGTTGATTCTACGAATACTTAGGGATGATCCGGGGGAAAGTCGCTGGGTTATAGAGTTACCCGACCGCTCTTTTTTAGGGACAACGAGACAAGAGATAGACAAATTAGCCAGCATGATTTTTGACGAAACGAGCGGACGTATTAACAGCATCTAGGGGGCCAAATGGCACAGGGTACAGTAACAGTTAACAACCTGAATCAAGGGCAAGGCGCCTTTGATGAAATCGAACGCAAGGCGATATTCCTGGGAGTGGGTGACACCAACAAAAACAGCGTGATTCCGCTCAATTCTCAGAGTGATTTGGACGAGCTGTTAGGCGCAAATGAATCACAATTAAAAACCCAAGTGGCGGCAGCGCAAGCCAACGGGGGCGAAAACTGGAACGCCTGGTCTGTGCCCCTGGATGTTTCTGATGATTGGCGGATCGCGCTTGATACCGCAATGCTGAGTGTCTCCCCGGAGCTGGTAGCGGTCTGTACTCCCGTTGTAACTGCTAATGATTTAAATGATGCTTTTGCGAAAGCGGAAAGTATCAGAACCGCAAAGGGGCGCCGTGTGGTGGTTTTGATAGCCACCCCCGCCATTGATGACACCAGCGAGACCTGGAGCGATTACCTGGCCGCGCAGGCTGCCATTGTGGACCCTGTAAGCGCTTACCGGGTATCAGCGGTTCCCCTGCTACACGGAAATAACCTGGGCGTCCTGGTAGGCCGTTTGTGTAATCGTGCCGCTAGCATCGCTGATTCGCCTATGAGAGTTGCCACAGGGCCTCTTTTGTCGCTGGGGTCTGTATCTAATGATAAGGACGGCGTACCTCTGGATAACGCTATGCTGGCCAGCCTGGACGCTCTGAGGCTATCAGTACCGCAAACCTATGTTGATTATCCGGGTACCTATTGGGGCGACTGCAATATGTTGGACGCCGAAGGGGGAGACTATCAGGTTATTGAAAGCCTCCGTGTCGTGGATAAAGCGGCCCGCGCTATTCGGGTGTTGGCGATTGCGCGGGTAGGCAATCGACAGCTGAACAGTACCCCAATCTCTATTGCCTCCAATAAAACCTACTTTTCCCGCCCGCTACGGGAAATGGCGCGGAGTGTGCAATTTGGGGCCGATGTTTTCCCCGGAGAAATCAAGAGCCCTAAAGATGGCGATATAGAAATTATTTGGCCAACTCGTGATGACGTAGAAATCTATTTAAAAGTAACACCTTACAACTCGCCAAAATCTATTACCGCCAATATTGCGTTGGACTTAACCAACGCTGGCTGATTTCAAGCCGTCAAAGGTTAATTTTTAGTTTTTAAATACTAGGGGAATTGATATGTCCAAACTTTCCGGACGCGACATTGACACTATGATCGGTAGTTACCGCGTCAATATTGAAGAGGTCAGCCTTTCAATTGAGGACGGCACAAGCACCACTAAAACCCGTGGTGTTCCTGACGGATTTATTGAGGGTGATGTCTCCGCTAGCGGTGAAATCAAACTGAATACCGGGCAGTTTCAAATTATTGTTGAGGCTGCAAAAGAGGCCGGCAGTTTTCGGGATTTACCAAATTTTGATCTGGTGTACAACGCTGAATCAACGGATGAATCCATCAATGTTGAAGCCTTTGACTGCAAGCTCAGTTTGTCTGATGTGCTGAGTGCAAACCAAAGCAATGAACGGCTAATGCATACCATTAAGTACGAAGTAACAGGCCGAGAATTTGTCAACATCAACGGTGTTCCCTATCTGCGCTCTGAAGAAATTGAGCGGCTGAATTAAGGGCCGGTTATGCCAGACCTATTTGACCAGGCGTCACAGCTTGAGCAGCGGGAGCGGGACAGCGTATTAGCCGCACAGCGTAACCGTTCACAACATCAAAAAACTAGCCGGGGAAGTTGTAGAGATTGCGACGAACCTATACCCGCAGAACGGCGGAAATTTGGTGGTGTAACCAGGTGTATTGAGTGTCAGGAATTTTTTGAAAAAAAGGGGCGTTAAAAATGCGGGTACGGTACGGACAACTACAAACGGCAATGATACGGAAAGGATACCGTTTCTTTGATGAAGGAGACTTTAATCTTAACTTGATTGGTATTCGTAGCTCCGACCGTAACGCTAATTCTTTTAATGATCGTTTCGCGGTTGCCTGGCGTTTTCAAGATATCCCCCATTGCCTCAGTTTTTCCGCGACCACTGATCCCGGCAATTTCTGGCGCGAAAAACCAGCCAATGTAAACGGGACTGCAATTCTTGTCCCTGGACAGTATCCGGGTTTGTGGCAGCTGGGCTTACATCAGGGTAAATACCGCGCATTGGTGCAACGGAGGCCTGCGCGGGTTTATCGAGACAACAACCAGGATTCCATTATTAATATGGATTCCCCCATCGATGACGGGCTATTCGGGATTAATTGTCACCGAGCCAGCGCGACTCATACAAGCCGCCGTGTGGATCGTTGGAGCGCGGGCTGTCAGGTGTTGGCAGACCCCTTTGAATTTGCACTGCTAATTTCGCTATGTGATGTGGCGGCGGAAAAGTGGGGCACCACGTTCACATACACACTATTAGAAGAGGGTGATTTATGAGTATTTCAGCCAGTGTGGTACTAGCCGGGGTCAAGTTTATTTTTGGTGGCCTTGTTGATTTGGTGAAACACAAACGGCAAGTGAAAGCAGAGGAGCAGCGCGGAGAGCTGGAAGTCAAACGTGCCCGCAATAATGCCGAAATAAAACGCGCACTAAATGGCGATGAACACGCGGCGGCAATGGATTTCAAGAGCGCTGATCAGCGAGGCTGGAAAGATGATTATCTTTTGATTCTAACCACGTTGCCGATGGTTCTCCTATTTGTTGCGCCTCTTCTTGAGTTGGTTATTGCTTCATCTTATCAGCTGGGTGAATTACAAGCAGCGGTCAATGCCGGCTTTAGATCCTTACAGGCCACGCCTGAATACTACTGGTGGGGTTTGGCCGCTGTGTATATCGATACCTTCGGCTTCCGCCGTATGTTACGTCAGGTGATTGAAGGTTGGGCAGCAAAGCGACTCTCAAGCGTTAGGGAGAGGTAATGGAATATCTTTCCAAGCAGGAAGCCGACGCCCTCGCGAATAGTGCCGCAGATAAAGCCGTAACAGCAATGTTGCAAAAACTGGGTATGGATACTGAAAACGTCCTGGAGACACAAAAAGACCAGGCATATTTGCGCCAGCAACGCCTGGCATCAGAACAAGTTACCAAGTGGAGTAAGCGGATAATACTTGGAATGTTTCTAAGTAGCTTGTTTGGGATTTTTTGGGCTGGTTTTAAAGCTGCCCTGAGTGTTAAAAGTTAATCAAAAACCCCCTTTAGTTAAGGAAATATCATGGCAAACGCTACCAACGAAAACATGCAAGAATTTGAGGTCACTATTGAAGGTAGTGATGTTGTATTCAAAGTTACCCGCAGTGACTATAACAAACTAGTCAACCAGTTAGGGCCAGGCAATAAAGTTAACGCTTTTCATAATTTCCTGGTTTCTACAGTGACCGATGAAGGCAAACAAACCTTGTTGAAAGTGCTAACGGATATGCCGGGAAGTGAAATTGCCATTGGCTCAGATATTTATGAAGCCTATACACCGGATTTGAAAATAGCTGTAAAAAAGCGTTAGCGCTTGCTGATGCGATGGCGGAAAACGGCTATAGCCAGTTGTGCGCCTATGCGCGCAAATGGCTTCCTGGTGAACCGATTACAGAGGACACCTTGGCAACTGCCACGATGTTAGAGCGGGAATACTGGAAGAACTTTGAATCAGCCGTAGCTAACGGTATTGGTAAAGCCTGGAAGAACTGACGCAATGAGCACCAAGCTAGAAAAATTAATGTTTCGAATCGGTCTGATCGATAAGGCCAGCGGCCCAATCGGTAAGATTGATTCACAGGTAAAACAGTTAAAAGCCACAGCTACTAAGGGTGGGGCAATGCTTGCTGGTGCGGCTGTGGGTGGCTGGGCTTTACATCGCTCCCTTTCCGGGTTGCTTGATCCCGCTATAGAAATTAATCGGGCATTAGGGGAAGTTAAAAGCCTGGATGTTCACGGTGAAGCACTGGAAAAATTACAGCGCACGGCTTTAACTTCTTCCATTCAATACGGTACTAGTGCCGCTGATTTTATCCGAGCGTCTTACGATATTCAGAGCGCAATTTCAGGGCTGAAAGGTGATGAGCTGGCAAGGTTTACCAAGGCTAGCGCAGTATTGGCCCAAGGTACTAAATCCGATGCGGCCACCATTACAGATTATATGGGCACTATGTACGGCATTTTTCAAAAGGATGCTAAGCGACTGGGCAATGCTAAGTGGGTAGAGATTGTTGCAGGCCAAACCGCTACCGCCGTACAGATGTTTAAAACTACAGGCGCAGAAATGGCCGCCGCCTATTCGACGCTAGGAGCTGAAGGCCAATCCCACGGAATACAAATGGCCGAACAGATGGCTATTATGGGTCAGCTTCAATCCACCATGAGCGGTAGTGAAGCGGGCACAAAATACAAATCCTTTTTACAGGGGGTAGGAAAAGCTCAGGGCGAGTTGGGACTTCAATTTACCGACAGTCGCGGACGAATGCTGCCGGTTCTGGACATCCTGGGCAAGCTGAAAGGAAGACTAACGGGGCTTGGGTCAGTTGAACAAGGCCAGCTTTTAATGAAGGCATTTGGGCGCAAAGAGGCGGTATCTTTGATTAAGCAGTTGATGCTGGATACCGAAGGGCTTGGCAATAATATACAGGCGCTGGGCAATGTTAAAGGCATGGAGAAGGCCCGCCGTATGGCTATGGAAATCTCCGACCCCTTCAACCGCTGGCGCGAGAGTAGCAAAGCGGTGCGCGCGGTTATTGGTAATTCCCTGTTACCTGTAATCACGCCACTAATCGATAAATTGACCGCTGCCAACGCGACTATGGTTGATTGGTCGTACAAATTCCCGCATTTAACCAAGGCAATCGGTATTACTGTATTAGTAATTGCCGGTTTAATTTCTGTCGTTTTACTGTTTGCAGCGGTAGGGGGTGTGGTACAGCTGACAATGGCTGGGCTGATTGGTTTGCAAACTCTCTGGACAGGAGTAACGGCAGTTGGGGCCGGGGCTTTAGGCTTATTAACCAAAGGCTTAAAAGCCGCGCGTATCGCAACTTTACTATTTAGTTTGTCACTGTATGCAAACCCGCTTGTGTGGATAGCAGTCGCTGTTATTGGTTTGATTGCGGGGTTGGCTTTGCTGGTGATTCACTGGGATACCGTCAAGGCTGCTGCGCTTGGTTTTATTGGTGGCTTTATTGAGCGTTGGTCAGCTATTCGAGAGGCCATTAATAGTAACCCCATAGCGCGCATTCTGGCGGCACCATTCCTTACAGCTATTAATTTGATAGGGATTTTGTTTGATCTAATCAAGAAGATACCCGCGCTATTTACCCGCCTTAAAAACTGGCTAGGTGATTTAGGTATTTTCGATGCGCTGGGTAGCGCGGCCGATTGGGTTATAGAAAAACTAAACCTAATACCAGGCATAAATATTGAAGCCACTGTAGAGAAAGAGCGCACAAGTATTCCCAAGGCTTCAACACCTCAATATCAGCCTAGTGCTGTGCCAGCCGGGGGGATCTCTCAGCAGATACAGAACAATCAACGCGGCGGCACACATATCGAAAAAGTAGAAGTAATTAATCCGGCGAGTGGCTACGGATTTGTAGATGAACTGGAAATGGCGGCGGGCTGATGACCGAAACTAAATACCAAGATTTATGGATTGTTAATAATGATATCGCCCTAGATTCACTTGGAGTCCCGATGGGAATTAGTGACAGGGCGTCTGTTGCGCAAGATATCAAACACATGATCAGAGAGAGCGGCCTGCTTGTGGAGCTGGTGGGCGAGCGACAGAGCGACAAGTGGGCGTTAAACCTTTCTCGGCTTGAGAACCTGGTGGAGAGTGATTCCCGTATTGAACCAGGAACAGCGCGGCTTTCCCGTGATGAGGGAGAGGTTTTAGTCACAGCTACCACGGTAGATTTTAAAGATATCGAGTTTACCTTATGAGCGAGCAAGAGCTATTTACCAACCTTTTAAAAGACGGCGGTATCCCAACGACTGAAGAAGAGGTGCGCGCGGAATTTGAGAAAGAAGTAGAGGCGGAAGGTGTCGCCTTCACCAATAATCGGGATATTTCACCCTGGTGGCGAATGGTTACGGTGCTGATCACAACGCCGATAGTTTGGTTGATACAAGCATTAATTAAACTCGTAATGCCACAAATGTACGTGAAGACCGCAAGCGGTGAATTTCTCGCATTACATGCTGACGGCGTAAATCTGGAGCCGAAAACAAAGAGTAAGGCCCAAGGCTTTGTGCAATTTTTACGGGCGGATAGTTCGGGCTCCCTGGATGTGCCCATCAACACTGCAATACAAAGTGCCAATATTAATGGCCGTGTCTATACCCTACGAACAACAGCAACGGTGACGTTTAGCGATGGATTGGACACGGTTCTAGCACCAGTGGAAGCTGAAGAGGCGGGCAGTGCCTATAACTTGGCAGCGGGGTATTACTCAGTATTGCCGGTTTTATTGCCGGGTATTGTGGCAGTAGCCAACCTGGAAGACTGGCTTACACATCCTGGAACGGATGACGAAGACCCAGAGGAATTACGAAAGAGAATTAGAACTCAGTATATGGCGGTGAACCAGTGGCACACCGATGCAGTTTACCGATCATTAATCGCCAGCTTTGATGGAGTTAATGATGAAAACGTATTTTTTGACAGTGATGCACCGCGCGGCCCTGGTACCGCTGATGCCTATGTGATGTTTGAGACCGGTCAACCAGATGACAGTTTTATCCAAACTATCCAGCAAAAAATCACCGATGAAGGGAATCACGGTCACGGGGATGACTTAAAAATTAATGCCATGCCTGAAACCTTCCACGATATTACGGTGACGGTATACACCATTGATGGCCTAAGTGGTGGTACCAAAGATGAAATCAAAAAGAGTGTCGAGGATTTTATCTGGGCTGCCTTCAGGGGGAATTTAGATTACCAGCCAACCCTGGTTAAGCCCTGGAGTCGCTTTTCTTTTTCGCTATTGGGTGGCGAGCTACATAGACAATTCGACTTGCTTCGCGGTGTCGATTTCAGTCTGGATTACATCGTCAGTCAAATGGATTTACCCAGAATTAATAGCCTATCGGTGACAGTGGCATGATCGAGTTAAAACTGCCTTTTTGGTTATCCGGTCCCCAGCTCTCTAAGTTGCGCAAAGCCTGCCAACGCTTTTGGGAGCGTGTCGAGGAGTGGCTTTATTGGCCGGTACGACAACTGGACCCGGAGACCTGTATACCTGGTGCCCTGGATTTGCTCGCCTGGCAAAGAGGGGTGGAACGGTTTGAAGGCGAATCCATGCAGTTGTATCGCTTGCGGGTTAAATATGCTTTTGTGAATGCACAGGACGCGGGCAGTACTGCTGGCTTAAAGCGTATCTTTGAGCGGCTATTAATTGGTTATATCGAGATTGAAGAACGCTTACCGGATCGCGACTGGGATGTGATCAAGTTGCATTTAACCGACTCACAGTTGGCAGAAAACCCAGAACTATTACAAATCATTTTAAGTAAATATGGCCGGATATGCCGCCGCTATGAGTTTGAAGTCTTAACACCACTGCAAGTGCAATTGCGCACAGCAGATTGTGGCCACGATAACGGCTATCTAGTTGCGTCACTTTAAGGGGGAACTATGCCCGCAATTATTAATACAGGAGCCGCCTATATTGCGGCTAAGACTGGCGCCAATGAGCCGGTGGAAATTACCCAGTTTTTATTGGCGGATATTGATGGTTTGGACCATACGCAGTCCGTTAATTTGGCTGAGGTTATGCCAGCCGCTAATGAAATTGTTCACCAGGCCGCTGTATCAAAAGAAGGTTATCTAACCCCTGACAAAGTAGTCTATTCACTATCGATGGATACCGGGGACGGAGATTTCTATTTTAATTGGCTGGGCCTGGTTGCCAGTGATGGTACCTTAGTCGCTGTTGCTTATGTGCCGCGTACATTAAAGACCGAGACCGCTAACGGGGTGCAGGGAAATAATATTACCCGTAATTTTCTTTTGCAGTTTGCCGACGCTCAGCTAGCAACCGGAATTACTGTGCCCGCTGAGACGTGGCAAATTGATCTAAGCGCTTGGCTAGTCGCTATGGATGAGCGGGAACGACTCAGCAACCGAGATATATATGGCCGTGCAAGTTTTTTGGGTGAAGGATGGATGTTGGAAGAGAATTCTGGCGTCTACAAGCTTTTACCTGGAATTGGCTATGTAGAAGGTATTCGTATTGAAAACCCCAGCGAAATAATTCTGGATGGAGCTGAAAATTATTCTAAAGATATTTACCTAGATGTTTCCCTGCAAAAAACTGTACACGAGACTATTGCGAATGTATCGATCCTTTATGGTCCACAGTCGGATTATATCGATGAATCGGGTATTCCTCATTATTTAGAGCGCGTCGGTGGAATTTTGGCCAGTGGTGAAATCTGGAATCGAAATATTTATCGGCACGAGGTTGATGAGTTGGGTTTGATTACTTTTATTCAGACCCGAACTAATATCTATGTCTCCCAGCAGCAGTACGCCTCAACCACTGAGCACGGTATTGTTAAACGTGCGACTCAAACACAAGTATTAGAGCGTGCAGACGATGTAACCTATGTTTCCCCAAAACAATTATGGGCGGCACTGGATCATTTAATACCTCTCAATGTCGGCGTTTCTTGGCATGGGACAATAGATGATATTCCCGATGGTTGGG
>NZ_JALBWM010000132.1 GCF_023895975.1 Microbulbifer okhotskensis
TTGAGAATGAGGTTGTGCCTATGCAGGACGTTTTTTTGCAGTTGAATGAGTGGCTTCCTAGAAGTAGGCAAGTTGGATTTACCAAGCCAGAGCTTGCATGAAATGAACAATTACTACCCCTCAAGGAATAATAAAGTGATAAGATTTCCCCTCACGGATGGGAGGGATTCGATAATGCGAGTTAAATGTGAGACGTGCGGACATAAGGCATTAATCAATAGCCGAAATGAGATTGATCCCAAGGTGGTTGACCTCTACTGCACCTGCACCAATCCTGATTGTCGGCATTATTTCGTAGCAAAATTAACCTATAGCCATACTATTTCCGCATCCCAGTTGCAGGCAAGGGAGGCAGCTTTAGATTATTTGCGTAGTTTGGCCCCCTCAGAACGTCAACACTTGATTAAACAAGTACAGATCGTCATTTAATAAAAGGCGCATATAGCGCCTTTCTTATTTAATACCCTTGTAACCTTCCTTATTGAATCGTGTGCACTCTATCTCGAACATGATCCAACAATAGATGGAGGCCGCTTTTCGAATCTTGTCCAAGGTCAGCTGCATCAGAACCTGTAACGTGCTGTACAAGCGCTAGCAGCTTATCAACTTCAGAAAGCTTTTCCCGAAGCTGTTCCTTTGAATTAATAGCGTCGCTTCCAATCTCATTCCTACACATAGTTGCGTAAATCCTTCACTTAAACCTCAAGAGTAATTATTTCTAAAAAAACTAGAAATGCAGGAACTTTTTATCAGCTCTACAAGGGCTTTGCAAACATTACATATTTAAATTTGGATAATCCAAATTGGCGAGATTTTCAATTTGGATTATCCAAATTATGCCTATAATTTGTACTATCTGAGGCCGGTTATCAGATCACATAGGTGTATAGGAATTGAGCAACCCCAGCCCATTCAACTACCCAGCGCAAAGGGCAATCATCGCAGGAAAATTACGAGAAATAAGAATCAGTAAAGGAATTGAGACCCGCAACCTTTCAGCGAAACTGAATATTCGATCTGATACCTTGTCTCAGATTGAGCTTGGCAAACAAAGATTACCGTCTGAATTGTTGCCGGCATGGTGTGAAGTATTGGAAGTATCCATAGATTCGGTATTTCAGATAGAAAAACCGAAGCAGCGCGAGGAACGGAAGAGGCGGAAGGAGTGTGAAAGTTATGTGGAGACCTTTTCCAAGCTCAGTCCAGAATATCGGGACTTGGTTTTGAAGCACTTAAAAATGGTGGCTGATATTGATAGAAGTAAGGGCTAAAACATGTCAGCCCTTGTCATTGGCAATTTTATTAATGGTTTAAAGTGTTGGGGGCCGCAGCAAGAATACTTTTAATATGATCCCAGTGAACATAGGGGCCGCCATTCATAGCCTTAAACTTGTTACCTTCAAATCCATACCGCCATTCCGTAAGCTCACGTTCACAGTGGTCAATCAGTTTTGACGTTTCTGGGGAGACTCCATCTTGTACTGCCCTTTTTAGCAGCCACTCCAAAAGATGAATCCTTATTTCCATCATTTCATTCTGATGTTTCAATCCCATAGTTTCTAGTTCTTGATCAAATTTTTCCTTGTGGATTTCCTTTAACAATCGATTGAATTCTTTAACTCCCTCTATATCTTTTGAATTCTTATCTGTAGGAATATTTTTATGGTCTATGTGGAAACTAAAGGTGCCGTCATCCTCAATCTCAAAGTTATCCTTGGTTAAAGGTAAAGGTACACCCCAAAACATGATAGAGATTTGATTTTGCTGTTCTGATTCGCTCAGCTCTCGTAAGATGGTACCCAATCTTTTTGTCAGCATTTCCAAAGTAATAGCGTTATCCATAATCTTTCTACTCTCCTCTTAATCTGTAATCAGTGCAAAGCCACGCCCTTCACGTTTTAATACACCTTGCTTTTCCAGATACTTAAAGATCGGCTGCACCACATTATTTCCGCCTTTCACCTCACGGTTGATATTGCGCAGTACCGGATTTGGACCAAACTCCCCGGCGGCAATACGTTCCGCCAATGATTTTTGTATCTCGTTTAAGCCACTGTCACAGGCCGTTGCTGACTCTGTTGGTATTTCACAATCATTTGGGTCTGATTGTTGATCTTCTGTTGATGTCTCTGACTTATCGGCATCATCACTAACCACCGTTAAAGCGCTGTTGAAAGCCAGCAGAGCGACAAGCCCGACAAGATCGGTGATTACAGCCAGCGCCAGGAAGGCGCTGTACTGTAGTTTTTGTGGGTCCGTATGGGTTAGTACTGCCAAGCCTGAGAATGCCGCTTGGGCGCTGTCAGAACCGCTTCCCTGGATAGCTTTCAGCTGGGCCATAGCCTCACTTCTTCTTTGCTCCAGATTTTCCAACTGTTCCGCCGTTTTAATCGCTCTTTTGCGGTAGTTATTGGCGGCATCGGTAGCAATGATTCCGTTTAGATTGTTAATCTGCTGTTCAAGGCTGGAAAGCTGCTGTTGTATCGTTTGATACTCCAGGCTATTTCTTGTGTTTAACTGTTTCTGTTCAGCCGTATGGCTTTCTAAAAAACCAACGGTGGCAGCAATACTGATTAACACTAAGAATGGCCATAGCATTAGAAGTACATTACCGATGGCGCGTCCCTTACTTCTTAGCCACAGCCCCAGGGGGGCAAATGAGAATTTACACAGCTCCAGGGCGGTGGCGGTTAGCCCCGCCACTATGCCACCCGCAGTCAGCCCCCACACTAGCGGCTGTCCTTCCGCAGAAGGGATGGAAATCCACAGCCCCACCGTGAACACAACGGAAGTGCCGCAAAAGATCAGCGCGGCAAGCCCGGTTGTATATTTCCAGAAAATCACGGGGTGTCCTCCCTATCACCGCTTTCCTCTAGCCTTTTAGCTCTTCTTTTTTGCATCTCCTGTTCACGCTTAATCTTAAGCAGGTCCATATCCTCTTGAGATAAAATTTCTCTAGTATTAATCGATATTTTTACCGATACAGATTCCTGACTTTCTGAATAATGGATGCCAGATTCAAACCGGTGGATGGATTCAAGTTTCTTAGCTCTCTGAAGGACACGTAACAAAGCTTCAGCGTCTTTCGAATCTTTTAATAAATAATCTTGATTTTCGATGGTTGCGATTAACATTTTGTAAGTTCCTCAGAGGTCTGTGATTGGACTTTCCAGTTCGTGCCGGCAGGTCGTTTTGCATACTGTCCCGTCTCCAGGGCAGGCACCACAATTTGGGGCCGGCTTTGTAACTTCCTTATTAATTTGTTGAAAGTTGCGTCCCGATTGCACAAAGAGATAAACATCTTCCAGCCGGTATTGATCGCCATTTCCTTTTACCCGGTAGGCGTCAGTGGTGTTCGCAATACTTACAGGAAAAGGCAGAGCTTTAGGGTTTTGGTTAAAGTATTTGGAGTCTTCACGAATGGCAGCAAATAATTCAGTCATTTTTTATTCCCCTTTTTTCTTTAGTGCAAAACCAGTGTTTTACTAGCCAACTGGTAGGATGCAGAACTCTCTTCGACATACTTACCCATTGATAGGAGTTCGACGCCAAATGAAATCAGCTTCACTTCAATTTCACTGAGTTCATCGACATAGGGGTCTATGCGGTGGGTCGCTCCAATTTCTTCCGAATGCTTGATTAAACGGATCAGCAAATCCCGACGCTGCTTTAGTGCATAGATAATTTGAGCGGTGTCTTCTGACATAGCGATGTTAATTTCAAACATGGGTAACTCCCTTTATTTCTCCATTGCGTTGATCGTGTGTACTGAATATATCCAGGGCGGTTTGTAATTCCTGACTGGCTTCGCCCTGTTTGACCGTGGTGGTATTGGGGCAATTGATACGCTCTCGGCAAAGCATCAAAGCCAGTTTTATCTGCGCCACTTGCGCGGCATCGAGTACGGTTGTGTGTCGCATTGCGTTTTCCTGTTTTTTGCTTTTTGTAAATTCCCGAGGCGGTTGTCCCCGGTAGGTATATTTCGCTTCCAATGCCAGGCAGTGAAACAGCGCGGGACTGTGTAGTACCTCTTCCCAGGTAACGGCGGTATTTACTGAGCTGTTACGCTGGTAGGCGTTGAACACATGGGCTTCAGTGATTTCCCCCTGGATTAGCCGCAGGCTGCGCTGGCGTTCCATGACTTACCCCTCCTCCTGTACTTGTTGGCGCATCTGCTGCACCTCACCCCGCAGGGTGTTGAGGCGAGCGCGCATATCAGCCTTAAATCGTGAATTCTGTTTATTCAGCCAGGCCAGGATTTCTGGCCGGGTCTTTGTGCGAAACAGGTACCAGGCCAGGCAGTTACGGCGGTGGTCCTCGCTGCTGGAATCGGCGGCCTCGGCGATCAGAGGGGGAACCCAGCCCGCTTCCGTTGCAGCGGTAATGCTGGCGCTGATGCCCGGCACTGCGTCTTGGTATCCGTTGACCATCAGGCGCCCCCTTTGCTGAAAAATGCTCGGAGGGGGTAAAAAAACCCGGAACAATGGAACATGGCGCCCAATTCACCTTTAAAGCTAGGTTTTATGCGGCCTGTAGAGGAGCTGCCTTGTTCCATTTTTTTTGGAACAAGATGGAACACACCGCCTCCCGATTTGCTGGAGGTCCCGCCATTACTGGGCTTGCGGGCTTTTGGGCTGTTACCAATATTGGCGACGGATTAGTAACTTGTTACCAAAGCCATGTTCCGTGTTGTTCCATCAATGTTCCAAAAATGTTCCATGCTGCATATCCATTTAACTTATTGATATATATAGAGTTTTTTATCTATTTATCTCTTGTTTCGCTTTGTTCTATGTTTTCTCACCGTGTCCCCCTTATTTTTCACCCTGCCTAACAGGCTCAAAAAAAATACAAACTGGAGAATCAGCGACCACTTCCGCCGGTTCTTTTGAATACCCAGCACCAGGGGCTGGCCTTCTTCTCCCGCTTCGACCTGATCCGCTTGTAACCTGCAAATGGATAGCGCTGGCTGGTGGGGAACAGCTGCTTAAGTTCCGCCACAGGTATCAGCTCCTGGCCGCGCTTGCGGCAGAGTTCCATGTACTCGTTGAGGTTGATGGCGATTAAGGCGGGATCGATGCTGTGATTCAGGCGATCAGTGTTTACGTGCCGTTTCCCTTGGTCGTCTTCGACATAAACCACTTGATCGTTAAGAAAGTGATAGGTGTCCCAGAACTGCTCAATGATCGGATGATCCTTGTTTAAACGGCGCTGGCGGTCCCGTGCGCGCTCCACCAGGTGTTCTTGCACCTGGTTAATTAAAGAAGCATCAAAATCCGGCAGGACGACTTGTAGGGCTTCTACCGCTGCCATCAACTGGGCATGGAAATCGATAACCCGGCCTTGGGAAATACTCTTATCAGCGGTTAAGGTTTCACGGTGGCTTTCAAAGGCGTTAAAGAAGTGAGATAGCCACTCTGTCTCATGGGTAAGCACCTGGTGAAGATATCCCGCCAGGTTTTCTACCGGCTCGCGTTTGAGGCGATCTGCCAGGGGGCGGTTTTCCGTGCGCTTGTGGGCGGTGGTGCAGTGAAGATGGACAATACGTGAGAGCATTGCCGCTGATGCATGAACCGTAGCATTTTGGCTGATAACCATAGAGCCACGGAAAATACGGTCATGGGTTTTATTGTCGTTGGTCTTGACCCCCCTTGAATCAATAACGCCATCTAAATCCGTGATCTTTTTGAAAATATCCCATTCAAAGGACTTTGCAGGGCGCCCCCCTGTGCCGCCGCTGGTTTCTCGGTCACTCTCAATGACCACAACCGGAAGGTTACTAACCTTGCCCAAGTTACGCCCGTAACTGGACGTTGAGGTACTCAGCAGGTCCACACCTTCGTAGTTGTCCCGGCCCAGCAATTTCCAGATAAAACGGATTAGGGTGGATTTACCAGCATCGGGATCACCGGTAATTTCCAGAATATGAAACGCCTGGTGTCTTTCCTTGATCTGGCGGGCAAACAAGCTGGCGGTGAAGTAAGCCAAAGCGGCGATACCGTTTAGGTGAAATACCTTTACAAAATCCGGCCACCAGCTTCCGTCAAATTTATCGCTTTGATGAACCGGCATTCCCTCCAGGGTGGTTTTAATGGCGGTATCACCCTGCTGTAAAAAGCCGTGCTCATTGGCTGTAATTAATTTGCCATTCTGATAGCCGAAACCAGGGAAGATATAAGTGCGGGTATTTTCATCAAATCCCATGTGCGGCAAGGTAGTTACCCGGTTAACTTCACCGTCTAGCCAACGAGACTTGAGAATTTTTAAATCACCTGCCCCGCCCTCAAAGCTGCCGCCGTCTGTGTGCGAAAGCAGAGCAAGACCAAAGGCGCGTGGGTCGGATAACGCATTGGGGGTAAATGCGCCTAGATAGCTGCGTTTGGTGCCCGATTTCTTGATAGCAAAAAAGTAGCGACGCTCATTAGTTAGCCGGTCGATTTCCGTGTACTGGAACTTAGGAACGCAGTTAGAAATTTGCTCTACTTTTGCTGCCTGGTTAAAAGCATCCCAGGAGAAGCCCCACTTGTAGGGTTCTCCCTCACTGGCTTTGTTAAAGTCTTCCAGGGAGAATTTTACAGAATGTAATCTATCGTTATGCTCAATGATGGTTTTGCCAAATGGCTTCCACCCATACTGTGCATAAGCTTTTCGCTTTGGCGTTTCAGCCACAAAAACGCGACCACGCCAAACACAGTTATCAATGGTTTCATCATTAAGCCGACCTTCTCTATAAAGATCGTCCCAATCTTTGCTGCTACCCGTCTGTGCAACTTCTACGGTTTCATTTTGCTTTTTGAGTTCTTTGTAGTATTTGGCTACATGGCTGCGCGCACCTGGTTCATCATCATAGGCCAAGTGCCAAATAATGCCCTGACCTTTATTTTCCTTAATAAATTCTCTCGGCAAGTTGGAACAGGAGAAAGCACAAACGGCTTTGTAGCCCTTAAGGTGCATGGCGATACAGTGGAAAATACCTTCAACAATGAAGACTTTTTCCATGGGTTTGATTTTTTGCCCAGGTGGTGCCCAGTGCTTTCCGGCATAGCTAGTACCGGTTTTAAAGCGGGCTTTTTTACCCGCCTTTTTTACATGTTGTTTATCAACAATACGTTCCCAGTAATCTTTCTCACCTCCAAATAGAAGGAAGCGTACTGTCTCCGCCCAGGAGCCATCCGGCAATTTGTAAAACCCCTGCTCAAACCAATCTTCAATATCAGCAGCGGGAAACCCGCGCTGAATAGATAAGTAGGCTCTCGCCGTAGCTTTGGGGTCTTCGTCGCTTGATGGAAAGCGCTTGGAGAAGTTTTCGAAAAGGTCCGGGTAGCGATCCCGCACCCGTTCCTCGTATCGACACTCTTTCTCGCGGTCACAACGCAAAGTGATCGGTTTATTGACCTTGATCCAAAGTGTTTTCTTTTCGCAGCTTGGGCAAATGCCGCGCAGCACCTCTTTATCACCAACCCCTGATTGCTTCAGCTTTAGACTGTGGTCGTTTTTCAGCGCTTGCAGCACTTCGCTATTTATTTGGCTGTAGTCCATGGTCATCCCAATCAAATAAATATTAGTAACTGCGGCTGCTGTCTTGCTGCGCCATGCACTGACGAACTAATTCAGCGACATCAACCAGGGCCAGCCGCCCCACATCCCTACGGGGTAAATTTCCTTTATCAAGTTGCGATTCCACTTGCTGTTCACGAAGACCTGAAGCTTTAGCAAATGCGTCTTTGGTCATGATTGGGCAGGGCACTAGGTGAATCTCACTCCAGGTGAGTAAGGCAACATTAACCATTGCTAGGCGCCCAATATTGAAAACAGGAAGATGGCCTCGAAGCATCTGTCCCCTTATCTGTCCTTCACGCAAACCGGATGATTCAGAGAATTTTTCACGAGTCATTACAGGACTAGCCAGTAGGACTGGGGATGCAGTGGATACGTATGAAGGGTCGGTCTGAATATGGTTGTGGGTCATTGACTGTGTACTCCATGACAGTATTTCTTTATATGTGTCAGGGCATAGTATTTGGACGCTAGCAAACTTTTCAATACTTAGGTGGGTCTTTAATGTCCACTATTTACCCTCGTAATGACCTGTATTAGCCCGTTCAGGTTATTCGGGGGTATATTTGGGGACTTCGTGTTGTTTTTTTATGCTTTATGGCGTAGAAGGCGTGTCGGTACAGGCGCGAACGTGTAAATAGAGAGGGCATCAAAGGAGTTATGGAAAGAATGAAACTTAAAGCGGGTCAACGCCTGCAAGGAATGCGGGAGCTTATGGGACTTACGCGAGACGAGTTTTCCGATTTACTAGACATACCATGGGTACGGCTGCGAAATGTCGAACAACAAAAAGCCCGAATGGCAGAAGATGAATTTGCCAAGATCGGTCAGAAGTTCCCTGAGTTCATGCCATGGATAACATATGAGGGAGCCATAGTTGTAGAGGACTTAAGAAATAGCCCAGAAGCTTTATGTCAACTTGCTGCGGCCAAAATTACCGCAGGGCAAATTCCTTCCGGTTATTTCATCCACGATAAGATCAAGTGATAAATTTTAGCGGCTTTGTAGATGGCGATTAAGCAAGTACGAAAAGGATGGCAAGCAGATGTACAACCAGAAGGCCGCGGCGGTAAAAGAGTTCGCCGAACCTTTAAAACGAAAAGGGAAGCTGAAAAATTTGAAGTCGAACAAAAAGCTGTCGCCAATCAAGGTAACTGGCAAGCTCCTACACGAGATAATCGCAGGCTGCTTGAACTCGTTGATGACTGGTATGAACTGTACGGACACACACTGAAAGATGGTGCACGCCGTAAAGTTAACTTAGAACGGACATGTGAAAGGCTAGGAAACCCTCGGGGCATGAATGTTACTGGGGAAGCTTGGTTGCGCTATCGCAACGACAGATTGCAACAAGATTCCAATATTGGAAAGCCTGTTAACCCTAACACCGTAAACCATGAACACGCCTATTTATCAGCGATGTTCGGTACTCTGATAAAGCTACGAAACTGGAAGCAGGACAATCCACTAAGGGGTATTCCCAAGATAAAGCTAGACGAACCTGAGCTGATTTATCTGGAGCTTGAAGAGATAGATAGGTTACTTTCTGAGCTTGCACAGTCTAGAAACCCAGATGTTCTCGTGATTGCAAAAATTTGTTTATCCACAGGCGCACGCTGGGGGGAAGCTCAAGGACTGATAGCCCACAGGTTGAGAAATGATCAAGTCCATTATGTAAAGACTAAAAATTCAAAGGCCAGGGCAGTTCCGATAGGAGGGTGTTCAAAACTCTGTGTCAGCTAAACGGTTTATAGGCTGATGTATTTCT
>NZ_JALBWM010000133.1 GCF_023895975.1 Microbulbifer okhotskensis
TGCGGGATTTTCTCGAAGCCGAACACGAAGCCAAAAGCGGCGATGAATCCGCGCGCATTGTTTTCCAGAACAACAAACTGGGCCGGCCTTACCAATATGCCGCCAGCCGTCTGCTGGACCATGAACAGCTGCAAGAGGCTGCCGAGGATTACCCGGAATTATTCTGCCCTGCAGGTGGCCTGCTGGTTACGGTGGGCATCGATGTGCAGCACGACCGCCTGGCGATATTGATACGCGTCTTTGGCCGCAATGAAGAATCCTGGCAACTGTTCTGGGGCGAGATCGATGGCGATACCGCCGATAAACAAGACGACTGCTGGTCGGCCCTGGATAAGTTGGTTTTCCAGAGTTTTAAGCACGAGCGCTTCGGCGAAATCCGCGCAGCGGCAGTGAGTATCGATTCTGGGGATGGTGGCACCAGCAATGCGGTGTATCACTGGGTGCGAAGCCGCGATAAAAAATATCGCGGTGTGCTGGTGATGGCCATCAAGGGTGACAGTAAAGACTTGGGTACCAAGGAAATCTTTAATCAGCCCCGGCAGGTGGATTTTAATAATCCCAAGCGTCGCACCAAGGCCGACCGCTTCGGGGTGAAGGTTTATATGGTTGGCACCCATAAAGCCAAAGACCTGATCGCCAAGCGCCTGTTGGGCACCAGTGCCTATATGCACAGCTGTAAGCATGTACGGCAGGACTACTGGGAGCAGGTCACCGCCGAAGTGAAAGCGCCGAGCAAGAAAAACAAAGGCCGGGAAACCTGGCAGCCGCGCCCCGGCCGCCCCAATGAAGGCACGGATACCGAGGTCTATGCCTTACACGCCGCCCACGCCATGGGCATGCACAAATACAACGAAAAGAAATGGTCCACCCTCGAATCGCGGTTAGGCCAGCGCACCTTATTTAGCGAACCAAGCCCAACCCCCGAAAAACCCAAACCAGTTGCTCAACAACCACGGCGGCCAGCACAGCCCGCCGGCTCCCTACTGGATAGTTAAATGTCTAAAACCGCACAAGAGATGGTCGACCTCTATATCGAGGCCGAGATAGACGTGCTCGCCGGAAAAACCACGGTCATTAATGGCCGCCAATTTACCGCAGAAAACCTGCAGGAAATCCGCGCGGGCCGACAGGAGTGGGAGCGCCGCGCCACTGCAGAAACTTTAAAGGCCGCCGGCAAACGCCCTGGGCCCGCCTACGCGAATTTTAATTGATGAATAAATTAGATTCTTTCATCGGGTTCTTTGCCCCCGAGGCAGGGCTGCGCCGTGTGCAAGCGCGTCGCGCTTTAAAAGTCGTTGCCGCCTATGAAGCCGCACGCCCCAGTCGCCTACGAAAAAACCCCGCAGATAATCGCAGCGGGGATTTGGTGGCCGATGGCGATGTAGAAACCCTGCGTGGCCAGGCGCGGCACCTGGAGCAAAACCACGATTTTGCCTGTGGCATTCTCACCACCCTGGTGAATAACACGGTCGGCCCGCGCGGTATTGATGTGGAATTCCAGCCCAAGACCTGGGATGGCGATATCCATGATGGTCTCGCCAGCCAAATGAATGACGCCCACAAGGAATGGGCGCGGCGCCCGGAATGTACCCGGCAATTTAGCTGGGCCAAAGCGCAGCGGCTTTTATGCAACACCTGGCTGCGCGATGGCGAAACGCTACTGCGGCACTTGCAGGGCACGGTGCCCGGCCTAAAGCACCGCACCCCGGTGCCCTACACCATCGAATGTCTGGAACCGGATTTTTTACCGGTCGGCTACAACGACCCCAGCCAACGCATCGTACAGGGCATCGAAAAATCTGCCTGGGGCGAAGCCAAAGGCTTTTGGTTGTACGACGAACACCCCGGCGCCTCACTGAACTGGCGCATGAAACGCAGGCGCCACAGTGCCGACCATATCGAACACCTGAAATTTGTACGCCGCCTGCACCAAACCCGAGGGGTTTCTATTTTTGCGGCGGTGATGAATCGCCTTACCGATATTAAAGACTATGAAGAAAACGAGCGCGTCGCCGCCAAGATTGCCTCGGCCATGGTGGGTTTTATCCAGAAGGGCAGCCCTGATAATTATGACGCTGAGTCTTATGATGAGAATGGAAACCGCACTCTGGCTATCAGTGCCGGCGCCATCTATGACGATCTCCGCCCCGGGGAATCTGTCGGCACCCTCCAGAGCAACCGCCCCAGTGGTCTGCTAACCCCATTTTTAGAAACCATGCACCGCATGGCTGCCGCCGGCACCATGGCCAGCTTTAGCAGTATCAGCAAAAACTACAACGGGACTTACAGCTCACAGCGGCAGGAACTGGTGGAGCAGTGGGCCAACTACGAAACCCTCAGCCTGGAATTCTGTGAGGAAATAGTGGAACCGGTCACCCGCCGCTGGGTGCAAATGGGCCTACTGGCGGATGCTTTTAAAGTGCCGGCGGATGTTGATCCATCCACGCTGATGCACGTCGATTTTATTACCCCGGTGATGCCCTGGATTAATCCGTTACATGAAGCCAGTGCCGATGAAACGCTGCTGGAAAATGTTCTAGCCAGCCCACAGCAGACCATCCGCCGCCGTGGCAAGAAGCCGGACGATGTGATTAAGCAGACCGCTGCCTGGCAGAGAAAGCTGCGAGAAAACAAGATCACCACCCCAACTAAACGCACTGCGGTCCCCGCAGAAAATACTGATTCCGAGTAGGAGACCGCCATGCCGAATAAATCCTGGTACAGCATGACCGCCGCTGCCAATACCGGTGAAGCCGATATTTATCTGTACGACTCCATCGGCTACTGGGACATGACCGCAAAAGACTTTGCCCGAGATCTCAAAGCCCTCGGTGATGTCAGCAAAATTAATCTGCACATTAACTGCCCCGGCGGCGATGTGTTCGACGGCACCGCCATTTATAACCTGCTCAAAGATCACAAAGCCGAAGTGGAAACCTGGATTGAAGGCATCGCAGCCAGTATGGGCAGCGTGATCGCCCTCGCCGGGGATACCGTCCATATTGCTGAAAATGCCTATTACATGGTGCACAACCCCAGTGCCGTGGCCCGAGGTGACGAGCGCGCGCTGGAAAAAACCAAGAGCCTGTTGGCCAAAGTCAAAGCCACCATGAAAAGCCTGTATTCCTCACGCACCGGAATGTCCGATGAGGCAATCAGCCAAGTGATGGATGACGAGACTTGGTATACCGGCGCCGAAGCGGTAGAGGCCGGCTTCGCCACCGATACCACCGCCGAAATCGAAATGGCCGCCAGCTTCAATGGCGCGCTACTCAATCAATTTAAAAACACCCCGCAAGCCGTGAGCGCATTAATCGCGCAGGGGCCTGCACAAGTTCGATTCCCGTCTGCGGTTGCAGGCACTCAAACCCAAACCCAGGAAGCGCAAGCCATGACCACAACCACCTCTACAAAGCCAGCTGCAACCGCTGCTCCCGAGGTTACCCCAGAAATGAAAGCCCAGATTGCCGCTGATGCCAGAGCGCAATTTGCCGCCGATGAGCAAAAACGCAAGGATGCGATTAAAGCGGTATTTAAAGGCTTCGATGCCCACAGCACCGTGATGCAAACCTGCCTGGATGATATGGACTGCAGCGCTGAAAAAGCCAAAGACCAGCTGCTCACCGCCCTCGGCAGCCAAACCCCAACCCCCGTGCAAAGCTACAGCCTGGTGGTACAGGAAGGCGAAGGTATTAAGCGCATGAAAGCCGATGCCGAAAATGCCATCGCCATGCGCGCCCTCGGGGAAAAACGCACCGAAGGCAACGAGCTGACCGGCTACACCATGATGGAGATTGCCCGGATCTTGATGCAGGCCCACGGCCAGAGTTTATCGGGCCTGGATAAGATGGGCATCGTCGCCGCCGCCTTTACCCACGGCTCCGGAGACTTCGCCACGGTCCTCGGCAATATCGCTAATAAATCCATGCTTAAGGGTTACTCAGAAGCGGCAGAAGTCTTCCCGCAATTTACTGCCACCGGCAACTTGAGCGATTTTAAGATCGCTACCCGCACGGATCTCGGCACCTTCCCCTCATTGCGCCAAGTGGCACCGGGGGCAGAATTTAAATATGTGAGCATCGGCGAGCGCGCCGAAACCGCCGCCCTGGCTACCTACGGTGAACTCTTCTCTATTAATCGCCAAGCCATCATCAATGACGACCTCGGAGCCTTCACCCGTATCCCACAAAAGATGGGGCTCGCCGCTGTGCGCACTGTCGGAGATCTAGTGTTCAGCATCCTGCTCAATAATCCCAAGATGGCCGATGGCAAAGCCCTGTTCCATGCCGACCATGGCAACCTAGCCACCAAGTCAGACATCAACACCGCCAGCATCGACGCCGCACGGGTATTGATGGGCAAGCAAAAGGATGGCGAAGCCTTCCTGAATATCCGCCCTAAATTCCTGCTGTGTGATATCGCCGATGAGGGGGCCGCAAAGGTTGCCCTGGAATCGGAATTTGAAGTGGGTGCATCCAGCAAGAACAACACGACCCCCAACAGCGTGCGCAATATTGCCAGCGTAATCTCCGATGGTCGTCTCAGCGGGCACAATGGTTGGTACCTCAATGCCGACCCGGTAGCGCACGACACTATCGAAGTGCTCTACCTGGATGGCCAGCAGGCCCCAGTGCTGGAACAGCAAAACGGCTGGAATATTGACGGGGTGGAATTCAAAGTGCGCCTCGATGCCGCAGCGAAGGCCTGGGACCCCAAAGGCATGGTGAAAACGCCCAAGACCTAATACCTACTAATACCTCAACCCAAATCAAATTTGAAAGGGCCGCATCGCGCGGCCTTTTTACTTTCAGTTACAAACCCAATCGAGGGAAAGAGAATGGCTACGAATTTTGTGCAAGACGGACGCATGCTGGATGTCACCAACAACACCAGTGCGGTGATTACCTCTGGCCAGGTAGTAGCAGTTGGCGCAGTACTGGGGATAGCGATGGATGATATCGCCGTGGGTGAAACCGGCGTGCTCGCTATTGATGGGGTATTCACCGTGCCCAAGGTATCCGCCGCAGTGATCAATCAGGGCGAAAGCCTCACCTGGGTGGTTACCTCCAGCGCATTCGATAGTAATGCAGCCACGGCAGCCACCGGCGATATTACCGGCGCAACCGCCTTCGCCGCCGAAGCTGCCGGCGCAGGTGCTGCCAGCCTCGCCGTGAAGTTTACCGGCGTACCGGGCACCGTGAAGGCCTAGGTGATCCATGGACCTGGACCAGAGAGCCGCAGAGCGCGCGTTTCGCAAATGGGGCAAGCCCGCTACCTATGACGATGGTAGCGGTGCTGATCCTATCGATTGCCAGGTGATCTTTGAGCAGGAGATTGATGACTTCGATGATGAGGAACGCGTGCGGGTACCGCGTGTTGAATTGAGTCTGCTGGTGAGTGAGGTGGGGTCTTACAACTCAGAGGCGGTGATTACGCTAAATGGTGTGGAGTATTCGGTGCGTAAGCGGCTGGCGGATGATGGGGTAGTTTGGCGGGCGTTGGTGGATTGAGGTATTCATAAGGCCCCGCAGTTGGGTGAAAAATGTACAAAACCTGCTTTTAATAACAAAGATCAGCAGCAGCTGCTCCTATTTCTAGGTGAAACTCAGTAACCCATTGATACTTAAAGGGTTCCAAAAGTGATATAAAGCAGAGAAAATACAGAATTATAAAGATGCTGCTTTATATCTTTTTTTGTACATTTGCGCCAAGTGCAGATAGCTCATTGATTTGTTGAGTTTTTTTTCATCTTCGAAGGAAGTTGGACTCAGAAATATAGAGCAGGGTGATATAAAGAAGCTTCTTTTGAATTAACTGTTAACTACAAAAAATGAAGATTGTAATCCTAGACGAATTCGAATTTGAAGATACCGGATCTGAAGAGTTTCTAGTCATAGCTTTAGCTAGATCAAATCAGTATTCAAACTTAATGGGGTTCTTTGAGGCAACTGCCCAAGAGGAGTGGTTCGATCCAGAGTTGAAATTCGATTACGGCAATGGGGTTGAGTTTAAAGAGTATCCATATTCTTCAACAGTAAGGCGGTACCTAAAGGAGTTTATAGGTCGTGCCCCTGATTCAAAAGCAAATGTTGTATCGCTACATGGTGAATGGGGTGAGCAAGATTTATTAATTGAAGAGCCTGGTACATTTATTCGCTACTATTGGCAAACATCGGCATAAGTAGTTAACAAAGGTGCGGCAGACCGACGCCTTACTCTGTGTACTTTTTACGCAGTCGCTACGCTCCTATTATCGCGCAAAAAATACACAAAGTAAGCCGCCGCTGCGCACGACGTTAGCTGAATCAGCATTAATATAGAGAGAAGTTATGTCACAAGTAAGTAGCTTTGCAGTAGTTTTTGAAGAGCCAAATATTGAAGCCAGGAAAAAAATTATCAATTTGTTGCAGGGGTTGATTCCAGATTACATTCAATCCGAATGGGGCGGAGGTTCAGGTGAGGGTGAGGTAGAAATCACGAAAAAAAATGTCTCCAAAAGCGAGCTCTTTGCGATCACAATTGGAGGTGATGGAAGCCAATTTTTTGAATATATATTAAAAGT
This sequence comes from Microbulbifer okhotskensis, assembly GCF_023895975.1. Lineage (GTDB taxonomy): Bacteria > Pseudomonadota > Gammaproteobacteria > Pseudomonadales > Cellvibrionaceae > Microbulbifer > Microbulbifer okhotskensis. The sequence goes on from NZ_JALBWM010000133.1 coordinate 6,563, forward strand.
TAGAAAAGTGGAGTTGAGAGGTAACTATTTTGCCGTCTTGTATATCGAGGGCGCAGGAATTTTTGTTACGGTTCAAAAAAATAGCGTATTGTTGTTTGACGTTCCATTAGATTTGCACGATCCTGATGAAATATTCCAAATATTAGAATCGGAAAATTATTTGGAGGAAGTACGCGAGGCTTTTATCCATCGTTATTTTTTATAAAACGCAGCTAACAAAGTGCGCCATGTTCAGCTGCTTCGCAGCTTTGACCTCTTATCCACCCCCTGAGCTGTAATAAAAAACCCTACCAGTCATCGCTGGTGGGGTTTTTTATTGCCTGCGAAAGCCGGCTGTATAGAAAACCATATATTTGGAGTGATTAAACGGAGATTGGGACAGGGGTAGCCTAACCTCAGGCTGAGGGCTTGACAGCTCCCTGCGGGTTGGTGGACACTGAGAGAACTAGAACATTCTCAGCGGTTACCGCACCCGACAGCCTCGCGGTTTTTTTGTGCCTGCAATTTGGCACGCCTAGCTTTTATAGCCGGGTCGAGAGGCGTAATACAAGACCCCTTCTGGGGGAATAGGCCCGGAGCTTCTGAGAAGGCTCTAGTTGAGACCCGGCTGCCAGCTACTAACTGGCAGCCGCTAGGAACTAAAACTTCTCAGGAGGCCCTCCCATGGCCAGTGCCCACGCAATCTCCACACTTAATCACTCCCAACCTGCGCTACAGCCGGCTCATGTCCAGCAGTTGCGCGAATTGCAGTATTTAAACCTGGCCCGCCAGCACATTCTGGAATGGCCCGACTCCCCAGTAAAAAACGCCGCACTCAGTGCCCTCTGTGGCGAAGAGGGCGCGGTCCTGGATGGATTGACCTACGCCGCCGAACGTATGGCGGCAAGGCAGAGTACTGAACATTAACCACAGGAGTGTGATTATGAGTAACGTGATTCCATTTGATTTCAATAGCTGTCAATTGCGAGTCGTCGAACAGGACGGTGAGCCATGGTTTGTTTTGGCCGATGTTTGTCGAGTACTGGAGTTGTCGAATCCGACTGTAGTGGCTGAGCGTCTTGATGAAGATGAAAAAGGCAACCCTAAGTCTGGCTTAGGGTTACGAAGGGATCAGTTGTTGATTAATGAGTCGGGTCTTTATGCTGTGGTATTGCGGTCTGACAAGCCTACAGCAAAACCATTCAGGCGCTGGGTGACTCATGATGTCTTGCCTAGCATTCGCAAAACGGGACAGTACCTTAGTCAACGTTCCAGCGGCTACCCAGAGCTAGCAAAGAACCACCGTGCCCGCTTGCAGTTAGCACGAATGTGCGGACTCAAGGGTCCTAAAGCAATTCTCGCGGCTAATAGTTGGACAGAGCGGGAAGAGGGTGTTGATGTGCTAGGCCTGGTCGGCGTTACCCATCTCACCAGCTCCGTGCAATCCGCCGAGATCACCGCGTCTGAACTGGGTGTGCGGGCCGGGTTACCCGGCAAGGGCAAAGGCTGTGCACAAAATGTAAATCTGTGCCTCTGGCACCTGGGGTTGCTGGACACTGTCTACGACAAGCGGGGTAGTCTTGCCTGGAGGATTTCGTCTAAGGGGATGGAATCCGGGCACCTTGAATATGACGATGTAACAAAAAAACACGGCCAGCGCAGTTCAGTGCAGACGATTGTTTACCGGGAGTCGCTGTTATCGCTAATTCAGGGTGCCGGCTTGGTTGAGGAAGATTTTAAGCAGCTAAAAATTCGCCGCAAAGCGGAATCTCCATTAGAGGAGGTTGCTGCATGAATGAAATTGTCGAATTTCAAACGGGTGAAGTTCAAGGAGCTGAGTCGACGGGGCGTCAACTGGCGTGTGAGTTCCTGCGTGATGTTGATGCAATTGATACCGAACTGTTGGTTCGCCGCTGGGCAAGACAGCTAATTAATGAGCTGTCTTGCCCACAGCCTGAAGCTCAAGGCGTGTTGGCTGGATTTCTTGACGAGGTGCTGGAACAGCTACATTCCCCCGATATAGAGGGCTGAGTTTTCTTTTTATGGCGGCTGTGAGCGTGAATACAACACCGTAAGGAAATAGCGCTCGCCCAATTTTCACACTCCGTTGGGCGTTCAGCAGCTGCCGCCCTAATCCAAACCCGCACGAGCGGGTTTTTTTATGCCCGAAATTCTTGGAGCCATCCCAATGACCCAACGCATCACTATCCGCGATGCCGTACTAAACAAGCTGCAAACCCTATCCGGCTACAACTTCCCCTCCGCAGGCAGCACGGAAGGCATCGAACGGGAAAAGCTGCCGGCAATCCTCGTCGGTTTTGCCACTGAACAAACAGAGCAGGAATTCTCAGGCACTACCCGCCGGCTGGATCTTGTTGTGGCGGTGGTGGTGCACAGTCGGGGAGATATCTATGAACTGCTGGATGAAGCTACCGAAGATGTTGAGAGCGTCCTGCAGGATCGAACCCTGGACGGTGCTTGTGAGATTTTCGCGCTATCACAAACTGATTTCGCCCTAGATCAGGACCACCCCTTGGGCGAGGTGCGCCTGACTTACAGCGCCCAATATTCCACTGAATGACGCACTTCCGCGTCGGACTTTAATTTCTACTAAGCGACTGGAGAATCCCTATGTCCCAATTGGCTCAGGGCAGCAATATTTATTTTATTGATCCGGCAGATGATTCTGTACAGAAAGTGACTGGGGTGAATTCTTTTAACCCCGGCGGCAATCCAGCGG
>NZ_JALBWM010000134.1 GCF_023895975.1 Microbulbifer okhotskensis
GAGCAGTACAGTGACTATGGGGCTATAGCTGTATGAAACTGTCCGAAGTGTTGATTATAAAATAGTTTTTTAAATATTATTACTACCGCAGTAGTAATGCCCCGCTCCAGTGATCACAATTCAACCAATAGCCGTATTCAGCTAAGTGTCAGCACGAAACTAATGCCTAGGCCTTTCAAACTGCTGCAATCCTGAATATTAATCGCTCTGAAAGTCCCATAGGGCGAGCCCTGAAGGCCACATCTTCTGTGTTGTAGCCCCTTCTACGGCTAAGGCCATTCATGGAGAGCTGCGCCTAATACCTGCAGCTTTCAACGCTGGCCGAGACATTACAGAAATATTCAGGGGTCCTTAGCACAACTGGACACCTGATTGATGATTGATGATTGATGATTGAAGTAAAACTGAATTCTACATGACTACCAAACTCATCCTAAGAGTCAATTATCCTTGCTCTTCAAACCACAACCCCCAAAGATCGAGCAACGAACCAATAGGCACTCGCAATACCTATCGGATAAATTGCTAAATCAGACTGTAGAAGACCGCTCAATGTACGGTTTAATAAGCGGTAATTCGAAATAAGAAGTTTGACCAGATAACCAATAAACAGCGATAACAAAACAAACATTACCTGCCCTATCTCAACACCTACATTGAAGCCAACCAAGGCAACCATCTTTTGGCCATAGGGGAGACCTAGTTCTGTTAGTGCACTGGCAAATCCGAACCCATGCAATAGCCCAAAACCACCAGCAACAGCAACAGGATAACGCCACACTAAAGTAGTCCTATTTTGCGGGTTTTTCCCCCTTATGATCTCAGCGGCAAGCACCATAATACTCAAAGGAATCAATACCTCGATAATATCAACCCTTACGGTAAAAAGGTTTAAGCTGGCAAGCCCAAGTGTTATCGAGTGCCCCAAAGTAAATCCGGTGACAGTAAGCAACGTGGATTTTAATCCCTGTGCAATACACACCAAACACAAAACAAAAAGTAGATGATCATAGCCTTCTAATATATGCTCAAATCCTGCTACGATGTATTGCTTCACGCCCTCCCAATCGGACAGGTTAGACGGTAAATTTACCCTCAGAATTTCAGGACCTTTAAAAATACTAATCCTCTCTCCATTTAATTTTTCAAAATCGACGAGGGTTGACAGCGCAGGGTTGGCAACTGGGTATATAAGCTGGATTTGCAAATCCAACACAGGTTTACTCGAACCGTTCAGGGGTGAAAATTCACACTGATATCTTTTAGCATTCGAAGGACCTAGCTGTCCTGCTCCACCTATCCTTTCACATCCTCTACCCATTAAGTTGATCTCGGGCTCCGTCCCCGGCTGCATAACAGGCGGAATCTTCCATCGCAAGACATAAGCTCTTTTGGAAACCTCCTTCAGCTCTATATAAATTGGCCTTCCTTCATGAGAAAAAGCAGCGCAGCTATAGGTACCGGTTAAGAGAAAAGTAATAGCAATTGCCAAGTATGATAAGAGATATCTATTTCGCATAGGTGAGACTCGGCGATACACTAAGCAATGAAACATCCATCTCAATTTGATAACGAGCCATTAATTCTTGCAATCTTTTTCGGCTAAGTCTATCCATATTTTCACGGCGATAGTCTTCTAAAATCATGGGGGCAGCGTCATGGAAAGCTGGTAAACGACTTGCAATATTTTTCACCACCAACACTAAATGGAGTCCATAGGGAGATTCAAAGGGGCCAGACCAGGTATTCAATGGTAATTTGAACACCTTCTCTACTATTGCACCCCCCAAATGGCTGGCCACCAACTGGGGGGTGCGTTCTACATAATTTCGATGAAAGGGGAATCTATCGCCGTAGCCAGATGATTTTTCAAAAGCTTCTGACTTTTCACTGAGGTGCTGCAAAGTTTGCAATGCAAGTACATTTATTCTTTCGCTAGAGTGTTTTCTGGCATCAAAAAAAACATGCGTGAAAGTAATTGATGGCTCGAGCCGGTAGCTTTCCTGATGCTGCTGAAAGTAGGTTTTGAGATCTTCAAGAGAAACATCAATATCATCAGCAAAACCTCGAGTCACATAGTCCAGCTTTTGGATAAGACGACGCCGAATTATCTGATCATTCTTTTCTAAACCAAGCTTAATGGCCTCACGAAACAACACTTCTTCACGAATATAATCGTCTATTAAACTGGATTTCTCTGCAGGCGACAAACCCCGCCAGTAAGCTCCAGCAAAACCTAAATTGAAAGTCTTTTTTTTGTACTGAATATACTCGAGTATTAAATCTTCACTCAAGGTCAGGGTATGGGCTTGATCCAGGCTATCACCCTTCAACCTTACCATTTCAGCGCCACCAAACAACGCCGAAGCAATAAGCAAGAAGTGTATCAACGGCTCTCTACTTAACCTCCTCCAACTCCATCCCATATAAGCCTCCTATTTAAAATACATAACATCCATTAGTAGTTTTGAACGATCTATTTACTCTATTTATTTAAGAACCCCTGTGTATTTATCGATTAAGGCGAATACCAAATAGGGGAGGTATAAGCACGTTCCTGAATGATCGCAGGCCCCTCGGAAGGAATTTCAATTTTTCCACGATTAATCTCTTTTGATGCCACTGCATCGTAAAGTGAGTGACGCGGAGTTGGAATCTGCAAAACACGTACGTAGTAAAAAGCTCTTTGGCCTGCATCAAAGCTAGGATCTTGCCACAAGGTAGACAACTCAATAGCGCCCACCGTATTCGTATATTGACCTGTTTCACGGTCAACCGTATCACCTACTGAAGGCAACAGAGCCTGAGCGTCCATACTCCGATCCCCAGACCAAGCCACATTAAATATCCGCTCAAAGCTCTGCCCTTTTTCATTCAGCCAGGACTTGACCACTTGGACACGATCAAGATTGGCTCCCTTGGGGTCTTTTACGGCGCGAATCAGTAACTGAATTGGCTGATCTGTAGCTTGTGCCTGAGTTAAATCTCCACCCATTGGCACTCCGTGGGTATAGCCCAACTCGGCAATATTTTCAGCGTCTATTGCGTGGGCTGGAAAACCCCAACCGGCAAACACACGCACCCTAATTCTAGGCCCTGTCGTTGCGTAGACTTCACGACGCTTGAAGGCAGAAAATAGACTTTCTCGTGTGTTTTCTTCTGCCCAAACCGCCGCAAGGCCCGCTGCCGACATATTCCAGCCAGTCGCTTTGGTGCCACCAATCATAGAATCAGTACGCTTGTTCTCGGGGGTAGAGTCATGAGCAAATTTCCCCCAAAAATTGTCTTCTTCTGCACTCGAGATACCAGTATGAGAATCTGTAGATCCAATCAAACCAAATTTATAAGGGTTCACTCCAATTTTTCCCTCAACCTCAAGACCTGTTCGCAAGCCTGAACGTATATAATCTCCCTTTGCTACCCTGTAGGCCTCAGGGTCAGCTTGTAAATAAAATGGGTAATTTTCAAAATCTGAAAAGGGATCCTGTGGAGATAACTGTGAATGAGTCTCAGAATCCCCTTTTATTTGGGTCATCTCGACCAAGGGTTCCCATCGCATACGCGTACGCGCATACTGAACATCCATTGGCTCACCTCGTAGAGTAGTTTCTGCAAACATATAGCCTTTGGAAACATTGGAATTATGCGGAATAGCAATGAATTCACTACCAGTTCGTTCTGAAGTTTCGTCCAACCAACTCCAGAGATCTTCTGGATACTGACTCTGATCTGAACCAAAAGGTAGGTATTGCTTAGCCTGCATCGAACCATTGGGGGATACCACCACCCGATGCAGGTTAGCGCCTGTAGGAGTAGAGCTCCACTCCCAACCTATAAAACTGGTAAACTTTCCTGGCCTATAATGCCGCTCTGCCGCATCAACCACATCATGCCAGGCACTTGTACGGGTTTTACTTAGATCACCGAGCACTGGATTTGGAATTTGATTGGCTGGATTTCGTACAGGGTCCTTGGTGACTTCTGGATTGAGGGCTTTTACCGGCAGTAACTCATTAAAAATATCCATACCCTCATTATCAGACACTTTAGAGCGGATGTGCTGCTTGGCAAACCAACGCATAAAAGCCTGATGAATCGGCAATTCTTCATCTAACTGATCGGTTTGATTTACTACTGCCCTCATAACTCCCAAGGCCTCTGCATGATCAGAGACCACTAAAAAATCTAGAGGTGTACCTATACGTACTTTTGCATGAGTATAGGGATGAATGACAGGTTGGCCCTTAGCCCACCGGTAAGCGGTATCAGGTGTTGCCGAATAATTTTGACTTAGAAAGGCATCGAATGAGTAGGATGTATGCAGATGCGTATCTCCCCAGTACAATTGAGTCGCCTCATTTGCCCTAAGGCTTCCACACAAAGCCGCCAGTACACAACCCACAAACAGCACTTTTTTTTTCATGAAATTTTGCATAGCTCAAATCGCTCGAATGTCAGACTAATCTTATAAAAACAGCTGATTTCCTTCCCATGCCAAGACTGATAAACTAAATATTGCGAAATCCTCGCTGAATTCAGAAACACCTAGTTTGATACTAATCGTTTGGCCTATGTACTTCTTTGCCTAACCGGCCAAACTCTTGACTAATTAGGACAAAATAGAAAATGGCTGAGAATGGGCACACGACCATAGCAACTTGGGTCTTACCAATTGTAGAGGCTCTAAAATCTTATTGTTCTACACAAGAACTCTTGCAGTATATTGGCATTGACTACAAGAGTATAAGAGATACGAATCAACGTATTCCTTTGGAAAAAATGACAAGACTATGGAGTCTGGCTGAAACCATATCCGGTAATGATTGTATTGGTCTGGAGGTCACCAAACATGTAAGCCATACAAATCTCCATGCCCTAAGTTATGCTCACCTGGCCAGTAGCTCAATAAGAGAAAGTTTGGAGAGATCAGCACGATTCTCAGATGTAATCAGCACTGCCGCAAGAATTCATATTCGTGACGAACAGCAACAAGTTATTGTATCTTGGCATAATGTCGATGACTTGCCTCGCGAGCCTAGTATCCATGCCATGGATGCCTTTATTGCCTTGCTAATAAAATCCAGTAGAACAATATCTCCAGATATCCACAAACACTTAATCTCTATTAATCTTACCCGTGATAAGCCTAATAATATGCAATATCACCAACTGACGTATAACTGCCCCATAAATTTTTGTGCGAATTTCTGTGAAATCCGATTTGAACGTGACTTTGTAGAACGTCATATTTCCACCGGGAATACTGAGTTAGCGTCTATCAACGAACAAGCTCTTTCAGACTATCTGGCACGCTTAAGAAAAACTGACATGATCGGCCATGTAAATAAGGTTCTAATGGACCTAATGCCTATAGGTGAGCTATCTCAAGACAATGTCGCCAACATTCTTGGCATTAGCAGTCGCAGCTTGCACCGAAAATTAAAAGAACAGGGCACCAGTTATCAGATGATTCTAGATGAAACCCGTAAATACCAAGCCATTCAGTACCTCAAAGAACAAGAACTACCCATAACAACAATCACCTATAGGCTTGGATTCTACGATATTAGCAGTTTTTCACGAAGCTTTAAAAAGTGGACGGGAAAATCTCCAAGAGAATACCGTAAATACAATCAGCAGTAAGGAAACACTATAGATAAATAGGCACCCATCATAAAGCTCACGCCCACATAAATTTACACTCCACTTTATACCATCACAAAAACCGTCCAATTGCCTATAGCCATCCTCCATGTATCCTCAAATCAGGGTCTAAATTAAACTTAGCGATTGACAGGGTAAGGTTTCCGCCACCACGTATTTTAAAATAAAAAACGCTATCGAGAACGATATGAACCTACAGAGATGGCAGAAAAAACTCGATCAGTTACTAAAAAAAATCAGATAGCAAATAGAGTCAAATAGCAGAAATCAATATTTATAGAATACGGATTTCTGACTAATACTCTTTGAGAGATACGGATCGGGCTAGGTTTCCAGGTATAGAAGCTTAGCCTTCACAATCATATCCGGGACACGTGAGCTGATCAGCGCAGTCTATCCCGAGCCTCCATCATACGCTTTCCGATCACCAACTGTGCCGCAGGGTCATAATGGAAATAGCCGGATAGGTCATCAGTATCATGAGCTTCAACGTTATAAGTGTTGCCTGCAACATTTTGCTGAGCTGACTGGACGGCTCCATGTACATCGCCATAGTGACTCTTGGTAATGACAATGGGTAAGTCATAATCATTCAACGCTTCCCGTACACCGTTCACTAAACAAGTTAGGTTGGCCTCATAATTATTTTCATTAACTGCATTACCCCCATCGTTCCACCCTTGGAACCAAATAAAACTATCAATTTCAATCGACTTGTTTTTATATTGCGGAAAGTAACTCACTAAAACTTCCGGGTTACGTAAGGCCTCAATTTTCTCCAGCATGGCGGTGTAAAGTGAGTCCTGGCTTTCCTCATCTTCCGTCCATTCATTAACGGCGGAGTCATGACAGCCGGGTACTTTCCAGTCAACACGTAAATCAGTACCGCCCTGTACTACTTTCAGAAGCAACAAATCACTCTCGATCTCTTCTCCAAGGTAGTGACCCAAAGTGAGTTCCGGACCGTAGCGATTGGTGGAGACACCATAATTTGGGAACAGTGAGCCATAACGCTCGGAGAATGAGAGAGAGCCGGTGTCGTTCAGCGATCCCTGATACTGGAGCACAGTTACATCGTCTCGTACAGCTTCAATGTCTGAACTCAGCTGTCCATCTGAATAAGCTTCAGCCACGCCCATTGCAGTACTCATTTGCTGCCAAGCGTCGTAATTGTAGCCATAAGAGCCCTCACTTGTAGAGAAGTAGTAGCTGCTGATGGTGGCAAATAGTCGATCGGTTAAGTCAAATTCACGGCTGTTACAGGTTTCACCTGAAAGAGAGTCGAGGCTGCCCGCGCGACAGAGAAACTGCCCGAGCTTTTGCACTATGGGATCATCGCTATCGCTACCAACTCGATGGTCATAGTCAATTAAAGAATCCGTGTTATTGATAAACTGTGCGCTGATCTGGTCGTTACTGATCACCGTTGAACCACAATCGACATCCCCAAAGGTATAGTCGGCATTAGCATGGCAAATCAGCTCCTGCAGGCGGTCCAGTCGAGTGTTGTTGCCCTCCATATTAGACTGGCCTGCCATTACCACAACTTTTACAACATCCCCAGCGGGGGCTTCGCCTATGGGATCAACCTTCACATCGCCACCGGATGGGTAGATAGCAAAATCATAATCGTAGAACTCAAAGTCTCTGAATGTGTCGGGTGTTGTGACCACCAGAGCATAGAGTTCGTGGTCTGCGGGTACCGGGATGGTGGTACCGGAAGTTTCACCCGAGCTGTCAATATCAAACGGGTAGTAACTCCGGGCCCCAGTAGATGGGTTGTAGACCACTGCACGTCCACGAAAATCTGCATGGGCCGGGTTATTTTCAGCATCTACTTTTACGGCAATGGTGTAGTTGCTGTCTTCAGTGATACCTTTCACTTTAAAAGCATTAAACGCCCAGGAGCCGGGCACATAGCCCGTATCCATATCGGTCCAGTTGTTGCCAGTGCCCTCGTAGTTAAATATTTGAGTAAATTTATTATCGTGGGTACCAGCTTCGGGAGATACATCCAGCATACGCCTTAGAGAAGCTTCTTCCGATGCCTGATAGGCCACGCTCTCAACCATATCCCAAGTTGTGATGTGCGCAGCGAAATCTGCAAACAAGGCTTTCATATCATGCCCCTGAGCAGCCATATAGGCATTGGCTGCCTCCAGGTCATTGAGCCCATCTCTGGAATCACGAAAAACACCGCCCATCAGATCCTTACTCACAGCATAATTAGTGAGCCATGACCAGAAAATATAAGCTCCATATTGATGGCCACCTTTGAATTCATGACCGTATTGGTGGTCCACCGGAGAGTCTTGAATGGCCCACAAGGTAATATGTGGGTGGAGAGTATAGTGACCGAGCAAGGAATCATTAACACCCGGTATGTTGTGATCTGCACCCCAGCTAGCAGAGGACTCCAGCGTATATTTTCCACTGGACTGGCCAGTGACTCTGTTAAGCCTTCCCTGATAGGAGTGGAAATTTTCATGCATCCAATGCTGAGCATTTGCTTGGGTAAGCGGGTTGCTCTCCAGGGTGTAATCTTTAACGAAGGTATTGCTAATGCCCTCGCTTAGCTGCAAATCCCTCGTGGAACCTTCGTCGCTAAAATAGCGACAAAGCTCACCCTGACCATACATTCCAGCCTCAAAAATGTTCCTCTCCCAAACGCGTTCCTGAGCCACAATATAGTGCTCAAAATTTGTCATAGCCTTATCGGTATCGTCCGGCCACCACTCACACTGATATACCGAACACAGGTAATTGTTGTAGCCGTCATAGGGACTGGTGGCAATCATGGACTCATTACATTTACTCCCCCCCAGCGCCATGATGTCGTCGTATGCCAGCACGCCCTCATAGAGGCGTACATCCCAGATTTTTCCAGAAAATGGCCAAAATTGCAGCATATCGCCCAAGTCGGTATAGCTTTCTGCATCGATAGTAATAGCAGATGAGGCTTCTCCATTCACAAAAAGAGTCAGCGTACCATTATCGACAGTAAGTGCTACATGATTACAGCTGTGGGTCTTTAAAGTGCTTTCAGTGTTAGAAAACTGTTGGCTGTCTTGATCTCCCAGCTGCCCGACAACGCCACCATTATCAGTACCAAGATTAAAGCTGCCTGCATTATTGTTACCGCCGATATCGGCAATTGATCGCACCAGAACATCATTACCATCGGCACTGTCCGGTATAAACTTGAATGACAAGCTAAAGTAAGCAAGATCATCTTGCTGTGGAAGGGCTATGGTCATGTCAGCACTGTTAAAGTCATTTCGACTGACAAACATGGTGCGACCCTCCACTTCCGGATCTGAAGACGCACGCTCTGTTAGCGCGGTACCTTCAACCACCACCGCGTTGCCACCGGCAACATCTCTGAATTCTAAGTGGGAGGGAACATGCACTAGCAGACTGTCTGAAGAACCATCCAGGAAATCACTGGCACAATCATTTGCTGCAACTTCAATAGTTCAACACTTCGGACAGTTTCATGCAGCTATAGCCCCATAGTCACTGTACCGCTC
>NZ_JALBWM010000135.1 GCF_023895975.1 Microbulbifer okhotskensis
CGAGCAGTACAGTGACTATGGGGCTATAGCTGTATGAAACTGTCCGAAGTGTTGGGGGGTAAAGAAAAGACTAAAAAATTAGCGAGATCATTTATCCGGGTTTCTGACTTAATGACTGATGCTGGGTGGTCTTCAGTTAGGAAAATTTGAAGCAGTACCCTGATCTCTCCTTTTTAAAATTTTACGAGCGTAGTGAATAAAGGCTCTATTGGTCCTGCTAACGCTTTAAAATTGCTTTCAAAGTTGCGGTTCATCTAAAGCCAGCATAAAGATAAGAAATCTAGCCACTTTAGATGGAAGGGATATTCGGATTTATCATCTTCGTGACAGAGTACTGCTCTGGTGGGTGCTCTGAAGGCCTCTCTTTGAGGTATTCATCTGGACAAAATATGAGCATTCAGGGGCTCCCTAGCTACTGGCTGCTTGGAGTCAATTCAAATACTGGCGGCACTGGGTCTCGCTGCCACAATTCAAGAGCTCCCTAGATTATGTGCCGATCGATTAAGTAAAATTAAAGGTGCCTCGATGAACAATCGGATATGGCCGCGATGCCCTATATCAGTCCAGAAAAAGGTAAGCCGTGTAATTTGAAGGGTGATTTATTGGGTAAGCTGGTGACCCCTACTAACTATACGGCTGCTAACGATGTTAAGGAGCTTCTGAATGATTCAGGAGTCCCTTAACAATCGTATTCGGCTTGCTGCAATCTTTTTTTTGTCAATAAATATGGCGATGATAGCGAATACTGCAATCAGGCAGACGCTAATCAGCATTCCTAACAGGGGCTGTTGTGGTTCTTTTTCATACAGCCATCCGCCGATAGCGAAACCAACGGTATAGCCACCGGTATGCATTAGAGATAACAGGCCAAATAACCTGCCATTGCGCTGCTGCGACTGGCTTAGTAGGGCACTGTAACCCGGCACCAAAAATGCAATGCCTACCACAAATATCAATAGGCCGATGGCTGCGAATAGGCTGCCCAGGGTTGTGGAAAGTAAAACACTACCCGCACACAGGAAGGCGGTACCCAGTATAAAACTAAGCTGCGGTGCTTTCAGTTTTCGCACCAGTGTTACCTGAACCAGGAACCCACAGATCGCCACGGCCGCCAGTAAAACGGCGGTAGTGGATGAGGCTCCTAGAGCGCTTAGGCCGTAAAGATCCTTTAGCGCAGGCCCCATGACGACTTGCAGCTGGCCGATACTGACAGTACCGAGTAGCGCTGTGGCAAAAAGAGCGAGCGCACCGGGAGGTAGGGAGTTGTGCTCCTGGGTTATTTCAGCGGACGCCGTATTGTTCCCCTGCGGCAGGCTGGTGGTTAACAGCAGCGCGGCTAGAGGTAGCAATATCAACCAGGCAAGCGGCCAGAGTGCACCTGCAAGAAGCGCGGGCAGGGCGAGTAAAGGTCCTAATCCACGCCCTAGGTTTGCCGCTGCGCTCAGGCTTGACAGAATCGATAAACGTTTGTCTGCGTTTCCCAATTCGATGGCCCAGGCTTGGCAGCAAGGAAAAATAGCGGCGGCATTGAGCCCGTAAATAATACGACTGGCAGCCAGGGCCAAAAGGGCGTTGCTCTGGTCTAGGTGTCCCTGCGCGATGGCGAGTAATAGCCCTACAAAGAGGCACTGCGCGAGTAGAGCTCCGATCAATCCTGCGAGCAATACCGGCTTGCGTCCAATCCGGTCGCCAATTTCTCCCCACAGAGGTCCGGCAATCATCAGGCAAAAAGTACCCAAGGCCACCAGGCCACCAATACTGGCTAGACTCAGGCCGCAGCGCTCGACTATCAAAGGAATTTGCGTGAGTAGCACTACCTGGGCGGCTCCCTGGCTGGCTACCACAATGTTGATTTTACGCTGGTGATTTTGGGCCGTATTCAGAGAACGCCGCATTCGGGGCTCCGCAAACAATAAATAAAAAACGCACAAGAAAGACAAGAAGCTTTCCTGTGTAAGGGTTCATAGCCAGATCATTTCTCTAGCTACGGACTTGAAGTGCAGGGAATTTACCTGCATCATTCAACAAATGCAAACCATTCTCACTTAGATTTAGGTTAAAAAAGAATCACTACCATGAACAATCCTCGATCCGATGCGGCCCAAGCTGGCTGCATCGATGGCGATGCTTTTTCTCAAAATCCAGTTGTCACTACTGGGGATACTGAGCTCAATGTCGCTGCGGAAAGGCTGTCTGCCAATTGTTTCTTTAATGCCCTGCTGCGTGAAACCGATAGCGGCAGCTGGTATGAGCGGTCTGATCAGCGATTTCCGGAAGGTATCCGCGTACCGGCGGTGCGTATTGCTCTACCGGCAAGTGCTGCCGAACTTTGGTTGAACGCATCATACCGTAGTGAGTGTGGTCGGCATCAGTTTGTGTTACCCATGGTGTGGCGAACCGCCGAGGGTATTGACAAGCCAATTGAATTGGCTGTTGCGGCGCAGTTGGTCGCAGAAGAACCTACATTTTTCCCCTGCGCAGTACCGGAAGCCAGAGCGCAGTTCACCCGCCGGGTTTCGGCCAGTGTCAAAAACATGTCCCAGGCTTTGGCGGCGCGCAGTGCTGATATTGAAACATTATTCAACCAACCACTCACTTTTTCCGAGTCGGAACAGGCGCTTCTGTGCGGTCACTCTATCCATCCCACGCCCAAAAGCCGAGATCCCTTCACCGATGAGGATGCCGAACGCTTTGCGCCAGAATTTGGCAATAAGTTTGCATTGCTATGGCTGGGAGTGGACCCACAATTTTTAAGGTCAGCCAGCGGAGCTGAAATCAGCGCAGAGCAGTTTTCAGAATTAGTTCGCAGTACGGACGGTGCGCCTCCAGCACCGAAGGGGTTTATAGCGATTCCGGCACATCCCTGGCAGTGGCGTCAGCTGTGTGAAGACCCGCGTGTTGCCGAGTTACTTGCGAGTGGAAAAATTATTCAGTTGGGGCTGGGTGGTGAGCCTTGGCGGGCGACTTCCTCGCTGCGCGCTATTTATAGTGGCAAGAGCCCTTATATGCTCAAATTTTCTCTCAGCCTGCGGTTGACAAATTCGGTACGCACCCTGCAACCAAAAGAAATGGTACGCGGCCTGGAGGTGTTAAAAGTACGGCAAACTCCGCTGGGGCAGGAATTTGCCAACCGCTACCCGCGTTTTCAAGTGTTGGCTGAGCCAGCCTATCTGATGCTTGCCGATAGTTGTGGAGAGCAAATTATAGAAAGCCTGGTCATGTTTCGGGAAAATCCCTTCCTCAATGAATCTGCTGAAAATACCTGTTTGCTGGCGACTTTGACTCAGGATAACCCCAGCGGAGATTCCTGTCGGGCAGCCCAGCTGGTTTTTCGATTTGCTGAAGATGGAGAAATTTCTACCGGGGCCGCAGCTAGGCGCTGGTTTGGCGCTTTTCTCGATGCAGTGATTGAGCCTCTGCTAATTGCTCAGGCGGACTTCGGTATCTTATTCGGCGCGCATCAGCAAAACCTGATTTTAACCTTTGAAGGTGCGTTACCGGTTGCCGGTTATTTCAGGGATTGCCAAGGCAGTGGCTATAGCCGTGTCGGTGAGGAGCTGCTTAAGCCCTACCTGCCTAATTTAGCGCAGAGTAGTGAGAATGTAATTGATGAAAAGATGGCAAATCGTCTGTTTGTTTATTACCTCATCGTCAATAGCTGTTTTGGTTTGATTAGCGCGCTTTCTGCAGCAGGTTTATTATCCGAGCGGCAACTATTAAGTCAGCTGAGAGAGCGCCTGGAACTATTAAATAAAGGTCAAAGACGCGATCACAGTTGTTTGGAGTATCTGCTCAATGCTGAGGAAATTTGGGCAAAGGGAAATTTCCAATGTGCCGTTATTGGTATGAATGAAACCACTACCGAGGACCCGCTTTCGATCTATCACAAAATGGCAAACCCACTGAAGGTGTCAACAACAACCGAAGCTGCCGAAGTTTGATCCAAGTATTGCAGAAAGTTGAAAGGATAGATTTATGACCAATACAACAGCAATGCTTGAACTACCTCAGGCGGACTGCGGCCAGCTTGCAGATGGACGCAGCTGGAAAACAGCCATTGTCGGGTATCGATGTCAGTTAAATGAAAATAATTATTTTCAAATTGAATATGTTATCGGGCGCGAGACGGCACGATTTAAATTATTCTCAGGTGATACTCATCTGACAGAACTGGATTCGTGGTTTGATTGGTTTTTTGCTCTGAATTCGGCGGTACAAAATATCGATATTGCCGAGGAGGATGCAGTCATAGGTCGTGTATCCCGCAGGGGTTTCTATCAGCGCACAAAGCTTTGGTATCGCGGCAATAATGATGGTAATTTTCCTTTGCAGTGGGTTGAGAATAAAAGTGGGGTTCGACATCCGCTGCGTACGGAGGCGTCTCAAGGAGAAGTATATCGGCGTTATTTTCATTCCCTGAAAATGGAGTTCAGCCTGCGCCACTTCGATTTGGAAAGGGATCTAGAGCAATTTACTGACTGGATGAATCAGAAGCGGGTAGCCCAATTTTGGGAAGAGGAAGGGGATGTAAATAAACAGCGGAAATTTATTGAATCCGTTATTCAGGACCCTCACAAGCTTCCTTTGATAGCTTGCCTCGACGAGAAGCCCTTCGCGTATTTTGAAATTTATTGGGCGTTTGAGGATCGGATAGCCCCATATTATGAATGCCAGCCATTTGATCGGGGCGTTCATATGCTGGTTGGCGATAAGCGTTTCCTTGGTAAGCGTTTTGCGCAGGCTTGGTTTAATGGGGTTTCTCATTTTATGTTTTTGGATGATGCTCGCACAGAAAGCCTGGTTGGAGAACCCCGCGCAGATAATCGGGCGCTTCTCAGATATATCAACGGTACATTTGGCTGGAAAAAAATTAAAGAGTTTGATTTTCCACACAAGCGCGCAGCTCTGGTGATGTGCAATCGAGATGAGTTTTTGCGAAATATGGGGGGCGTATGAGCGCGGATAAATATTGGAAGCAGGCCAATAGAGCTCTGTTGCAAAAGTCAATGGCGGAGCTCTGCTATGAGCAAGCGCTGCGCGCAAGGGCTGAAGAGGATGGCCGTTACTCTGTGACTCTCACCTCAGGTGTAATTTACCGTTTCAAGGGGCAGATGACTATTTGGGATTGGTTGTTAATCGATTCGAAGAGCATCGAACGGGAAAGCGATGGACAGACTCTACCTGCCGATGATGCGGCACAGTTTTTTATCGATGCTGGTGAAGATCTTGAAGCCACCCCAAGCACTTTGGGCAACCTGTTACACGAGCTTGCCAATACCTTGGTAGCCGATGTAAACCTGCTGCAAAAACGTGAGCGGCTGGACGCGCAAACCTTGGCCGCTTTACCGGATGAGCAGCTGCAATGTTTGTTGGATGGTCACCCCAAAGCGATGGTAAATAAAGGGCGAATTGGTTGGGGGGCGCAGGAGTTTAATACCTATGGTACCGAGGCTGCTCAGGGGGTGCGCTTACTATGGTTGGCGGTCAGGCGCGAACTGACTGTGAGCGGTAGTAGCACCCAATGGGACTGGCCAAAGCTATTGGCCGAAAGCCTGAGTGAAAAAGAGCTTCATCAGTTGGACGACGTCTGCCAAGAAAAGGGGGTCAATTGGCAGGAGTTCTTACCTTTGCCGGTGCATCCTTGGCAATGGCAACACCATATCCGTCAGCACTATGCTCAACAGATTTTTCGTGGCGAATTGGTCTTGCTCGGTGAATTTGGCGATGAGTACCTGCCTCAGGTGTCGCTGCGAACCTTGTCGAACCTGGCACGTCCGCAGGCTTTGCATGTGAAGCTGCCGTTAACGGTGTTGAATACCTCCTGCTACCGGGGGATTCCGGGCAAGTTTATGCGTTGCGGACCGGCACTGTCCGAGTGGATGGAGCAGCTATGTAAGCGGGACGAACAGTTGCAGGCGCGTGGCACTGGCGTTCTGCAGGAACTGGCCGGCGTGCACGTGCCACACCTCCATCATGAATTGATTGATGGCACTCCCTATCGCTATCGCGAATTACTGGGGGCTACTTGGCGGCAGAGCCCCGCAAGCTTGTGCGTTGAGGGTGAGCGCCATCTTTTAATGGCCGCGCTGCTGCAGCGAGATGCCAGTGGTAAGTCTGTCGTAAGCGCCTTGATTGAGGCTTCCGGCCTCTCGGTTCAAGCGTGGCTTGAGCAGCTGTTTGACGCTACTGTAGTACCACTTTATCACCTGCTCAGCCGTTATGGTGTTGGCCTGGTGGCGCACTCGCAAAACCTGACTTTAGTACTTCGTGATAACAAGGTCGTGCGTGTACTGTTAAAGGATTTTCAGGGGGATCTACGTCTTGCTCAGGGGAATTTCCCCGATCGCGCCGATCTGCCCGAGGCCGCGGCGAAAGCGCTCGACGAATTGCCAGCTAATTATATTATTCACGACCTGTTCACCGGCCACTTTGTCACCGTATTGCGATATTTGTCTACTCAGCTCATGACAGAGTGCGGGTTGAAGGAGTTGGAATTCTACCAAGTTCTGGCCCGAGTATTGCGCCGCTATCAAGCATCGGCCATACAGGATACCGCCTCTATGGCGGAGCGCTTTCAGCAGTTTAATCTGTTTCGCCCGCATATTGAGCGGGTCTGTATAAATCGGGTGCGTCTGCGACAGGGCTACGATGACAGTGCCGAACGCCCAGTTCCTATTGTCGGCGGCGACCTCGACAACCCCCTCTGGCTCGCCGAGCAAGAGTCACAACAACACATACGACAACCAGAAACTGCTTCGGCTGTAGAGGCTTAATTATGAGTAACTTACTAGATCTCGCCGGTATTGGAGCCGGTCCTTTTAATTTGGCGGTTGCCGCTTTAATGCGTGATAAATCTCTAAGCCATCGTTTCTTTGAAGCCAAAGCGGAATTTTCCTGGCACCCGGGTTTAATGCTACCGGGCGCTATGATGCAGACCTCTTACCTGAAGGACCTGGTGACACCAGTAGACCCCAGCAACCCCTGCAGTTTTCTGATGTACTTGGTGGAAAACAAGCGCTTTTATGACTTCCTGCACGCTGAGCAGCGCACCGTGACCCGTCGAGAGTTCGCCGACTATCTGTCTTGGGCGGCGCGCCGTCTGGATTCTATCCAAATGAATAGTCGTGTACAGAGCGTGGTGGATAATGGCGAGTACTTTGAGCTGGACGTGCATGGTCCCAACGGTCGCGAACAGGTCCACACAAAGAATCTTTGTGTTGCGGCGGGCAAAAAACCTAATATTCCTGAGTGTAGTCGTTCGCTACTGTCCGACAATTGTTTCCATGCCTTGGAAATTGCTCTGCGCAACCCGGATGTGAGCGGCAAGCGGGTGGCTGTTATCGGCGGTGGCCAAACCGGTGCGGAGGTGGTTATTAATCTTCTGAATAAACACTGGGGTCGCCCTCAGAAGGTTACTTGGGTATCCCGTCGCAGCAATTACTTGCCACTGGATGAAACCCCTTTTACCAATGATTGGTTTACCCCTGAGTATGTCGACGTGTTCCGCCAGCTGAGTCCACAGCGCCGCGAGGAAGTGATTGCCGAGCAAAAATTGGCATCTGATGGTATCTCACCGGATACACTCAAAGAACTTTATCAGCTGTTTTATCGTCTTGTGCATCTGGAAAAAAACTCTGAGTGTGTGTCGTTAATGCCCAACCGTGAGTTAGTGGGGATGTCTCATCGCTGCGATTACCAGCTACAGTTAGAAAATCGCTTGCTGGGTAGTGCTGATGGTACCGAGTGGATTGATGCGGATATCGTGATTTTGTGCACCGGCCTGTGTGAGGCTCTACCTCCCTGTATGGCACCACTCCAAGAGCAGATTGCCCGTGATAGAGAGGGGCGGCTGTTGCTAGATGATGCCTTTGCGGCAAAACTTTCTGGTGATGAGAGCGGGCGACGTCTGTATTTCCTGGGTACCGGTCGTAGCAGTCACGGTATTGCGGAACCACAGTTGAGTCTTTCGGCCTGGCGTGCCGCTCAAGTGGTCAATGATCTACACGGTAGCGCTGAGTATGATAATCAGCAAACCAGTAATTTTATGAAATGGATAACACCACAAGCGGAGCAGGTTGCTGTAGCTTAATACCTTTGTGAATTCTGTGGTCGGATCAACCAATATAAGCCAGGATCTGAATCGACCACGGACCCATGGTTGTAGAGTATTTATTTTTATCGTAGTCACTTCCAATATCACCTTGGGGTATCGACGAAAATACCCATGTGGTCATTTATCGTATGCTTGATATCAGGTAACTATTCAGCACCAACCTCCAAAGATTTGAACTTTTCTAATAAAAAATCAGGCCATTCTCCGTTAAGTATTTGCGTTAATGCCTCTCCGGAGGCGATCTTATTTTTCTGACAGGTCAATAGGTAGGAGCGAATAAGGCTGAAAGCTCTTGCACCCTCTTCAGAGCGAAAGCAGCCCGAGATTTTTTGTTGTACCTTGGTCATGAGAAGATCTCGCTCTCCCTGATTATTGTTAAACGGTACTTCAGCGTACTCTATAAAACGAAGAACATCCTCTTAATAGTCACGAAGCCGTTCCAATAGATTGCGAGATTTACTACGCTTAAGTCAGCCTCGGCGGGGGGCGACGTTGCATCCGGTACCGGGCACTCGGTATCTCCTCAGCCGAGGAGTTTTCGGTAATGTATTCTCCAGCGCTTGGCTTGCCCCTCCGGTAAGGCACCGCCTGCGAGCTCAACAGCATCGTGCAGCTCCAGTAGTAGCTTGTGCATATTCCTGGCCCAGCGCTGCCCATCTTCCTCATGCGCATAGGTCAGTTCACGTAAGTGGTGGGCATTGCACAAGGCATGAGTACAAGCGTAACTACGCTGGACGAGTGACACCCGCAGGGAATTCAGCTGCGTGGCGTTGGCCGTGTTCATTCTCCAGAATTTGGGCACGATACTCGGTGACAGGGCGCTGGATATGGAGGTTGATAACTTGGCGCCGCTCGTAGCCTACCTCCTGCCAAGTACCGCAGGGTAAAGTGCGGCGATCCAGTTTAAGAGTCTCAATAGCGTCAGGATTATCAATCGGCGTCAGAGTGATGCCTTTACGCCCAGGTTGGCCGCCGGCTTTGCGCTTTCCTGCAGTCTTTTTCTCTTTCTTACGGTTTTGATCTTGTGATGGCGGTATGCTGCTATTTTTGCTATTCATACCATTTT
>NZ_JALBWM010000136.1 GCF_023895975.1 Microbulbifer okhotskensis
ATCTGGCCGTGGTTCCTACCTATTTCGCCCCCTAAAACTGTCCGAAGTATTGGTAGATTTAGAGTTTGATTGCTTAACGGTCAGCTAAAAAACTGTGTTGATATACAGACGTTTATGGTTTGGTAGAGATGATGATTAGAGGGTCAATAGTCATGCTTTGTTCATCTATATATAAACAGATTATATGTCGCAGAGTATATTGGGTAGCGAGTTGGGTGATCATGGTTGGCCACCTGGGGTGGCCGGGTATGTCAGCGGAAGTAATCTGGGAATATAAGTAGTGGGCTTTTATCATATAGTTACACAGAGCTAATGGGCCTTTCGAGGCCTATATTTACTGATGGCTCAAGTCAAAAATGGTCTTTTTGCTGAGGGACCAAATCTGCCATTCTAACTCTGAAGAAGCGCCCAGTTGAAGGTAAAAGGTTTTAGCATTCAAGTTGGTAGAAAGGACTTTCCACTTGATTTTACCACTTCCTTGTTTGTGGGCCTCAGAGGTCAATCTTTCCATCAGTGTTTTTCCTATTCCTTTGCGCCGGCACTGTCTGTTATCGATAACATAAAGTTCTTTGATCCAGAGCCAGGGGGTTAAATCATAGGTGAACGGAAGTGCGTAGTAGGCAAGGTATCTAACAGCTGTGCCACCGTTCTCGGCAACTAGACATTGAAAACTTGCTTGTTTAAATAGCCGGCGGTTCAATTCTGGTTCAGTAACTTTGAATTCAGTGAAATAGCCCTCAAACTTGGCTGGACGCGCATCATCTCTAAAAATTGGGCGCTATCACAGGGCTTTGCTTTGCGTATATACATCGGTTCCCTATTGAATTACTGCATAATTAGTTTTTAAAAAATGGGTGGGGGCACGTGCCGGTGCCCTTTAGCGTATGCTTCTGTGAGTAGAAATTTATTGAATTCTTAGCTGCTCGAAGTGCTCTGCTCTTTAACTAGGCTGAACCCCTCATCTATCCATCCAGTGACACCGCCAATCAATTTTTTTACCGGACGACCAAGCTTGGCGAGCCTGATAGCGGCTTTCTCTGTCGCATTACAGTGCGGGCCCGCGCAATAGACGATAAATAATGTGGTGGCCGGATAGCCGGATATTGTCGTTTCCGTGATCCATTGGTGTGGCAAGGATTCTGCTTCTTGAATGTGCCCTTGCCGAAACGCATCTTCACTGCGTACATCCAGCAAAACGAAGTCCTTGCGGCCATTTGACAGGGCATGATGGACATCCCAGCAGTCAGTTTCGAAGGTCATTAGCTCCTGAAAGTACTCCAGGGCTATATGGCAATTGGCTGCGGGGATGCGACTTACAGCTGAACTCATAGTTGTTTCCTTTGACAGTTTTTTCTTACTGGCCTGCCGATAGTTTGTCCTCTGGCTGGGAATCGAACCATTGGGTTGGGCGCCAAATGACGTTAAGTTTGCGCCAGTTTGTGAATTTATAATGAAAACTTTATGGTCGGAGACGAGGAAAGAGGGGCTAACTGTCGATCTGTAAGAGTCGCCAGGTTGTGCTGTCGAGTTTGATCTTATGTCTAAGTTACTTTGTGTATCTGGTGGGCGAATATTGAGGAAGCCCATTTTCTTTATGTCAGAAGCGGCAGTTAGCACTGCCACTGGGGTGTGGTCGTATAGTGAATCCGGCCCTGCCATCTAAGTAGTAGTTTGAGATTCTGGGGAGCCATAGTAGGCGCCAGTCAGTATCAGCGGCGCGGCTCTACCGCACCTGCTGAGTATTCTTATGAGATTTGATCTTCTCAGGCCAGGCGATGCTATATATCATCCATACCTGAAAGGAATTTATCAACGACCATATTGAACTCCTCAGGCCTTTCCCAAAACATCATATGCTTACCCATGTATACAGCAGTGGCGGATGGGGTGTTGGTTTGGATCCACTTGTCTGCTACTTCTTTCATGTCATCTCGCACGAGGTACAGCAAGGGCATTTTGCCCTCAAGTGCGATAAGATCTTCACTGTAGTCGAGGTAAAACCCTGTGGCATTCGTAATCGAAGCGACACTGCTTGACGTTTGCTTGGCGATTTTTGATACCCAGGCAATATTTTCCGGTGTGGGGTTTTCCAGCATCCACTCAGAGAATCCGGAAATTACGCTTTCGCGATTCTCAATAATGCCTTCGGTGAACCCTCGTGAGTAACCGTCAGAGTCGTCGTTGAGATACCAAACCCACTCGTCGCGTGTGGCACCGGCTATATCTGGTCCGGTATCGATCATGATCATGGCTTTGAGTCTTTCAGTACCAAATTGATCCAAGTATGCCAGTTGCTCCGTTACCCCGTATGACCAGCCTGCCAAAATCACATTTTTAAAACCCAGTTTTTCAATCAGTTGATTCAAATCCCGAGCGTGCTGTTGATAGGTGTGACCTTCAACCGGTTTTGATGACTTTCCCTGACCTCTAGGGTCATATGCCAGCGCCCGGTAGTGTGTAGAGCCCTTGAAGTGAGCGAGCTGATGTTCGAAGACCTCTGTGGACATCATCCAGCCAGGGATGAAAATGATGGTTGTATCGCCGCTGCCCGCTTGTTCGTAGTGGATGGTGAGATCTTTGTTTATCTCTATTTCTTCTGCAGCTACACCGTTAACAAACAGGCCTAGACATACAGCAATAATCATTGAAAAGTTCTGTATTTTTTTCATTCCTAAAGTCTCCCTCAAAATTGCTGCTGGATGAGCTTGAAAAGCTGGTTTATTGACTTGATTCTTTATAAAGGGGGCCTATTGTAGCAAAGTTATGCCATTTTTTATTCGATTGTAAACTTTGGTAAGCCTCTGGGGAGCCTCTGAATAATTCTGCGATGCCTCTGGCTTCCATAACGGTTCACAATCTAGGCCTTTCAAAAAGTCACGACGCAGAGAGTGAATCGCTCTGAAAGTCCCGCAGGGTGGGCCTTGGAGGCCATAGCTACTGTGTTGCAGATCTTGCGAAGGGTTAAGACCATTCGTGGCGAGCTGCTTCTGACATTTGCCGATTTCAATTCCCGCAGAGAAATTGCGGGATTATTCAGGGGCTCCCTGATGTTCATAGCCCCTCACCCGGTGGAAACAAGACGGAGGCAGCCATAATTTTATAAATCTTACCTTATTGATGCGGCAGAAATGAGCAGGGGAGGGCGGCTTCTTGGGGCGTGGATGCTGGCCCTGCCCGCCGTTTTTTCCGCTCAATTGCGAGTAAAGCTAAAATGCATCGTGATGCTCGAAGAAAAATGACCTGAAATCAGAAGATTGTTTCATTTTGTCCAAAATCCTTGAATTTATAATCTTCATGTAGACCTCCTCTCCAGCCTCCTTGAATAAGTTTGAAAACTTTTGTTGAGCCCTTGTAGACTCCTGATTATTTAGCTGGGAAATATTATTCTTGTGTGAGTTAATTATATCGAGCATGGGCTCCCATGCTTTGTTCCATATATTACAGTTATAATTTAAGTCAAAGTAAGCCCACTCTTGGTTATTCCACTTAATGTCCTCTCCCATAATGAATTCAAGTGTTTCTCCAGATAGTAAGTATTCATCTACAGTTGACTGAAAGGACTCAGAAGAGCTTGCGCAAAGATGAAAGTAACCTTCCTCGGCCAGAGTCTCTATAGCAAAGCCAAAGAATGTCTCATTGTTGTGCTCTTCGATGAACTTTTCTATGCAAGGGATTGCTGCGTTAAATAAGCCATCTACCAAGTCAGCTTTACTGATTTCTTTCATATTATTTGAATGTTTTAACTGTTTTCAGATTGCAGCGGAATTGCTTTGCTACTTTATATTTATCTGATGCGAAAATGTATGTTGAATTTCCGGTAAACACTGCCCTGTCAATAATATGGGTGCATTCATTTCCCCCTTAAAAAATCGTTGATACGATCTCTTATAGAAAATCTGCAGTTAGATTCAAATTTCTCTATCGGATTGTTCCAGTCTTCGGTAATTGGAAGTGTTAGCTTATATTTTAGTGTTACGCACTCCATTTTTCTTAATATTGTTTGTTTTGGTGAGGGGGTAGTTAACTCGCCATCAAGCCAGGCTAATAACGTTAACTTATAGCTCCCATTCGGGTCGCAGTCAGGTGTCCATCCCAAGTCCACTGATCGTCGTAGATGCCGGTTTCTTAAAAATAATATATCTTCATGGAATGGGTATCCAAGTAGTTCACCGGGGTTGGAGTGGTTTTCATGCACGATGTCATAGAAGTGATTTTTTATCATTTCCCATCCGGCCGGTATTTTAAGAGATAATAATTCCATTCTACTGGGGGTTCTTTGTTCTGTAGTAAGTTGGATGCCTGGCTCGTTAGTAAGTCTGGCTGAGGTTCTGTTGGTGCTAAATTGAACTGCATTGATGGGCTGAGAATATAAGGCTTAATAGGTGCACGCATCAAAGCGTATACATCAAAAAATTATGCTGTCAACGTACGCTACACGAATTGGATTGTATGAGTCCAGTTTGCTTACCCAAGGAGTATATGGGTGTGTATGTATATCGATGCTCGTCTTCATATAAACTACTGAGTTAGAAAAAATCCTAACAGGTAGATGGATAATATTGCGGCTGTAAAGATCCCGATATTATTTTTCATAGTCTTTTGAAAATTTCCCTGTATTTAGGTTTCAAAATCACAGTATAATAAACCAGTTTTGGATTTAAGCCTAATCGTTTTAGCCTTTGGTTGCCCGATTATCTCCCTGTCTGTTTGATAGGTAAGTTATCAGTGCGCACTATCTATTGTTAAAGTCTGTCATTATGTCGGCGACCAAACTCGCCATATCATTTTTAACTTCAATGTACGAATTAGAGTTGTGATCGAGTACCTTGGCTCGCACCACTCCTTACATTAGCTGCATTGGCTGATCCATTTTAGCGAGCTATAGATTTATTGTTGTGCAAGCGGGATAAACAAAAGCTACTGCTCGGCACGCCAGAGTAGTTTTGCAGGCTTTACGAGCCATGTATGGAGGGGTGAGCAGTCATAGTGCTTGCAAGTAGCGGTGCTAGTTTTTGCCGCACAATCGGTGAGGTGGGTGATAGATGTTTTCCAAGGTGGGCGGGCGGGGTACTGTGAAGCTATGGTCATCATTTCGCCGGCTCTGGGATGGACTGCTTGTTAGGCGAATAATAACTTTGATATGAAATATTGGAGTTTAGCAATCCCAATAAAGCTTGTGCTTTAACAGCAATGATAAGCAGTATGATTGTCATGTTTTTGTCAAGGTGATTTTTACCGCAAAAGGCAAATTTTTTATAAAAAGTGCTTAAGCGTGTAACCGGCAGACCACACTATTCATAATAGTCTCCCCAGTCTTACCGAGAGGTCCGTCTTGTTCACTATCCGAGACTGAAGTATAAGAAATTTGGCGACATGAAATGTGCATAAATTGTGGAAGCGTAAAGTAGCGTAAATGACTCATTTTGACTCTGCAGTATTGGTGTAACTTAGCGATTTCTGGCAATTGGGTACGCCAGTTTCAGTTGGTTACCTCAAGTAAGGGGGATATTTATTGAGGTTTGATTCTTAAGGCACTTTCAAGATACTTGTCAGGAAAAATAATGCATAAAATAATTGGTTTGGTATCAGGTTTATTTCTGAGTGCTTCTCTCTCGATGAGCGCTCAAGGCGAAATTGATTCTAGTGATGATAAGGTGAAACGTCTGGATCTTCAGGGCCAGATAGATACTAAAGCGCCGTTGTCAAAATCACTATGGGCGGGTGCGCACAATGCCTATGCCTCTTACCAGTGGGATCAGGGTGTTTATACCGACGTGAATCAGTGGTATGCACCGGAGAAGTTATTTAGACGTGGAGTTCGCTTGGTTGAGTATGATACTTATCCGTCCTCTACGTTTAGTTCTACCCCTCACCTGTGCCATATGGGGCTGGAAGAGGCCACCATGTGTATTTATATGTTCGGTACGGCGGCAACCCTTGGGGATGGCTTGGATGAGGTTAAAGATTTTCTCAAAGATAATAATGATGAAGTTATCTTTTTAAAGTTTGAAGCCTACGATTCTGATTACCACCAAAATTTTCGTAATAAGATTGGTGAGAAAATTGAGAGCCGGTTGGGGGAGTTGGTATTTAAGCCAACCGATTGGGGTTATACAGAGGATGCCTGTGCATCTTTACCCGTACAAAAGCTGACCAAGCAAGATGTGCTAGATGCGGGGCGCAATGTGATCTTATTTACTCAGGTGCCCAGAGATTATCCCCATACTGGCGATAACAACTTGTGCGACTATCACGATGAGTCAAATACATCGAAATTCCGTCGCAACGTATGGATCGGCGTAGATGAAATGGATGCGTCGGGGAGTCTCACCTCACATGAACCATTAGCCCAAAATTCCAGCCAGTTGACTCCTGATATCGATGGTAACACCAGTGCTACAACCCACTATGAGAATGGGAATTTCAGTGTTGCCCTCGATGCGACGACGGAATATAGCAAAGACGATATTAAAATTTCCGGTAGCACGGTAATGGAGAAAGCAGAAGCGGGGTACAATCTGTTGGAACTCGCGTTAGTGGAGGCTAATGCGACTACCATTGGTGCTTCTAAAGCGCCGCAAATAGAGGATTTCACTTGGTCTTGGCGGAATGATTCCCCGAGTGGCGGCAACCGCTGTGCTTGGATGACCAATGACGGAGAGATTACAGATTATAGCTGTAGCACCGAGCGGGTTTTCGCCTGTGTGGATGATGAGCGGAACTGGCATATCAGCAGTACCTCTGGTAGTTGGAGCGATGGCTATAACGTCTGTGCCGAGCAGGGATATGATTTCGGTATGCCTTACAACGCTCACGAAAATGCCACCCTCTATTCATTGAGGGGCTCAGAGGGGGTTAATACCTCTATTTGGTTGAATTATTATGAGCCGTTTGAGGGTTTCTGGATTGCCGGTCAGGATAGCTATTCCGACTTTGGCTACATCAAGAAGGACGCGGTTGGTGGCACTGGAGGTAGCGAGTTTGATTCGATTGATCTGGTAAAACGAAAGCTGCTCGGTAGTGGCGCTATGAATATTAAGTCAGTACAAATACGTTCTGGCAGCCGGATTGATGGGCTCAAGGCGTGCTATGAGTTTAAGCAGGCGATCAGTCAGGCGACGGCCAGTAACCACGAGCTGTGTATCGAGTATGGCAACGGGGAGGGTGGTTCTCTCGGTACAATATTGAGCTTTAATTCCGCCAGCGATGAATATCTCGATGATGTGGAAATTTGTGTGGATGATGAAAAGTATGAAGCGGGCAGTGTTTATTACTTGAAGCTCACCGCCAGTGACGGCTCTTCAATTTCTGGGGGGACCGAGCAGGGCTCGTGCACCACCTATGCATCAAGTTCTTCACAGCAGATTTTTGCCTTCCACGGCAGCCATGACGACGAGATTGATTCTCTAGGTGTCCACAAGTTGTCCAGCTCATTGGTGAGCCCCGGATATTATGCGACCGAGTGGCTGGACCTTGATGATCCCTCTTCGGACGGAATTGATTATGAGAGCTTTAATGAGCACCAGGCGGCAGGAAATATAACCAACAGCTGCGAAGTCAGTGACGTGGCGAGCATTGAGGCTCGGGTTGCGGATACCAAGCTGGATTACCCCCTGACTGGTGAAAGCCTGTTGGTCGGCGACATTGGCCCCAACTACCGTTTTTTCTGTGCTACTGAGGATTGTAGTGACTACGAGGTAAGATATTTCTTTACTCGCGCTGGTTGCCTCCCCTAGCAGCTTGTTAACGGGTCTTTTTGTCGTTCTTTCAACCAGGGTTTTCGGCGTATGGCCTTAAACCCTCTTTGATAAGGCCGAAGTATACTTGGACCATAGTTTGGGTTGACAGGCTGCCAAAAACACTACTTTCGTGGCTCGCAAAGTGCGTAATAGTTTCCCTGTGTTGAATTCGCTGCCGGGGCTTTGCGCCAGGATTCTTGGGGGGCTTCACCGCCGAGTCCGGGTATTTCGCCTATAGTCGAACTCAAGCAATGTTCGCTAACTATCGGCACAGCAGCGCCCATGAAATATGACGAGATCCACGAGGATCACGATGATCCCCTGATTAATCAGTTGCACCGCGCAATCAAGCTTGCTGTCAAGTTTCTCGCTATTCTGATGGTGCTGGTGATCTTCTTGACTATTGCTGATGTGGTTTATGTGCTCTATCAACGGCTTATGGAAACGCCATTCCTGTTATTGGATATGGAGGATATCCTGGAGACTTTTGGGGCTTTTCTGGTTGTGCTGATCGCTATAGAAATTTTTACGAATATACGCCTTTACCTGGGCACCAGTGTAATCCCTGTGCAGCTGGTATTGGCAACTGCACTAATGGCCGTAGCGAGAAAGGTTATCGTCCTCGACCTAAAGCTGGTCAGCGCGGAGCAGATTGTGGGTATCGCTCTGGTGACTATTGCACTGGGCGTTTCTTATTGGCTGGTAAGAGAAAAGGCTAAGAGCGCTGCTTGAACATTTGAGCCTGCGATGAGCAGCGGTCTAATGAGCTGAATCAGGACCTGGTCAGAGGCGATTGTTTCACTTTCTTAAAACACTGAAGTATCGTTTGACGGGGAAGCATGCCCGCCACCACTCCAGAAGCGATCAGGATCACAATCCAAATTTCACTGTTTTTATAAACGATCCAAATTGAATAAAGTCCAAACACCGGGCAAGGCAAGGTTAAAGGCGCTACCATCGATATCAGAATCAGTATCGCAGTAAAACGATTGGATAGGTTTGAAATAGAATAGGCAAAATTGCATTAGTCTTGATTTCGTTGACAAATTGATAATAAACCGAAGAGCCGCTTTGGATGTAGGTCGAAGCTGCGAGGGGCTGAGGGGCGAAAAGTAGTCCTCAAACGTCGAAACCAAACATCTGAGTCTTGCCGCGATCAAGCCACTGATTTTTCGGCGGGTTATGGCTATTACTACCAATGCTACGCCCAGCAAGGTAATGGCCAGACTAAGCAAGAGCCGGCCCGGGGTCAGTGAGGGTGTAAACAATTCTGTGTAACCGCTCTTGCTAGTGGATTATTGGTAGTCGG
>NZ_JALBWM010000137.1 GCF_023895975.1 Microbulbifer okhotskensis
ACCGGGAGTATTGCGAAAGGATTAAACGGATATTCAATAGAAAAAGACGGTTATTGCAAAAGCGGAGGGAGTGTTTTGTCTGAAATAGCGATACGTGAATTATTGTGGGAGTGGTCCCGAGCCTATCCAGAGAGAGCAGGGGATTCAGTATCCTGGCCCCGTATGTCCTCATTTGCACGGGGTATGAAATCTAAACACCGGGAGAATCCTGAGCTCGTGAATGAAGTTAGGGCAGAGGAAACTGACCAAGTTGTAGGTATGTACCTCCGGGCAGTTAAAGGGCGCGGTAACCAAGAGAAGGCAGGAGTTGAGTTGGCAGTATTTTGGCTCCGTTACTTTCGAAGATGGGAATTGCAGGAGGTAGCTAAGGCGGTTAAGAGGTCAGTGGCTAACATTAAGACTTTATGCCAAATTATTGAGTCTAGTATTGAGGTGGGGTACAGGATGCGAGAAGAGTCTTAGCGAGGATGGAAAGAAGGCTTCCCCCTTCACCTCCAGGCGATTAAATAGAGTTTTTAGTTATACGGATTTGCTCAGACCACTGGCGCCTTAATTGTTAAATGTTATTAACAGTTAAGGTTGACGTTAGTGCATGTCGCATATTTGCACAGGATTCATGTTGTAATCTAACCTCTTAATCAAGAGGTTAAAAGTTCCCACGTTATTAAGGATTTTCAAGATGCGAAACAAGGTGTTAAATCTGCTAGTCTTGCTCCCTCTACTGATTGGGGTCACATTATTTACTCATGCGTCGGAATTAAAAGTTGCTATAGCCAGAGATGCACCACCCTATGTGGATGATAATGCGAAGAGCGGATTTGAGGTCGAATTAATCCAGCAAGCACTACCTAACTATTCAATAAAATTTGTGCAGATGGGGTGGGGAGAGATTCAAGATGCTATTAAAAATGGTGTAGCAGGTGCAGAGGCAAATGTGTGTGAACATGAAGAGAAGGGAAGCCACTATTATTCAAAGGACTATGTCGGCTTTGTTAATTACGCAATTAGTCGCAAAAGTGAAGAAATCAAAATAACCAATGTGAACGATCTTGTTGGGCACCATGTTATCGCCTGGGAAGGGGCTCATCAGGATCTAGGGCCAGAATTTGAGCGCCTTTTCTCCCCTGGAGGGGTGGGTAGCAAAAATTATGTCGAGAAACAAAGTTCGCGAGATCAAGTTCTTGATTTTTGGAAGAACGCAGACTCTATCGCTATTATAGATAAGAGTATTTTTGCTCATTTTTCTTTGCTTCAGGGGCATTCATTGGATGACGTGGATACTCACAAGGTCTTTCTGCCGGTTTCTAAATTTAAAATGGCGTTTAAAGATGAAAAGACCAGGGATGAGTTCAACAAAGGATTATCTCGTCTTTGTTCTACGGGTGAATATGCAAAGCTTCTTAGGAAATATGACATCTCGGAAAAGACCAATATTTGCGAGTGAGCTGGGAATCTATTTGATATTATGAGATTTTGGGTTTTTCTGGTGCACTAATTTTCTAATTTGTACATATATACAGTCTGTATGTATTGACAGCTAGCCGTGAGATGAATAATATTAGGTAAGCTGTCGAGTTGTATGTGCGACAGTGGATCATCCTTCTTAAGCCGGCCCCCAAGCCGGTTTTTTTATGCCTGAAATTTGAGACTCCCTTATGAGTGCACCTCAGCTAAAGATTAGTGAGTTTCATGTATTCAAAAACTATTACCATGACGGCAAAAAGAGTTATCGAGTCGAAGACCTCATAGAACTGGCGAAAGACCGGGCAGTGTTTGACCTACCTTTAGCTGGAATTCCAATAGGTGAGAACCCATGGGATGGGTCAACCATAAAATCTTTTGTTTATCACGTTACCCGGGTTAACAACGCTGACCTGAGCTACCCGATAATTTTGGATGTAGAAGGACATATTGCTGACGGCTGGCACCGTGTCTGCAGAGCAATTCTCGAAGGGCGCAAGTACATCAAAGCCGTCAGGCTGACAGTGATGCCTGACGCTATATCTGATTAAAAACCACCTCCGAGACAATCATGCTCACATTAACGCGATTTGCTTATGGCTCAGAGGCAACTCTGGGCCGGCTGTGTGTCGGTGACCATACTTTCTATACCGTAGAACGCCCATGGCTAGGTAATAAGCCATTCGAGAGTTGTATACCGGAGGGGGTTTATTGGTGTGATCCGTACAGTTCCGCTAAATACCCCAATATATGGGAGCTACAGGAAGTCCCAGGTCGTTCAAAAATCCTGATACATACGGCTAACTATGCCTCTGATGTTCAAGGCTGCATTGGTATTGGAACGGCCCAAGCCCCTGGCGGTTGGTGGGTGATTCAATCACGCAAAGCCATGCAGGAATTGCGGGACATGCTGCCGCCAGAGTTTGAGCTAAACGTCACTCACTTCATACCGGAATACCCATGATTACAGCCATATCAAATCTACTCGGCAAGGTCATAGACAAAGCATTCCCAGATAAGACGGAAGCCAATCGCCTAAAAGCCCAAGTTGATTCGCAGCTGATTTCAATGGACTTGGAAGAGCTAAAAGCAGCTACCCAGGTAATCACAGCAGAGGCATCAGGGGAGTCATGGCTACAGAGAAACTGGCGGCCAGTAACAATGCTTACGTTCGTCGGGTTGATTGTATTTCACTGGTTGGGCTGGACAGCCGAAAACCTAAGCGAGGACCAAACCCTGGCACTGCTGGAGATAGTAAAAATCGGCCTCGGTGGTTATGTCGTGGGGCGCAGCGCTGAGAAAGCAATGAAGGCTTGGAAGCAATCATGACCCAACAAACAGAGCACTGGCACCTCAGCAAAAGCATCTCCATCACCCAGATAGCCAGCATCATACTTCTAGCTGCTGGCCTGTTTACCTGGGGCTCAGATGTAGAGAAACGGGTAGGTGAGAACGCACAAGCAATCAAACACGAATCAGCTATGCGTGCCCTAGAACAAAAGCACATAGCTGAATTCAAAGACGAAATCAGAACACGGCTCCAGCGTATTGATAGCAAGCTAGAGCGGTTGATTGAGAGAGGGGAATAGTGGCAAGGCGAACCAGTTATAAGGAGGAATTCGCAGAGCAGGCTGAAAAGCTCTGCAAGCTGGGTCTGACTGACAAAGAGTTAGGCGAATTCTTCGAGGTAACAGAGCAAACAATCAACAATTGGAAGAATAAGCATCCCGAATTTTTTGAGTCCATAAAAAGGGGCAAAAATTTGGCAGATGCTAACGTGGCGGAGAGTCTCTTTCGAAGGGCCTGCGGCTATAGCCATGAAGCTGTAAAGATTATGCAGCACAACGGCAACCCTATCGTTCAGGAGTACACCGAACACTACCCACCAGACACAACGGCCTGTTTAGCCTGGCTTCATAACCGGCAAAGAGAAAAATGGCAACGAAACCCTGACCCAGCCGGTGGCGGTGCCGACATACCACCGACAAAAGTCGTATTCGAGGTCAAGGATGCAAGAACGCGGGAGGGAAGTGAGAGCGGCACTTAATGTTCCGCAAAGTCGGTTTCTTAATTTACCGCACAAGTACAGGGCCTATGTTGCAGGGTTTGGGTCTGGGAAGACCTGGGTAGGCTGTTCAGGACAGCTGGCCCACTTCTACGAGCACCCCAAGATTAATCAAGGTTACTTTGCTCCAACCTATCCACTAATTAGGGATATTTACTACCCCACAATCGGCGAAGTTGCTGAGACTATGGGGCTGCGGGTCAAGGTCAAGCGAGGTGACCACGAAGTAGAGGTATACAGCGGTAGTCGCTACCGCGGCTCTGTTATTTGCCGCTCGATAGATGACCCGGCCAATATTGTCGGATTTAAAATCGGCCATGCTCTGGTCGATGAGCTGGACCTGCTTGCTGAGAAGAAAGCAGAGCAGGCCTGGCGGAAAATCATGGCGCGCATGCGCTACAAGGTCCACGGTGTCAAAAATGGCATCGATGTAACGACCACTCCGGAAGGGTTCAAGTTTGTCTATCGCCAGTTCGTAAAGGCCCTTCGGGATAAACCAAAGCTTCACGGGCGATATGGATTAATTCAGGCCTCGACCTTCGATAATGAGTCGAACCTACCTGATGACTATATCGATTCAATGCTTGAGGCCTATACGCCCGAGCTTATCCGGGCATATCTCAATGGCCAGTTTGTAAACCTGCTTACCGGCACGGTCTATCACCAATTCGACCGCAAGCTTAATCACTGCAATGACACAGTGGAGCTAGGTGAGCCCTTGTTTATCGGAATGGACTTCAATGTCGGCAAGATGGCGGCAGTCACTCATGTAAAGCGAGACGGCAAGCCCCGCGCAGTAGATGAAATCCTTGAGGGTTATGACACTCCCGACATGATTCGGAGAATTAAAGAGCGGTACTGGGAATACCGGGACGGGGACTATCGCAAGACTTGTGAGGTTCGTATTTACCCGGATGCCTCTGGTGATTCTCGTAAGTCGGTGAATGCCAGCACCACTGATTTAGCGTTGTTAAGAAATGCTGGGTTTTCGGTACACGCTCCGAAAGCCAATCCCCCGGTGAAAGACCGGGTCAACGCAATGAACGCGATGTTCTGCAATGCCAAGGGTGAGCGCCGCTATTTAGTGAACACCGATAAGTGCCCGGGCTATTCGGACTGCTTAGAGCAACAACCTTGGGCGGAGAATGGCGAACCAGATAAAAGCGGCGACCTCGACCACGCTCCAGACGCTGGTGGCTACTTCATCCACCACGATTACCCGCTCATCAAACCAGCACTAACAATCAACATGGGAATGGCCTACTAATGGCAAATGACGTTACCTATCAGCGCGACGACTTCACCAAGGCGCTGCCAGACTGGACTCTGGTTGATGATATCTGTGCGGGTGAGCGGGTTATTAAGGCTAAGGGCACCACCTATTTGCCCATGCCCAACCCAAAGGACCAGAGTGAAGCAAATAGAGCTCGCTATCTGCAGTACACAGACAGGGCAGTTTTCTATAACGCAACCGGCCGCACGTTGCAGGGCCTGGTTGGTGCCGTGTTTCGCCGAGCGCCATCGGTAGATATCCCGGCAGGTCTGGAATATCTGACTTCAGATGCCAATGGCAATGGGGTAAGCATCTACCAGCAGTCCCAGTCTGTGGTTGCTGCGGTGCTTAAGTCTGGCCGGCGCGGGCTACTGGTGGATTACCCCAAAACTGAAAGGCAAACCTCTAAGGCTGAACAGCAAGCCGGCTTAGTACGCGCATCGATAGTGAGCTATCCCGCTAATCAGATTATCAATTGGCGGACCATCAAGGTTGGCGGTGTTCACCGGCTGGGGCTGGTTGTTATCCGTGAGAGCTATGAAGAAACCAACTCAGATGGTTTTGGAATAGAAGAGAAAACTCAATACCGCGCACTCAAGCTGATTGATGGTCGCTATACAGTGGAGATATGGCGCAGTGGCAACACTGGCACCTGGATTATTCACGACACTTACACGCCGTTAGATGGAGCAGGGAAGGCCTGGGACATTATCCCGTTTACTTTTGTCGGTGCCGAGAACAATGATTCGAGTATCGATCGGTCTCCTTTGTTAGACCTGGCAAACCTCAACAAAGCCCATTACCGCAACTCAGCAGACTATGAGGATTCAGCGTTTTTCGTCGGTCAGGCTCAGCCTTGGATTTCAGGATTGACTGAGAACTGGCGCGACCATATGGAGAAGCAGGGCATCTATATTGGCTCCCGCTCTCCAATTTTGCTCCCCGATGGCGGTGCCTTTGGATTTGCTCAAGTTGAACCTAATACCCTGGTCAAAGAAGCAATGGACCAGAAAGAAAAGCAAATGGTCGCCTTGGGTGCCCGCTTGATTGAGCGTGGTTCTGCAGTTAAGACGGCCACCGAAGCTCAGGCGGAGAACGAATCAGAGCACTCGGTTTTATCTCTGGTCGCCGAGAACGTCAGCGAGGCCTACACCCAGGCTATTCAATGGGCGGCACAGTTCCAGAATGTGCAGGTTGAAACGGAATACAAGCTTAATCAGGACTTTGCCGAATCCAATCTTGATGCGCAGATGCTCACCGCCCTGGTGCAGGCCTGGCAGTCTGGCCGCTTACCAAGTTCAGATCTCTGGGCGAATCTCCGCAAGCATGGGGTTATCAATGCCGAGAAGACTGATGAGGTAATTCGTGAGGAACTGGGAGGCGAGGAACCTGGGCTAGGGCTAAATGATGAGTGAAGCCCTCGCCACCTCAACCACTCGCCACGCCGTTTATCTGGAGCGGCTGAAGTCTGGTGAGGTAAATCAGTTTGCAGCCTTCCTGCAGCAGATGGACCGCTCCATAAAGCAGCGTTTATCAAGTCACGATCTAACCGAGTTCTCCCGGGCAAGGCTGGAGCGGTTGCTTGCCGAAGTTGATAGCGATCTATCCGAGATATTCAGTAAGTATTACGACCAGCTTGCCGGCCACCTGCTGGACCTAGCCGAGTATGAATCGGAATTTGAGGTCCGAAACCTGCAGGCCGCATTGATTGCCGGGGTAGAGACAGTAATGCCTGCACCAGCACAGGTACGCGTAGCCGTACTCTCCACTCCACTTTCTGTGCGTGGTCCTGATGGTGGCCAGCTGATTGAGCCATTTATCAAGAACTGGACTAGCAGCGAGAGAAAGCGGGTTACCGGGGCTATACGGCAGGGATTCTTCGAGGGGCAAACAACCCTGCAGATTATCCGCAATGTGCGCGGTACCAAGACGAATAAATACCGCGACGGAATTTTGGCGATAACCCAACGCAATGCCGATGCGGTAGTTCGAACAGCGATTGCCCACACGGCTACCACCTCGCGGATGGAGACGCTTCAGAATAACTCCGACTTGCTGGAGGGACTGCGCTGGGTATCCACCTTGGATAGCCGTACGTCGATTCAGTGCCGCAGCCTGGATAATGAGGTATTTCCCCTTGATAAAGGGCCGCGCCCACCGGTTCACATACGTTGCCGCAGTACAGTTATTGCGGTTCTGAAGGAAAAGTACCGGGCCCTAAGTGAAGGCGCTACACGGGCCAGTAGGGGCGGCTATGTCGATTCTGGTCTGACTTATTACCAGTGGCTCAAAAAGCAGCCATTGAGTTTCATACAAGATGCCATTGGCCCAACTCGGGCGAAGCTTCTTTTAGATGGCGGACTCTCTGCAGAGCGATTTGCAGCGTTAAACCTGGGGCGTAATTTCAAACCTCTCACTCTGGCAGAAATGAAACTGAAAGAGCCAATCGCATTCGAGCGAGCAGGGCTCTAAGCACCAACCAAATTAATTAAAGGGCTCGCTTCGGCGGGCCTTTTTTGTATCTGCCGTTTACTCGGCAAGTCTTAGGGGTTGTGCCCCGAAAAAAGGAGCAGTGCTCAAATGTTAAAGAAGCGTATCAGTGATCTCAGTGAGGTCGAAGAGCAGTATCGAGGACTCTATGAAAAGAGTGGTGATGGTTATGCCCTGAAAATTGAGGGTGATGAAGAGGACCGCTATCGAGCCAAGCACGAAGAAGCAGAGCGACATCGCAAAGCAGCTGAGAAAAAGGTCAGTGACCTGGAAGCTAGCATGGGCGAACTGCAAAACAGCTTGGATGATTTAAAGAACGGCAAGCACCGTGAGAGTGGTGACATCGAAGCCCTAGAAAAGAGCTGGCAGGAGAAGTATGACCGGCTCAATGCTGAAAAAGATGGAGTCATTGAAGAGCGTGACAATTGGCTGAAGGAGCAGATGGTTACCAGCGTGGCTAGTGGTGTTGCCTCTGAAATAGCGGTGCAAGGTAGTGCAAA
The DNA here is from genome assembly GCF_023895975.1 of Microbulbifer okhotskensis. Classification (GTDB taxonomy): domain Bacteria; phylum Pseudomonadota; class Gammaproteobacteria; order Pseudomonadales; family Cellvibrionaceae; genus Microbulbifer; species Microbulbifer okhotskensis. Next base: position 7,790 of record NZ_JALBWM010000137.1, read on the forward strand.
AGCACTGATGCTGAATCTGGAAAGCCGCCTTTCAATGGAAGTCCGTGACGGGAAGCCGACCACTGTAGTACTGGATGCTAATGGCAAGCCAAGCGCGATGACAGTGGAGGAACTAAAAGCTGAATTTTCTAATGATCCGGCCTTTGCGCCATTGATTGTTGGAAGTAAAGCCTCAGGCGGCGGTGCTGCCGGTGGCGGGGGAGGCGGTGCCTCCAAGAAGTTTTCGGAATTATCCGAAAAAGAACGTGTGGAGCTGTATCAAAGCAACCCCGAAACCTATCGGCAGTTGCGGGATGCAGGTTAATCGCCAATCTAAAGGTTAAAAACTCATGGCACTTACTCAGCTATCCGATGTAGTTATTCCGGAAGTGTATTCCGACTATCAGGCCGAAAATGGGCCAGAAAAAACTGTCTTCTTTCAGTCTGGTGTTGCAGTTCGCAATGCAATGCTGGACCAGAAAGCGAACTCTGGCGGTGAAATGCTTAATGTTCCTTTCTGGAAAGACCTGGATGCTTCTGTTGAACCTAACTACAGCACTGATAACCCTGCTCAGAAAGCTTCACCGCAAAAAGTTATCGCCGGTAAGCAAGTCGCGCGTATGGCCTATATCAACCAAGGTTATAGCTCTGCAGACCTGTCTGGCGAAATTGCTGGCTCCGATCCGATGCAGCGGGTTCGCAATCGATTCGGCACTTATTGGATGCGCCAGTGGCAGCGCCGAGTCATTCCGGTTTTGAACGGCATCCTCGCAGACAACACCGCTAACGATGATGCGGATATGGTCGAGGATATCGCTGTTGAGGACGGCAATAACGCAGGCGCAAGCAATGTGTTTAGCCGTACAGCTTTTACCGGTGCGGCCTTTACCCTCGGTGATCGATTCGAATCTACCTCTGCCATTGGTGTCCACTCGATGGTTTATAAGCGCATGGTGGACAACGATGATGTGGAATTTGTGCCTGATTCTCAGGGAGATCTCACAATTCCTACCTTTCTTGGACGCCGCGTCATTGTTGATGATGGTATGCCAGTGGTTCCTGGCAGCACCAGCGGCTTTAAATACACCTCTGTCCTGTTTGGTGGTGGAGCAATTGGCTACGGCGAAGGCCAAGCAAAAACCCCGGTAGAGCTTGAACGTGCAGCCAGCGAAGGTAATGGCGGTGGTGTTGAAACTTTGTGGGAGCGTAATAGTTGGCTGATACATCCGCTTGGCTTCAAGTGGCTGGAGGCTAGCGTGTCCGGTGAAA
>NZ_JALBWM010000138.1 GCF_023895975.1 Microbulbifer okhotskensis
CGACTACCAATAATCCACTAGCAAGAGCGGTTACACAGAATTATTTACACCCTCTAAGTGGTACTCACATCATGTCGCCATAAAAGTATATTTTTTCCTTCTGCTTTGTTTGTCGTGCTTTGAGTTAAATGGTCAGACTTCTTTGATTTACCTGGAAGCTCCCTGTTGGGGAACTTAGGGGGGGATAATTTGTGTTGACAAGGAATTCACCATGAAATTTATGAAACCTTTAGCCGCAGCAATTTTAGCAGTAATACACTGTGGGGTTGCCGCAGACAATAATGTCAGCGATGTTTCCCAGCAAGGGTCCCTTAATACGGCATCAATTAATCAAGCGGACATCACAGCCAGTGGAAACCAGATAGTGGTTATTCAAGAGGGTACGGGGAATATTTCTGAAGCAGAGCAGGTGAACAATACGACTAACAGCCGGATTACACATATACAAGTTGGTGACAATAATGAGGCGGAATCTGTACAAGAAACGGATGTTAATGTCGGCACTATAACTATTAACCAGCAGGGGGATATGAATGAAGCTGAATCTTATCAGGTTGAAACGGTTGAGTTTTCCAGTTTGACAACCAGTCAAATTGGTGAGTCTAACAGTGCTGAATTAATTCAGGAGGAGGTGGTGAGCCTCAGTCATGCGCAGGTCACGCAGATAGGCGAAATGAATGAGGCAGAAGTTTCACAAGAGGGTGCTATCGAGAGTAGCTCTATCGTCGCGATCCAGTCGGGGGCGGATAATGGATTTGAGTCCAGGCAGGATAACCAGATTAGCTTTAGCACAATAGTCTCTACCCAAGTGGGTTCTACAAACACAACCGAGCTAGAGCAGGAAGATATCGTTGATACCAGTACCATTAGCGGCAGCCAAAATGGAGATATGAACGATGCGGATGCACAGCAATCGTCTGCGATTTCGGCTAGCACTATTACCGTAAATCAGGTGGGCGATGACAATGATTTAGATGTCGACCAATTTAACACTGTGTCTGCATCTACTGGGACTATTGTACAGTTGGGTTCCTCAAATGATGCCGATATAGGTCAGGCCGGAAGTATTTTTTCCAGTGCCGCCAGCATTGTTCAATCTGGCACAAGTAATGATGCGAGTTTAGATCAATCTAATGAGGTTACAGCGAGTACTACCCTCGTCATTCAGGATGGTACGGACAATGAAATATTTGTAGATCAGGAAGATCAAATTTCTCAGAGTTTTATCAGTGTTATCCAAACTGGCGATATGAATGAGGTCGATGTGGAGCAAGAGGGAGAAATTTCCTCAACCATCGCTACTATTGTGCAAAACGGTAGCATGAATGAAGCAGAAATTAGTCAAAGTAATTTTGTGGATTCCTCAACCGCCACAGTGACTCAAACCGGTGACGGTAATGTTGCCGACTTGAGGCAAATAGATGGTCCGATTTCATTCAGTGCGATAACGGTTGATCAAAATGGTTCAACCCATATTGTGGGTGCCGAACAAGATGGACTTATCAGTAGCAGTGTGATTGATATAGCTCAGTCAGGAACGGGTAACGAAGCTGATGTAGAGCAGGATACCCTGGTTGATCTCAGTAATGTGGATACCTTGCAAATTGGTACGCAAAACTTACTGACTGTGTTACAAATGGATGTCGTATCGACGAATATTTTTATTAGCCAAGATGGGGATATGAATACAGCCGATGTCACTCAAGTGGGTACTCTGGGTAGCGCTAGCACTACAAGCCAAGCGGGTACTTTAAATGATCATACCACTACCCAACTAAATGACTTTCAAACAGCAGTGGCAACACAGGTGGGTACGGGTAATATAGGTATGATTATTCAGTGATTTTTATTGGCAAAAGTTAGGGTGTCAAAATATAAACTGAGGGGAAGAATACGTTTTGATTCAGGCAAAATATGATATCGGTAGTGAGTGAGAAGGTGGTATTCCTATTTTGTCGTCATTCAAGTATATTCTTTTTTTCTGGTTGTGGGGCTTTGTATTCAATGAAATGTATTCTGTAGCTATTGCTGGATCAGCAAACAGTACGTGTAATTATTTTCCCCAGATACAGAGAAGAAGTCAGTCCAGGAGATTCGATTCCAAAAAAAGCCAGCAGATGTGCTTTATTATTCAGAATTTTATGATAAATCTTAAAATCTCCGGAAGGAGCGCCCTGAGACACAATTTTTGGGCGAATCCCGGCATAGCCAGGCTGTAGCGTATTGTCTGCTAATCCAGGCCAGTAGCGACGGATACTGTTACAAAATGTATTTTGCTTGCCCGGATCCATCTTGTAGTTAATCGAATCGATCCATTCCACATCCGGACCGAAACGTGCCCCTCCGGCCATATCGAGAGTGAGGTGAATGCCCAGGCCTGCGGTTTCCGGTAGGGGGTAGATCAAGTGTGAAAAGGGCACTTTTCCTGATTGTGTGAAGTAGCTACCCTTGGCGAAATATGTAGTGGGGATTTCTCGCCGCAGCTCTTCGTTATCAATGGTCTCCATCAGCGAGCTGGTATGAAGGCCTGTAGCCAGGATCAGGTTACGGGTTTTAAGTCTGTAGCCATCCGCCATCCGCCATCACCAGCTGGCAGTAGCTTGTCGAAGCTTCAACTCGGCTGACCCTGGATGCGAGTACCAATTCACCACCGTTGTTCTCCAGAGCCGCTTCAAGGGCAAGCATGAGGCTGTGGCTATCAATAATGCCGGTTGTCGGTGAATAGATGGCGCCGGCACAGCGTAATTCCGGTTCTAGGCGTTGGGCCTCTCTGGCGCTTAATATGCGGAGATCCCCGGCGCTATTGTTATCTCCCTGACGCTTAAGAGCGTGTAGTTGTGCAAGTTGTGTTTTATCACTGGCGACAATTAGCTTTCCGACCTGCCTATGGGGTACCCCGTGCTCCCGGCAAAATTGATAGAGCATGGATTTACCGGCAACACAGGCGCGCGCTTTTAGGCTTCCGGTTGGGTAGTAAAGCCCTGCGTGGATAACCTCGCTGCTGCGGGCACTGGTTTCTGTCCCGATGGCACTGTGTTGCTCCAGCACCATAACTTCGCGGCCGGCCTGACTTAATTGATAGGCGCAGGCCAGCCCTATTACACCAGCGCCGACCACCACAGTATCCATTGTGTCCATAGAGGCCCTATTTCTCCAATACGAAGCCTTAGGGGTAGCGATATCCAATTCCCAAAGCTTATTTAGCCGGTAACGTCAGATTAAAACCACTGTCAAAAGGGTGCGTGGTGGTGTCGTTTCATTGCGCTATAATGCGCGTTTTTCCGCGACTGGAAGTTAGTCATGACTCACAAGTCCATTGCCGCAGACAATGTAGATTCTCGCTCTTTGGTGCATGCGCACCTGGCAGAGCCGGTAATGTCACAATATAGCGAAGAAGAGCTGCAAGCATGGCGTGAGCGCATCGCGCGCTTGCTGAAAGAACAGAATGCCGTATTGGTCGCACACTACTATACCGACCCTTTGATCCAGGCCCTGGCTGAAGAGACTGGGGGGTGCGTTTCTGACTCATTAGAAATGGCTCGTTTTGGCGCTGAGCACTCTGCCGCTACCCTGGTGGTTGCGGGTGTTAAGTTTATGGGGGAAACCGCCAAGATCCTTACCCCCAATAAGCGCATACTGATGCCCACGTTAGAGGCGACCTGCTCGCTGGATCTGGGCTGCCCGCCGGAGGAATTCTCCGAGTTTTGCGATCAGCATTCCGATCGCACTGTCGTGGTGTATGCGAACACTTCTGCTGCGGTCAAAGCTCGAGCTGACTGGGTGGTAACCTCCAGTATTGCCTTGGATGTGGTGGACCATTTGGATGCCAATGGGGAGAAGATACTGTGGGCTCCAGATAAACATCTCGGCGGTTATGTTGAACGGGAAACCGGGGCAGACGTATTGCTCTGGGACGGTTCCTGTATTGTGCACGAGGAATTTAAAGCGAAAGGTGTTGAGGATCTGAAAGCACTTTACCCGGATGCTGTGGTACTAGTGCACCCGGAATCTCCGGCGCCAGTAGTGGCCCTGGCTGATATGGTGGGTTCTACTTCGCAGATAATTAACGCGGCCAAGACCCGTCCAGAGAAGCGTTTTATCGTGGCCACCGATCAAGGCATTTTCTACAAAATGCAGCAGGAGTGCCCGGATAAGGAATTGATGGTTGCACCCACTGCTGGTGCAGGGGCAACTTGTCGCAGCTGTGCCAATTGCCCCTGGATGGCGATGAACTCTCTGGAAAATCTCTGCAGTGTACTGGAGCGCGGTGATAACGAGATTTTTGTGGACCCCGAGCTGGGGCGCAAAGCGATGATTCCCCTGCAGCGAATGCTGGATTTCCGCAAAGCCTAAGCACTAAATTTCTGGGGTGAAAGCAAAAAGAGCGGTCTGTGGCCGCTCTTTTTTTACCGTGCCGTTTGCGGCTATAGATCTTCGGCTCTTTCTTGCATTTTCAATACATCTTTCAGTCGCTGTTCCAGGATAGCGTGAGTTTGGTAGTCGCCCTTGGTCATGCGAATACCGTGGCGTAGGTGCTGCTGTGCCTTGTCGAATATACCGTTTAGGATGTAGTACTCAGCCCGGGCCTCGTGTACTCCGACGATATCGCCAGCTAGGCCGTGGGTTTCGGCGAGGAGGTACCAGACTGAGGGGTCCTTCTTGCGGGTGCGGCTATATTTTGACAGCAGGCGCTCGGCGGCCAGGTAGTTGCCCGCTTTAAAGTGTGCATTGGCCAGGCCCATGATCAGGGCGTGATCGCCGGGGTTGCGGTCGAGGGCGCGCTGCAGGCGTTTGGTTGCATTGGAGTAATCATCTCGCACTAGGTCGATATCGGCCCGTGCCAGGACAAAGGCCGCTTTGGAGGGCTCTTTGTCCAGCAGGGGTTGCAAGGTGTCCAGGGCGGTATCCGGCTTGCCTGCGGCAACTTGTGCCAGGGCCAAGCCGTAGCGGGCGGCATCTTCGTTGTCAGTAATGCCGTTGAGCTCGGCGTAAAAACGCTTTACGGCCTGTTGCGGGGTGGCTTCTATTGCGAGCCGGACACGGGCGCGCATCAGGTGGTAGTCGCGGCTGTCGCTGGGAAGCACCGCATCCATACGCTGTGCGCGGAGCTTGGCATCGGCGATCCGTTTTTCGGTGACGGGGTGCGTCAGGAGGAATTCCGGTGGGCGCTGATAGTAGCGTGTGGCCTTGAGCATTTGCTCGAACATCTCTCCGGCGGCATCCGGGTTGCGACCGGACTTGGCCATAGTGTCAATGCCTACCCTGTCCGCTTCCTGCTCATTCTTGCGGCTGAAGCGTAACTGGTTATCGAGGGCGGCAGCTTGGGTGGCGGTCATAGCGGCGATACCGGCATCGCCACCGGCAGTGGCGACAAGGATCAGGGCGCCCAGCATACCGGCGAGAGTGGGGATGGTGCTGTTGCGCTGGGCTTCTAAAGAGCGAGCGTAGTGACGTTGGCTTAAGTGGCCTAACTCGTGGGCAACCACTGAGGCAAACTGGTCCTCATCATCGGCAAATAGAAACAGACCGGTGTGAACCCCCATCACCCCACCGGGCACGGCAAAGGCGTTCATGGTTTTGTTATTTACTACGACAACATCAATGTCTTTATCTTCCAGCGGGCTGTACTCTGCCAGCCCCTTTACCATTCTCTCTACATATTGCTGGATCAGGGCATCGTTGGAAGTGCGCACCTGGCTACGGAACATGCGCAGCCACATTTGCCCGAGTTCTTTTTCCTGGCCGCGGGATACTATGCCGCTGGCGCTATCACCAAGCAGGGGAAGGCGGATTTCATCGCCGTCTGCGTCTGCCACGGCAACGATAGGCGCTGCGCCGAGTAGTACACCAAAGCCCAGGGTGCGCAGGCCTGTGCGGAATCGTCGGAGAAGTGCTGAGGGGCGTGCCCAGTGAAGCAGGTTGTGTAGGGAATCAGTCATCTTGATTACTGCTCGGTCTGTCCATGAAGGATCTATAGTCCAACTCTATACGCTACCCCGTTGGACTGTCGAGGATTCGACCCAGTGGAGCACAAAAGGTTCGGCGATGCGCCAGGCTGGACGTTAAAAAGCGTAAAGCCAGTACGGGTGGTGGCGCCTGGTTCGCGCTATAATCCGCAGCCACTCAAGTCCGTGACTGAAAAGGTAATGTCAGTAACTTCTTCTGCTAATCAGCCCCCCCCAGATTGGGACTCGGCCACTGTTGTGGATGCAAGAAATCTGCCCTGCCCGCAACCGTTACTGGCTATGCGCCGGGCATTGCGAGAGCACCCGGAAGGGACTCTACTCTGCGTACTCGCCACCGATGAAGGGTCCTGGCGAGACTTTCACAGTTTTGCCACTTTAAGTGGTTGGGCTCTACTTCGCGCCGAGCGGCGTAATAATACTTTTCAATATTGGCTGTACGCTGGCACATGAATAAAGATAAACCCCGAGAGTCTATGTTATCGATTGTAAAAGGCTGGGTGAACCGCTACTTCAGTCAGGAAGAAGTGGTACTTCTGGTTTTGATTTTAACCCTGGCACTGGTTGTGTTGGCGACGCTGGGTGCTGTATTGGCCCCGGTTTTTGCTTCGCTGGTGATTGCCTTCCTGATGCAGGGAATGGTGCAAAAGCTGAAGTCCTGGCGTGTCCCTCACTGGTTGGCCGTCACCCTGTCCTGCTTGGTGTTGGTGGGCACCATCGTGGCATTGCTATTTGTGGTGCTGCCGATTATCTGGCGCCAGCTGGTCCGGCTTGGGGCGGAATTGCCGAACATGGTGCAGCGAGGCCAGGAGCTTCTTTTATTGTTGCCGGAGCGCTACCCGCGACTGATTTCTGCCGGCCAGATCGATGAAATTTTCAACACCTTGGGTAGTGAGTTGGGTGGCCTCGGGCAGACTTTGCTGGCCTTTTCCCTCACCAACCTGCCTATTTTTGCTGGGCTGATGATCTATGTGGTGGTGGTGCCGATCTTGGTGTTTTTCTTTCTGAAAGACTCGGAGCAGCTGATCCGTTGGTGCACGTCCTTCCTGCCTAAAGAGCGTCCCATGCTCCATCAGATCTGGCACGAGATGAACGACCAAGTGGCCAACTATGTGCGCGGTAAGGTGATAGAGATCGGTATAGTGGCCGCGGTGAGCTACGCCGCTTTCCTGTTGCTCGGGGTGAATTACGCCCTTTTGCTCGCTGTGGCCGTGGGCCTCAGCGTATTGATTCCCTATATCGGTGCTGCCGCTGTCACTATCCCTGTCGCCGCAATCGGCCTGTTTCAGTGGGGGTGGAGCAATGAGTTTTTTTATCTGATGATGACCTACGGGGTTATCCAGTTGCTCGACGGCAATGTTCTGGTGCCACTGCTGTTTTCCGAGGCAGTGAACCTGCACCCGGTCGCGATTATTCTGGCGGTGTTATTCTTCGGTGGTATCTGGGGGTTCTGGGGAGTCTTTTTTGCCATTCCGCTGGCGACGTTGCTCAAAGCTATAATGAGTGCCTGGCCCACCCACGAGCATCAGGCGGAATGGGAAGCCCGGCGAATATCGGAGTAATTGACGTCATCGGGCTTTAGCCGATATCTTTTCACTGTCTGTGGGCCGCGGCATTTGCTAGAATTCCGCGCTTTCTTTTATTTGGTCCCTTCAAATAGGTGAGAGCCCATGAGCCTGGCTGACAAAGTCCTAGCGGTCAATAATGACCTGCCGATCCGCACTGACAAGCCCATCCACAGCGGCAAAGTCCGCTCCGTTTACTGGCTGACCGAGGCTGACAGTCGTCGGCTGATCGAGGAAAAAGGTTATCCGGTCGCCCCGGACGCGCCCCTCGCAGTGATGGTAATTTCCGACCGTATCTCCGCTTTCGACTGCATCTGGACCGGTAAAGGCGGCATGCGCGGTGTTCCCGGTAAGGGTGCGGCACTGAACGCCATTTCCAATCATTGGTTTAAGCTGTTCAAAGAGCAGGGCCTGGCCGACAGCCATATCCTGGATATCCCACACCCGCTGGTGTGGATCGTACAGAAGGCGCGCCCGGTTATGATCGAGGCGATCGCCCGCCAGTACATCACCGGTTCCATGTGGCGCTCCTATCAGAAGGGCGAGCGCGAATTTTGTGGTATTGAGATTGCCGACGGTCTGCAAAAAGACCAGAAGCTGCCTGAGCTGCTGATCACCCCCTCCACCAAAGGCATTCTCAAAGATATTCCTGGGGTACCGGAAGCGGACGATGTGAACATCACCCGCAAGAATATTGAAGACAACGTCGATGCTTTCAGCTTCCGTAGCGAAGGTGATATCGACCTGTATGAGAAGCTGCTAAAAGAAGGCTTCGATCTCATCTCAGCTGAGCTGGAGAAGCTCGATCAGATCTTTGTCGATACCAAGTTCGAGTTCGGTTACGTCACCGCTGCCAATGGAGAAGAGAAGCTGATTTATATGGATGAAGTGGGTACCCCGGACTCCTCCCGTATCTGGGACGGTGAGCAGTATCGCGCTGGCAAGGTTGTGGAAAACTCCAAAGAGGGTTTTCGCCAGGCCCTGCTTAGCCACTTTCCGGACGCCGATATCCTGCTGAATAAAGGTCGCATGGATGAGCGCCTAGCCCTGGCCCGTGACAACGAGTTGCCAGAATCCTTGCTGATGGATCTCTCCTCTACTTACGTGGGTATTGCTGAGAAGATTACTGGCAAGAAACTGGAGATGTCTGACAACCCTAAAGCAGAGTTACTTGAAGTACTGCGTAAGGATTACGGCCTGGTTGACTGATCTGGGCCTGATCGAAAAAAACCGGCGCTTGTGCCGGTTTTTTTATGTCTGAAAATAATGTCACTGAGGTTCAGTACCTTGCAGTAAAAGTATAGCGGGTGTATTCGGCGTGAAACTGCCGGAGTAGAGGTTGGGATAAAGGGAGATTTTTTATTTGGTGTACGTCTCAATACTTCGGACAGTTTTAGGGGGCGAAATAGGTAGGAACCACGGCCAGAT
>NZ_JALBWM010000139.1 GCF_023895975.1 Microbulbifer okhotskensis
ACAACTAACGATCCACTTTCCAGATCGGCTGGAGAAATATATCAGCCTCTGAGGCTATGGCTGACACAGAGTTTTGAACACCCTCAGTCTTATTGTAAGGTTGTTCTTATTACATTAAATACTGCGATAAAGTCTCCCAATCAAAGCGCCGCGGCTTGCCGTCACTAAACAGTATCTCTATTCGACGGTCTTCCCATTTCAGTACCCGTCCGTGGCCGAGTTTGCGGTGCCGCAGGCCTTCGCCGGGTTGCGGTTTACGCATGGGCGCGCGGGGTGCACTGATATTGGGGTTGTAATCGCAGGCCTCCAGGTAATGGAGGGCTTGGCGAGAGACGGGGATATCGGTATCGATTTGTTCGGGGCGTTCGCGTAGGGCATCTGCCATCAGTCTGCTGAGTGGGAGTTGCATCTCATTGATAAACAGCGATGGCTGGGTGACATCGGGGCCTTTTTGCTGGGCCGCTTCTGTGGGGGCCAACAAGAATAGCTTGGATTTTGCCCGGGTCATGGCTACGTACATCAGGCGGCGTTCACTTTCCAGGGAGGCGGGGGTGTTGAAATCCCGCTGGGGTTGGTAGGGCATATTGTGCTGGGTGAGGCTGGGAATAATTACCTGATCCCACTCCAGCCCTTTCGCTTGGTGCATAGTAGTGATCTGGATTGAGCCTGCTTCGGTCTGTTCGCCCTCGCGGTGCTGGCGCTGCAGTTCTTGCAGATGTGTGAGGGCCTCAATCGGGGATTGCTTGAGTGTGTCCAAATATTGGCAAAAGGCGAGGCTGGTTTGTTGCCGTTCCTCTCCTTGTTGACGGGTGAAGGCGTCATCGGCGATGCCGCTGAGGAGTCCCAGTTCGCTGATATGCCGGCGCAGCAGTTCACCGGCGTGACCACGCCAGCTTTCAATTTGGGTGAGCAGTTCTGCTCGTTGGCGCAGGCGTTTGGTTTGGGGCTTGCTCAGGTTTTCAGGTAGTAGGGTAATCAGGTGTTTGCCCCAGCTCTTGTCTCGGGAGGCGAGGGCGGAACAAACGGGTTCCAGCACTTTGCGCGGAATGCGTACGTGGGGCGCGTTCAGCCACTCGTATAGCCCCTGTTGGCGCCGCTTAATGGGAAGCCTTGCAAAACGACCGGAGGCGATATTAAGGCTCCAGAAAAGCGGCCGCAATTCGCGGCGTGACAGTACGGTATTGCGGCTGGCGGATCGGTAAGGAATATTATTGGCCAACAGCGCCAGCTCAATAGGTGCTGCGATAGACCAGAGGCGTACTAGTACGGCGATATCTGTAGGCGGCAGGCCTTCCTGCTGGCAGCGGCGCAGGTGCTCGACCAGCCAGCGCCCCTCTTTGTCGGTTTCTACCCGCTCAATTTCAGTGTTCCGCTCTTTATCGGCAGAAATGCAGAATATATCGGCGCGATCGCGGTTGTTTTCGATAAAGTGGTTGGCAGCCAGGGAGAGCTGATGACCGTAGCGGAAAGTGCGGCTTAGGTGGTAAATATTTGAGGGAGGGAAATCGCCATCAAAAAAAGTGAGCAGGAAATCCGGTTTGGAACCACGCCATTCGTAGATGGTCTGATCCGGGTCCCCAATGGCAATAACATTGCCGGATTTTCCGTAGAGAATACGCAATAAAAAGTGCTGTATTTCGTTGATGTCCTGATACTCGTCCACCAGGATGTCCTCGTAACAACTGCCGTATTGCTCTGCCATTTGCTCATTGAGGCTGAGCAGCATGACTGGGTCGTAAATCAGATCGGAGTAAGTGACGGCATTTTGGCTGCGGCGCCAGACTTCAAAGGCTCGAAACACTTGTAAAAAATACATATGTTCATCACCCAGCTTCAGTGCCTGAAATGCGCTGAGATCCCCGGATAGAATGGTTTTGGTGTAGTCGATAAAAAACTCTGCGGCCTCAATCTCCGATTGTTTGCGCGTGCGGATTTCCTCCAGCTCATGGGTGGGGGCACATTCTTCAATAGCCTTCCAGATTTGCAGTTGGATTGTAGATTGGGGTAGGGGGCTTAGATTGGCGGCGGCGATGTGATTGTTGGCGATCATTCGCTGGTACAGACGGTAGCCGACACTGTGGAATGTATGTACTGATGGGGTGGGGCCGTCAGTAAGCTGGTGCATACGGCGATCGAAATCCTCCCGTGCGCTGCGATTGTACATCAGCACCAGCAGGCGTTCGGGGGGGATAGCGGCATCCAGGCGATTCTTAACATAGTGTAAAAGGGCGGTAGTTTTGCCTGAGCCGGCAACGGCAATAATCTTGGCGTGCCCGCCGGTGTGGTCTGCGATTGCCTGTTGTTCAGAAGTGAGAGTGTTGCCGCTCATCGTACCTACGCCCAAATACTGGATATTTTGCCAGTATTGGGTGTTGCCTTACAAGTTGAGGGTGTTACGGTCCGGGTTTGTGACTATCTTCGTCAAATTTGTGATGACGCAAAGCAAGCTCAGCGATGTAAGGCGACAGAAATACTCGTCCACTTAATTCCTGCAGTAATTGGGAGCGTCCCAGGCGGTCCAATACCCGTCCTTTTACCTCCGCCAGGTGCAACTGGATATGGCGGCTTTGAAAATCTTTGTTCACCTGTCGCAAGCGTTCAATGGCTGTGCTGTCAATGCGGTTGACCGAGGACAGAATCAGAACCATGTGGCGAGTGTTTCGGTGTCGTTTGATTTCGACAGAAAGTCGTTCCTCTATGGCATTGATATTGCTAAAAAAGAGGTTTTCGTCGATGCGCAGAAACAGGATATCCGGTTGAGTTTTCACTGCATGACGCAATACGTTGCGGAATTGTTCGGTGCCGGGAACGCGGCCTACCACGGCAATATGTGGTCTGCTGGCGCGCCAGATCAAAGTGGCGAAAGAGAGTCCGACTCCCAGACCAATCCCCGTCTCTACACCAAAAAATACGACCCCTAAAAACGTGCCGGCCATAGCGAGCCCATCGGTGCGATCGTAGTGCCAGTGGTGGAGCATGCCGCGGAAATTGATCAGGTTTGCCGCCGTTACGATGATGGTGGCAGCGAGCACACAGATAGGTAGTTCCGTGAACACTTTGGTGGCATATAGCAGTAAGAGGGCAATAAAGCCTGCTGCTATTACACCACTTAAAGGGGATTTTGCTCCGCTTTCGTCATTTACAGCGGTTCGTGCAAAACTGCCGGTCACTGCAAAGCCTCCAGAAAAGGCGCTGACTATATTGGAAGCTCCGAGTCCACGAAGCTCGGCATTGGTATTGAGCTTTTCTCCTCGGCGCTGGGCGATGGAGTGGGCAATGGACAGGCTTTCAACAAAGCCCAGTAGGGCAATAATCAGTGCCGGCAAAAGCAGTTGATAGATCAGGCCCGGACTGAAGGGTGGAATTATGAGGTCAGGTAGTCCTGCAGGGATAATGCCGACAACCGGTAGCTCTTTTTCCCAGTGAAAAAGAGCGGTGAGCGCTATGGAGATTACCACGATTAACATAGGAGCCAGCCGTGATAGTAGTTTTGACCTAGCTGGATTTACTCCGAGTTCCCTCAATAAAAAAGGCAAGCCCAGACGCGCGGCAATTAAGCTTGATAAAGCAATAATCCCCAGTAATGCCGCTTCTCTGTCGGTGTTGGGCAGGTGGCGAATAGTACTGAGCAGTATTTCAAGGACAGTATCGCCCCCGCTTTCGACACCCAGTAGGGGGGCGATTTGCCCGGCAATTATCAATAATGCGGCACCGGAGACAAAGCCGTCGACGACGGGGAGGCTGAGGAGGTTGGCGAGACTGCCCAATCCGAGCAACCCCATTATCAGTAGCAAAATACCGCTTAACAGCGCTAGTAGGATAGCGCCATTGATGTATTCGGGACTGCCCGGTGTGGCGATGGGGGTGAGTGCAGAAGCAGTCATCAGTGCCAGCACTGCCACGGGGCCTACCGATAAAACCGAACTGGAGCCAAACAGGGCATACCCTACCAGGGGGAGCAGCCCAGCGTAGAGCCCCAGATAAGGGGGTAGACCAGCCAGTGCGGCATACGCCAGCGCCTGAGGTATCAGCATCATGCTGGCCAGTAGGGCGGCGATGCTGTCGCCGATCAGCCACCGGGGTTGGTAGTGTTTTAGCCACGGAGGAACAAGGTGGTGTACCCGCATCCTTTGTTATTCCATCTTGCCTATCGCAAATTTTGGTGAGCTGCTCAAATAAGATAGACGGCGGGTACCTTAGGGTTGGATCTGTGTGTGATTTACCCCGCTGCCTGGATACGCTTGGGATTGCTAAGGTGGAAAAGCCCCATACCAGCCAGCATTGCCAGAGTAAACAGCAGCGCTTTTTGCTGCCCGGTGCCGGTGGCGACAATGGCTGGGCCAGGACAAAAGCCTGCCAGGCCCCAGCCGATACCAAACAGTAGGCTGCCGATGACTAGGCGGCGATCCACTTTGCTTGTTGTGGGTAGCTGCAGTGGCTTCCCCAGCAGCGACTTTCCGCGGCTTTTGATTAACTGAAAAATGGGTAGCCCAACGGCAATAGCGCCGAACATGACCAGCCCCAGCGAGGGGTCCCAATTACCGGCAAGGTCGAGGAAACCCAGGACTTTTTGTGGATTTGCCATGCCTGAGAGCAATAACCCCAGACCAAAAATCAGGCCGGCCAATAGGGCGGTTATGGTAGTTTTCATTGATTTAAACTCGTTAACCCATCAAAAGGTGGCGCATGACAAAAACAGTAGCAAAGCCCGCCGCCATAAAGATCGTTGTGGCGCCGAGAGAGCGTACTGAGAGTCGGGACAAGCCACAGACACCGTGGCCACTGGTACAACCCGAAGCGAGGCGTGTGCCAAAGCCGACCAGTAAGCCGGCTGTAATCAGGGTGAAGTAATTCGCTTCGATTTTGGTTGCGGGTAAGGTGGCAAAGATCTGCCAGACAAGGGGGCCTATTAATAATCCTGCAATAAAAGCCAAGCGCCAACTCGAATCAGGCCGGCGTTCGATCAGGCCGCCGATGACCCCCGAGATACCGGCGATACGGCCGTTGAACGCGAGTAGCAGGGCGCTGGCCAACCCGATAAGAGCACCGCCAGCCAGGGCGGTGGTTGGGGTAAAAGCAATCCAGTCGATGGTCATGGAATTACTCCGCGCAGTAAAGTTGGTAGAGAGTCTGCAGCAGGGCCAATACCCGCGGGTCCGCGACCCGGTAATAGATGTGCTTCCCGTCCCGCCGTGTATCGACTAGCCCCTCGCGGCGCAGGACACCTAATTGTTGGGACAGGCTGGGTTGGTGGATGTCCAGGCGCTCTTCCAGTTCACCAACATTTAACTCTTCCTGGCTAAGCTGGCAGAGCAGCAGCAAGCGGTCCTGATTCGCAAGTGAGCGCAGCATAGAGGCCGCCTGGCCGGCGGACTCGCGCATTTTGTCGAAGTCTAGGGATTCGGTATCTGGCATAGATTTGGCCAACAATTCACTGAATTACAATATGTTGTTTTATATATTATCACATTGTATATTGTTTGTATAGCGAATGCAGGAGGGCATGAAATGCCACAAGAAAAACAGTCTGCTCAAGTGCAACCGTTTCTCGACAGGGAAACCGAGACCTGGAGTTACGTGGTTTATGACAGGGAGGGTGGCTCTGCTGTTGTGGTGGATTCGGTACTGAATTTTGATGTAGTCTCGGGCCGCACCAGTAGCTGTGGAGCGGAAGCGTTGGTGTCATTTATTCGGCAAAAAGGGCTGACTCTGGAGTGGGTTCTGGAGACTCATGCTCATGCAGATCACTTGTCCGCAGCACCGTACCTGCGGGACCAATTGGGCGGGCGTATCGCCATTGGTGAGCAGATTTGCCAGGTACAAAAGATCTTTCGCGACGTTTTCAATCTGGAACGGGAGTTTTTGGCGGATGGCAGTCAATTCGATCATCTCTTCAGAGACAATGAAACTTTCCGTGTGGGCGAACTGAGGGCGAGGGTGATTTACAGTCCGGGCCATACGCCTGCAGATATGGTCTGGTTAATCGGGGACGCCCTGTTTGTGGGAGACACTTTGTTCTTGCCGGATGTGGGTAGTGCGCGCTGTGACTTCCCTGGCGGGGATGCATCACAACTCTATCACTCAGTGCGTAACATACTTTCCTTGCCCGATCAGACACGTATGTTTATGTGCCATGACTACCCACCTAAAGGTAAGCGGGATTATCAGTGTGAAACCAGTGTGGGTGCTCAGCGCAGAGAGAATATTCATTTGCGTGATGGCGTGTCGGAAAAAGAGTTTGTGGCGATTCGCCAAACGCGTGATGCCAGTCTGTCCTTGCCGAGGCTGATTGTCCCTTCGGTTCAGGTCAATATACGCGCAGGCGGGTTGCCTCCGGCGGAATCCAATGGCACCGTCTATTTAAAGGTGCCGCTGAACCAGTTATAGACTCTGTGATTGTGTCATTGGCTAACGGTTTGAAAGTCAGAAATAAGGGGAAGTTATGGATATTAAAAAGCTGGATGATCAGGTGAGTGTATCCGAGCACATTGTCTGTGATGCGATGTCGCCACTGGCGCGGAGCGGTGTTCAGGTGGTGGTCTGCAATTGTCCAGAAGGGGAGAGCGAAGCTCATCCCTCTTATGTAGAGATGGAGCAGGCTGCACTGGAGGCCGGATTGAAGTTTCTGGCCATTCCGTTTACCCGTGGACGCATGACGCGGGAGCACTGCGAAACCTTTCGAGGGGTATTGCAGGGCGGCGAAAAAATACATGCATTTTGCCGGACCGGTAATCGCTCCAGCCAGCTTTGGGCAGGAGCAAGAATTATGATGGGCGCAGATAAAAAGCAACTCCACAGCCAAGCTAGTGCGGCTGGATTTGATATTGGCGCTGTACTGTTAACGGTTGAAGCGTAAGTATATTTTTTTGCGGTATTTGCCAGTGCCGGCATTGCTTTGTTTAATACCCTGTCGAGCCAAAAGGTGAGTGCCAGGTCCAAGATCTGAGAGCGTGGAAAGCCAATAATTATGCTGATGCAGTATCTCTCTCGGTGGTTCCCCATTTTGACCACTGCCCAATCCTACGACCGGCAAACATTAAATCGTGACTTGTTGGCGGCTGTGATTGTCACCATGCTCCTGATCCCCCAATCGCTCGCCTATGCCCTGCTTGCCGGTTTGCCTGCTGAAGTGGGGCTTTATGCGAGTATGGTGCCTCTCGTAGTTTATGGAGTATTGGGCTCCAGTCGAACCTTGTCGGTGGGACCGGTTGCCGTCATTTCCTTGATGAGTGCCGCGGCTTTAGGTGAGGTGACGGCTCGTGGGGAGGTGGACTATGTGACTGCCGCAGCGATGCTGGCGCTACTGTCTGGGGGGGGGTTGACTCTCTTGGGGGGATTGCGCCTAGGCGTTCTTGCCAATTTTCTTTCGCACCCGGTGATCTCTGGCTTTATTACCGCCTCAGCTCTACTGATCGCGCTCAGCCAGCTGCGTCATTTGCTCGGAGTGACAGCCGGGGGGGATACCTTGCTGGAGCTTGTGCCGTCGCTACTTGAGAGTTTCAGCCGTCATCATGCGCTGACCCTGGCTATTGGGGTGGGGGTGATTATGTTTCTCTATTTAGCTCGCGCCTACGCAGCGCAGTGGCTCCAAAAATTGGGAATGGCGGTGCCCAATGCGGAATTGGCGGCAAAAGCCGCACCGGCTGCGTGTGTCCTGGCAACCATCGGATTGTCTTATTGGCTGGATTATGAGGCGCGGGAGGTGGCGCTCGTTGGCGCTATTCCTGCCGGCCTGCCGCAATTCACTTGGCCGACTTTGTCTTTCGCTCTGCTGCAGCCACTGGCAGTACCCGCATTGATGATTGCGCTTATTGGTTATGTCGAATCCATATCTGTGGCAAAGACATTGGCTGCAAAACGTCGACACAGAATTGACTCAAGCCAGGAGTTGGTGGCGTTGGGGTTGGCCAATATAGGGTCGGGACTTTCCGGCGGCTTTCCGGTAAGTGGCGGTTTTTCCCGCTCAGTAGTAAATGATGCCGCCGGTGCACAAACCCAGTTTGCCAGCTTGTTTACTGCGGTCGCTATTGGGCTGGCTACAGTTTTTCTGACGCCGCTTCTTTACTACCTTCCCAAAACTACACTGGCCGCCACCATTATTGTCGCTGTTCTTTCACTGGTGGATTTTTCGATTTTGCGAAAGACTTGGCACTTCTCCAAAACTGACTTTATTGCCGTATTGCTAACTATTGCGGCCACCCTATTATTAGGGGTTGAGCAAGGCGTAGCCTGTGGGGTGGGGGCTTCGCTGTTGCTGTTTATCTACCGGGCATCAAAGCCCCATATTGCAGAAGTGGGGTTGGTGGAGGGTACCGAGCATTTTCGAAATATCTATCGACACAACGTAAAAACTACTCCTGAAGTTCTTACTTTTCGTGTGGATGGTCGTTTAATCTTCTCCAATGTTGGTGTGCTAGAGGAGCGTATCTATACAAACCTTTCCAGCGAGCATCGAATTAAGCATGTAATTTTGATGTGTAGCGCGGTTAATGAGATAGATTGGAGCGCCCTGGAAGTATTGGAGTCCATCAGCACTAACCTGTCGAATAAAGGAGTCAAGTTTCACCTGTCTGAAGTTAAAGGACCGGTCATGGATCGGCTGGTAAAGAGTAATTTCCTTCAAAAACTATCTGGTGAGGTGTTTCTGAGTCAGTATCAGGCGTTTTCGGCGGTTGCCTTTTCTCCAAAATAGAGCTTAAATTCTGTTGAATAACAACACTTCGGACAGTTTCATACAGCTATAGCCCCATAGTCAGAGGGTGTAAATAATTCTGTGTAACCGCTCTTGCTAGTGGATTATTGGTAGTCG
>NZ_JALBWM010000013.1 GCF_023895975.1 Microbulbifer okhotskensis
TGATAAGTAAAATATCGGGCAGGGCGTGCAACTTGCGCCGATCAACTCGAGGATCGTCCATGTCGTCAAAGTGATGTAAAAGGCTAACGCTATCCATTTTGTCTAAAAAACACTCTATGCTTCAAAAAAGATGGCTATTCTAGGTCTATTTTGTTCGTTTTTACACCGATTTATATGGGGCAGCCCTGCCGCAGAGAGGGAAACAGCGCTTGATATGCTTGCGGAATTACCGGATTCAAAAGTCAAGACAGTTGGTGCGGATAAAGGTTATGACACTCGTGGATTCGTAGAGTCCTGCAGAGGTTTGGGAGTCACGCCTCATGTTGCTCAGAATAATAAACGGCCAGGAGGATCGGCAATTGACGGGAGGACAACTCGTCACACTGGCTATCAAGCCAGCATGAAAGTTCGCAAACGAATTGAGGAAGGTTTTGGATGAGGCAAAACCATAGGACTGATTCGGCAAATCAAAGTGCGCGGTTTAGATCGTGTAAACGAGGTTTTCAATATGACATTTATTGGGTGGAATCTTACCCGAATGAAAAATTTACAGAATCAATCCGCCTGCTGAATGGGAAAGGGCAAGAAAACGCGAAGATTTTAGTTGATTTAACGATTTTTGGCTAAAAAACACCCTAATCAGGATTGATTTAGAAAAGGAGCTCGGAAATTTCATTTTTTCTGCGACCTAAATATTAATTCAGGTACTCATTTCAACAGCCTGCTAGGCAGATATTGGGAGAATATGTGGCCGCTTAAGCAGCCTAAAGGGTAATACACTTCAGAGTTGGATGCAGGTCATTAAAAGTATCGACTAGTATTTTTCTTTTGAAATCAGTCCAACTATTTCCCCACTGGCTACATTTACATCGACCACCCCAAAAAAATAACGGCCCGAATAATCAATTTCTACCGAACCCCTATCATTTAGGATGCCATATTCTGTCAATCTACCAATAGCATTCTCATAAGGCTCATAGAGCTCCGTATTGGTGGCAATATTACGCCCAAAAAAGGACCATGCCTGAATGATCACATCCTTGCTATCATCTGGCAAATTTACGTAAACCCAAGCAGGACCAAAACCCGAAATAAAAGAGTCAAACCCAGGCATATCCATTCTTGACTGCTCAAATGAATGACGATTTACAGTCACATACTTACCATCAAGAAACACAACGGCGATTGGGCGAGAATGCTCTACTACTGCCATCCCTCCGCAAATACAAGCAAACTGCATAACAGCAATGATCAACATATCTCTGGAAAGTTCTTTTTTTGCAACATTAAAAATCAATAAAGTCAATATTGGACCGACCACAATATCAACCCCAGCTATCAACGTTATCCCTTGCAACCCACCGTCCACCTCAAACAGAAATCCGGGAAACCAGACAAAACGGATAATACTGGACAACACTAAAAAAATCAGAAAACTTACAATTAGATGCAGAAAAAATGCAGACCATCGATTGTTTATTTTTTTTAAAAAAAACATTTTTCAAATAAAAGCTGTAACTATAAAACTAAACAAGGGCCTGCTAACCAACAGACCCTTACGTATTTACCTATTACGGAAGAAACTTACTGACATTCAGTAGGTGCAAATCGAGCGGGCAAAGAACCTGCTGTAATACCAGCCCAGGCGCCTGCGACTGCACCTGCGGCAGCGCAACGCCAAGCAATAGAATCTGTGGGCGGGGTGAATGCAGCAGCACCAGCAGGCAGTGGAGTTCCTATTGGCGAGTTAGGGGTAAAGGTTAAGTTACCGTTCCCCGCAGCAGCGCTCATAGTAACAATAATTTCTCCAGTAGCAGGAGTAATTGCGACACCTGTCACATTGTCGGTTGTGGTAGGAGAAGTATAACCCGTCGCATAACCGGTTGCTGCACCTCTCACATTACCGTTTGCCAATACATCTGCAACATTAATTTTTGCCGCTGCAGCAGCTAACAATCCCTCTGACACACGACCGCGAACGGTATAATCCTGATAGGCCGGCAGTGCCACTGCGGCCAGAATACCAATGATCGCCACTACGATCATTAATTCAATAAGAGTAAAACCCTGTTGTTTTTTCATTGTAACCGTCTCCATACAGACTTTAGGTAGATGCGATTTCCGCAAGGACGTACATCCTGTGAGGAAGTCACGGAACAAGATACAAGGTTTATGCCAATTCTTGCAAGCTAACGCAAGTTCAAACCACTACGGTTGAAAAGTGAATCACCTTAGAAATATGCTCACTAATGACCAGCACTATGTGTCACTATTCGCCAATCAGTGACACAAATTGTCAGCAGGGATTTTTTGCCTTTAATATATGTAGCAACCTCGCGCATCTGATTTGGCTCACTTCAACTAATTCGTTATATTTACCCAAGCTACGCCCTTAGTAGCAACCCACCTCAATCCAGCAAAACATGTGGGCATAAACTCTGCAATAACACTATCTGGCACCCCAACCCATGACAACTCCCCTCCTTAGCGGTCTGGCGAAACGCTTGGTTGCAGACCAAGTTCTTGATGAAGCAACGGCAGCTTCAGCACTCAAAGCGGCTCGCAGAGAAAAACAGACTTTTGCCCAACATGCCGTGGAGGCTAAACTGGTCTCGGCCAGGGAGCTAGCCAATATTGCCTCACTCGCATTTGGCACGCCTTTATTCGAACTGAGCAGCTATAATTTCGAGCTTATCCCCAAAGATATCATTGCTGAAAAATTAATCAGCAAGCACTTTACACTCCCCCTTTACAAGCGTGGCAATCGCCTCTTTGTGGCAGTAGCAGACCCCACCAACTTGGCAGCGCTGGATGAGATAAACTTCAATACCGGTCTAAACACCGATGCCATTCTGGTTGAGGCTGACAAATTAGCAAAGGCAATTGAAAGCTACCTCTCGCAAAATGACGATATGGGTGCCGGGCTCGATGGCGTGGACGATGAAGAACTCGACGCGCTGGATATCGACAACAATGAGCCGGATCGCAACAATGAAGATGAACCCGGAGGAGATGAGGCCCCCGTTGTGCGCTTTGTTAACAAACTACTCTTGGATGCAATCCGCACAGGAGCCTCTGATATCCACTTCGAGCCCTACGAGAAGACTTACCGAGTCAGGTTCCGAACCGATGGCATATTACACGAGATAGCCAAGCCGCCAATTCAGCTGGCAAACCGGCTTTCCGCCCGCTTAAAGGTGATGTCTAAAATGGATATCTCTGAGAAGCGAGTGCCACAGGATGGCCGCATCAAAATGAAGCTATCCAAAACCAAAGCCATCGATTTCCGAGTAAACAGCTTGCCCACGCTTTGGGGCGAGAAAATAGTTCTACGAATCCTCGACCCCTCCTCTGCCAAACTGGGAATCGACGCGCTCGGTTATGAGGACGCACAAAAACAAATCTACATGGATGCCTTGGCTCAACCCCAGGGCATGATCCTGGTTACCGGCCCCACAGGCTCCGGCAAAACGGTCTCGCTCTACACCGGCCTGAATATCCTAAACACCCCAGAACTCAATATCTCTACTGCCGAGGACCCGGTAGAAATTAACCTGGAAGGTATCAATCAGGTAAACGTCTCCACCAAAGTGGGCCTTAACTTTGCTGAGGCACTGCGTTCCTTCCTGCGGCAGGACCCCGATATCGTTATGGTGGGAGAGATCCGGGATCTGGAAACCGCCGAAATAGCGATTAAAGCGGCCCAGACTGGGCACTTGGTGCTGTCCACACTACATACCAACTCAGCCCCGGAAACCCTCACCCGCCTAATGAATATGGGCGTTCCCACTTTCAATATTGCCACTTCAGTCAGTGTTATTATTGCCCAGCGCTTGGCGCGAAGACTGTGCAGTAAGTGCAAAAAACCAGTGACATTACCAAGTGAAGTACTGGAAGCTGAAGGCTTCTCAACAGTCACCATCCCTCAAGATAAGTGGACGGTATACCAACCTATAGGTTGTGAACATTGCTCAAAGGGCTATAAGGGTCGCGTAGGCGTGTATGAAGTGGTTCGCATCACTGATAGCATCTCCAGAATTATAATGGAGGGCGGTAACTCCATTCAGATTGCGGATCAAGCTAGGGCAGAAGGCTTTAGTAATCTACGGCTTTCAGCCTTACGCAAGGTTGTGATGGGGGTTACGAGCCTGGAGGAGGCTAATCGGGTAACTAAGGATTGAATGCAGCTTTAGGAACTGGAATCCGGCTTTCGCCGGAATGATGCTAGATGTTTTATTCAGCAGCGTATTACCGGTAAGAAGTTAAAACGTAGAGGGTTATCTCTCACAAGTTTAGTAACCTTTGGCAAGAGATAAGAAGCAGGAAAAGTAATTATGGCTAATGCCACAGCAGTTGAATATATCTATAAAGGTGTGGATGGCAAGGGAACCAAGGTTCAAGGGGAGATCAACGGTACCAGCCCAGCCCTGATTAAGGCCCAGCTGCGCAAACAGGGGATTATTGCCAACCGGGTGCAAAAGAAACCCAAGCCACTATTTGGTGGCGGTAAGAAAAAAGTAAAACCTGCAGATATCGCACTCTTTACCCGCCAGATGGCTACCATGATGAAGGCAGGTGTACCACTGGTACAAAGCTTTGAAATTGTTGCCGACGGTCTGGACAACCAAGGGGTTAAAGAGCTAATTTTTAAAGTCCGCGATGAAGTTGCCTCCGGTACCGCATTTGCAGATGCCCTACGAAAACACCCCCTCTATTTTGATGCTCTATTCTGCAACTTGGTCGCCGCTGGAGAACAATCTGGTGCGCTGGAGACTATGCTAGACAGGATTGCTACCTATAAAGAAAAGACCGAATCCTTAAAAGCAAAAATTAAAAAGGCCATGACTTACCCTATAGCGGTAATTGTGGTAGCCATTGTCGTCACATCAATTCTGCTAATCAAAGTCGTACCCCAGTTTGCACAAACTTTTTCAAGCTTTGGGGCGGAGCTTCCTGCATTCACACAACTTGTAGTAGGAATGTCTGAATGGATGCAGGCGAATTGGATTATAGCCTTAATGTTTATAGTCATCGGTATTGGCGGCACTGTTGAAGCAAAAAAACGCAATAAAAAAGTAGCTGAATTTTTTGACCGGCTAATTTTAAAACTCCCAGTATTGGGGAGCATCACCTATAACTCAATCTCAGCGAGGTTTGCTCGAACGCTATCCACCACCTTTGCCGCAGGTGTTCCACTTATTGACGCTCTTAAATCTGTAGCAGGGGCGACAGGCAATAGCCTTTACGCGGAGGCAACGTTGAAGATTCGGGACTCAGTAGCCACAGGCATACCTCTCAATGCTGCCCTTCGCTCCTCAGGGCTCTACCCGACCATGCTTGTACAAATGACAGCTATTGGTGAGGAGTCTGGCGCACTAGATGAAATGTTAGCTAAGGCTGCTGATTATTATGAAGAGGCAGTCGACAATATGGTCGACAATCTCACCACTCTGCTTGAACCGCTAATTATGGCTGTTCTGGGTATTTTAGTCGGTGGGCTCATGATCGCGATGTACCTTCCTATCTTCCAACTCGGGCAAGTTGTTTAATAAAGATGCTAGGGAATTTCACTCTATACCCAGCGCTGCTCCTTAGCAGCGCCTTTATTTTAGGCCTACTCATAGGCAGCTTCCTCAACGTCGTTATCATGCGCCTCCCTGTCATCATGGAGCGGGACTACAAGCGGGATTTCTTTAGCTACTTTGATACCAAACCCACGCCTGCGGAGCAAGAGGAACTCAACAAGCCCTTTAACCTGATTTTACCGCACTCCCACTGTCCCAAGTGCAAGGTGGAAATCAAAGCCTGGCAGAACATTCCAGTCATTAGCTATTTGCTACTCCGCGGTAAATGCGGCTCTTGCGGCACCCCTATCTCCAAGCGCTACCCACTGGTGGAGTTGGCGACGGGCATTTTGACCGCGATTGTTGTCTGGCAGCTGGGCTTTACCTGGCAAGCCTTGGCGGGATGCTTCTTTACCTGGGCGCTAGTTGCTCTTACAGGTATCGATTTTGACAAACAGTTGCTGCCTGACAATATTACCCTACCCCTTCTCTGGGTCGGATTGCTGATCAATATTGGAGGGGTGTTTACAAGCCTGCAGGATGCCGTGATCGGTGCTATCGCTGGCTATCTATCGCTGTGGCTGGTGTTCCATATCTTTAAAATTGTCACCGGTAAAGACGGCATGGGAGCTGGGGATTTTAAAATTCTCGCGGCTATCGGCGCTTGGTTTGGCTGGCAGATATTGCCCTTGGTGATACTGCTTTCCGCGGCAGTGGGCGCCATTATCGGGATTGCCTGGAGCCTTGCCATGGGGCGGGATCGAAACCTGCCTATTGCTTTTGGCCCCTACCTCGCCGGTGCCGGCTGGATCGCGATGCTATGGGGGGATCAGATAATAGGCTGGTATCTCAACGTCTCAGGGCTTACCGGCTAAAACCTCTCGCTCACTCTTGTTGATCAAGTTGCATTACTATAACCCCGGCCAGATCCCTGGCCGGGGTTTTTGCTTTTGGCCCCTGGCGCTTCTCTCGGAGGATAACGATTGTTTACTGTAGGCCTAACCGGCGGAATCGGCAGCGGTAAGTCCGCAGCCGCGGGATATTTCCGTGATCTGGGAATTCATGTTGTCGATGCAGACTGGGCGGCGAGAGTTGTTGTACAACCCGGTAGGCCTGCATTGGAGCAGATTGCCCAACACTTTGGTGCCGATGTGTTGTTCGAGAGTGGCGAACTCAATCGGGGCAAGTTACGTACACTGATATTCAGTAATGCCCATGAGCGAAAGTGGCTGGAGAGCCTGTTACATCCATTGATCAGGGCAGAGATCATTTCCTCGCTGAGCCGGAGTCAGGGGGCCTACGCGATACTGGAATCCCCCTTGCTGATAGAGTCTGGGCAGCACCAACTGGTCGATCGGATTTGTGTGGTTGACTTGCCGGAAACCTTACAGCTTGAGCGCGCCAGTGCTAGAGATAACAGCCAGCGAGAGCAAATTCGTAAAATTATGGCTGCACAGATGACAAGGGAACAGCGGCTCGATAAAGCCGATGATAGGCTGGATAATACTAGCGGCCTTAGAGCGCTTAAGGCCCAGGTAGAGCAACTACACCAGAAATACCTGCAATTAGCTCGAGCCTAGCTGTCTGGCCCGAGTTACTATCGTAAAATTGCTACCGCAAAATTGCCCTCCCGATACACTTTAAAACCTGAATTACCCTATGACCAATTCTAAACAAGCCCCCACACTCAATTGCCCCACCTGTAAAAAACCGATCGAGTGGGGCGACAAGTTCCCCTTTAAGCCCTTTTGCAGCGAGCGCTGCAAGCTGATTGACCTTGGCGAATGGGCCAGCGAGGGGCATAAAATTCCAGGGCAACCTGTGTATGACGATGTTTTGAGTGATGACTTAGATCCCAACAAACCCCGTCACTAGGACTGTGCTGACACTCCTTGAGAAGCTACTTGCCGGTAATCTTCCCAAGGAGTGAAGCGCTGTTCTTGCAAAAACCGTTTTGTGTAGGATGGCCGGTAAGAGGCAGGAATTAAGAAAAGTTGGCTTTAACCGCGTCAATAATGGCCTGGTTAGCATCAGGGAATTGAAACTTATCCAATTCGGCAATGGAAACCCATTGGATGTCCTGCTGCTCTTGCCCTCGGGCTTCGCCAGAAAACTGTGTCACTTGCCAGGTATCCAGTAGTACGGTCTTGTCAGGGTAGTCGTGGCGAACTTCCAGCAAGGGCTGAAGTTGCTGTACCTCGATAGCCACCTCTTCCAATAGCTCCCGGCAGAGGGCGTCTTGTACCGTTTCTCCGACCTCCACCTTGCCACCGGGAAACTCCCAGCGCCCCCCCATATGTAAATGATCCGGGCGGCGGGCAATCAGAATCTTGCCATCCGCTCGAAACACCACCCCTACGGCGACATGGACAACCTTACTCACTTTAACCTCTCAGGTCCGGTACTCAGCATTGATGGTGACATACTCATGGGAGAAGTCACAGGTCCAGATATGTTCACTGCATTGACCGCGCCCCAGCTCAATACGAATAAGAAATTCAGGTTGTGAAAATACCTGTTCTCCACTTTCCTCCCGGTACTCTTGGGCACGACCTCCAGCACTAACCACCTGTACCTTATCCAGAAAAATATTGACCTTATCCGTATCCAGGTTCCCCTCAATCGCATTGCCAATTGCCATGACCAAACGCCCCCAATTGGGGTCTGAAGCGTAAAGTGCGGTTTTAACCAGGGGGGAATTGCCTACCTCAAAAGCAACTTTCAGGGCCTCCTCACTACTTTGCGCTGCGTCCACTTGCACGGTAACAAATTTAGTTGCCCCTTCACCGTCTTTGACAACCGCCTGCGCCAGCTCGATATGGATCTGGATCATGGCTTCCAGTAGATCCCGATAAGCAGTATCGTCATCACTCTTGAGCAACTCTCCCCGCACACCGGTTGCCACCAGTACACAGGCATCATTAGTAGATGTGTCCCCATCTACGCTGATACGATTAAAGGATACATTAACCGCTTCACGCACCATCTGATCTAATAGCGACTGCTCCACCGCTGCATCTGTGGCGACATAGGCCAGCATAGTGGCCATATTCGGCTGGATCATGCCCGAGCCCTTGGCAATCCCCACCACCGTAATTAGTTCACCATTGATCTGCACCGTTCGGCTGGCGGTTTTGGGCCGCGTATCGGTCGTCATAATGGCCTCGGCCGCTTGCTGCCAACCCACTGCGTTGAGCTGCCGGGCCGCAGCCGGTATCGCATCGAGTAACTTCTGCACGGGTAGATGCTCACCAATCACGCCGGTACTAAAAGGCAATACTTGCTCCGCATGGATTTGCAACGCCTCCGCTACCGCATCACAGGTGGCTCGCGTATCCACCAACCCTTTTAAACCGGTGGCCGCGTTGGCATTACCCGCATTGACCAGTAAAGCTCGTATCGCACCTTTGCCAATATGCTCTTTGGCCACAATTACCGGGGCTGCACAAAACGTGTTCTGGGTGAAGGTTGCCGCGACAGAAGCGCCTTCCGCCAACTCAATTAACAGTAAGTCATTGCGTTCCCAATCCTTAATCTTGGCGGGCACACTGGCAAGGCGAATCCCCTGTACAGAGGGTATGGATAATTCAGGCATAACAACAACGCTTTAAGGCTGCGGCAGCACTCCGAGAATCTTTGTTTCGACTCACAAAAAACAGCGGCGGCAATCATAGAAAGGAGACATTATCAAAGCCGCCTTGTATCAAGGCAAGCACAAAATAAACCTTTCTGCGGAATTTACGATAAAAACCGCAGATAATTTTTTAACTTTATAAAAAAATACCCCGCAAGCGGGGTATTTTCTTGTTAAAGCTGCCTTAAGCCAATCTCAAGCATTAACTCTGGGCAGAAGGGGCCAGCTTGCCGTGACACTGCTTATATTTCTTGCCGGAACCGCATGGGCATGGGTCATTGCGGCCTACCTTGGGACCGCGACGCTCAGGCACTGGAGCTGCAGACTGCTGACCTTGGGGCTCACCCTGGGGCAACGCTGAAGCTTCGGCATGCTGCAGTTCCAGCTGCTGCTGACGCTGCTCATCAAGGCGGCGCTGCTCCATCTCCTCCGCTTGCTCGCGAGTCATCGGTTCAACATGAGCGAGGATACGCACCACTTCGTGTTTGAGGTTTTCCAGCATGCTCTGGAACAGGTGGAATGACTCGCGCTTAAACTCCTGCTTGGGATTTTTATTGGCATAAGCGCGCAATCCGATACCCGCTCGCAGGTGATCCATACTGGAAAGGTGTTCTTTCCAGAGCTGATCCAGAACCTGCAGCATAATCTGCCGTTCAATGGTCGGCATCAAATTGGCATCATCGGAGGATTCGCCAATACGGGCAACTTTTGCTGCGTAGGCTGCCTGCGCAGCAATGGTGATCTTCTCGCGCAAACTCTCCTCATGCAGAGTGCGGTCGTCATCGAGCCATTTCTGTACCGGCAGCTCAACAGCCAGCTCACCGGAGAGCTGCTGCTCCAGACCGGGGATATCCCACTGCTCCTCCACACTCTGTGGAGGCACAGAACCGGAGACAATTCCGTTCACCACATCTTCGCGAATGGCCGAAATGGTCTCACTGATATTTTCAGCTTCCAGCAACTCATTACGCTGACCGTAAATCACCTGGCGCTGATCGTTGGCCACATCATCGTATTCCAGCAACTGCTTACGAATATCGAAGTTGCGGCCTTCAACACGGCGCTGAGCCTTCTCGATAGCATTCGACACCATGCGGTGCTCGATCGCCTCGCCGCGCTCCATACCCAACATCTGCATAAAGTTCTTCACCCGATCGGAGGCAAAGATCCGCATCAAGCTATCTTCCAGTGATAGGTAAAAGCGGGTAACACCCGGATCGCCCTGGCGGCCGGCACGACCGCGCAGCTGGTTATCAATACGGCGGGATTCGTGGCGCTCGGTACCAACAATATGCAGGCCACCCGCTTTGATCACCAGATCGTGGCGCTTCTGCCAATCTTCTTTAACCGCCAACAATTCGGCGTCGGTCAGCTCGCGGCCCTTCTCCTCACGAAGCGCGGTAGCTTCTGCCTCCCAGTTACCACCGAGCACGATGTCGGTACCGCGACCTGCCATATTAGTGGCGATAGTTACAGCACCCGGACTGCCCGCCTGGGCAATGATCTGCGCTTCATGCTCATGATATTTGGCGTTGAGGACCTGGTGCTCGATCCCCGCTTTCTGCAATCTGCGGGACATTTCTTCCGAGGTTTCGATAGAGGCGGTACCCACAAGGATTGGCGCCTGCTTTTCACGGCAGAGCTTTACATCCTCAATGATGGCTTCCATCTTCTCTTCTTGACTCAGGTAAACCAGATCATTGAGATCCTCACGCTGAATCGATTTATTCGCGGGGATCACCACCACGTCCAGACCGTAAATTTGCTGGAATTCGAAAGCCTCAGTATCCGCTGTACCGGTCATGCCCGCGAGCTTGGGATAAAATCGGAACAGGTTCTGGAATGTGGTGGAGGCAAGAGTCTGACTTTCGCTCTGGATCTGCACCGTTTCTTTCGCTTCCAACGCCTGGTGCAAACCTTCAGAAAGTCGACGGCCCGGCATGGTTCGACCAGTATGTTCGTCGATCAACACCACCTGGCCGTTTTGCACAATGTAATCCACATCGCGATTAAACAGCACATGGGCCCGCAGGGCTGCGTGCACATGATGCAACAAGCCGAGATTGCCGGGAGCGTAGAGTGACTGATCATCTTTCATTAGGCCACTGCCTGACAGCAGATCCTCAACCAAGAGGTGACCCTGCTCGGTCAGCTCTACCTGGCGAGTTTTCTCATCGACCGTATAGTGTCCCTCACCCCCCTCTTCTGCACGCTCAAGCTGAGGCACCAGCTTGTTCATGGCCAGATAAAGATGGGAAGAATCCTCTGCGGCACCGGAAATAATCAGTGGCGTACGCGCTTCGTCGATCAGGATCGAGTCCACTTCATCAACAATGGCGAAATTCTGCGGGCGCTGTGTGCGGTCTTCTTTGCGCAACACCATATTGTCACGCAGGTAATCGAAACCGAATTCGTTATTGGTACCGTAGGTAATATCGGCCTGGTACGCCGCTTTTTTATCTTCTGGTGGCTGCTGGGAAGCGATAACCCCCACGCTCATCCCCAGGAACTCATACACCGGACGCATCCAGTTGGCATCCCGTGCCGCCAGGTAATCGTTCACGGTTATAATATGAACGCCCTTGTCTTCCAGAGCGTTCAAGTAGGCCGGAAGAGTCGCAACCAGGGTTTTACCCTCACCGGTACGCATTTCCGCGATGCGCCCTTCGTGCAGAGTCATACCACCGATCAACTGAACATCAAAGTGACGCATTCCCAGTGCTCGACGACCCGCTTCACGCACCGCAGCAAATGCCTCGGGCAGAATCTGGTCCAATTTCACCCCATCTGCCAGGCGCTGCTTAAATTCATCTGTTTTTGCGCGAAGACCTGCATCATCGAGCTTCTGGAAACCCTCTTCCAGCGCGTTGACCTTTTCCACGACGCGTTGCATCCGCTTCAGCTCGCGGTCATTTTTAGAACCAAAGACCGATTTAATCAGTTTGCCAATCATTATCTAGAAACCACTTATCTTATTTGCGCTGTCGGCGCTAATACCGGGCAGATCAATGCACCGACGCTCCTTTATGCGAGGGATGCAAGTAAACAGGAAGGCGCAAGCGGTGGCAACTCCTATGCCAAGTTGCCGGCTATTGTGCGCAAAAGAAGGATAGTTCTTATCTGCCTGTGCGGCGGATGTAGCTGGCCGGGTCGACCGTGCGATTGTTCTTGTAGATTTCGAAATGTACGTGAGGCCCCGTTGAGCGCCCACTGGAACCCATTTGGGCTATCACCTGCCCCTTCTTGACTACATCACCGAGCCCCACCTTGAGGTCGCTGTTATGCCCATAACGGGTTGAGTAGCCATTGCCATGATTGATTTCAACAAGCTGGCCATAGCCATGCCGTTCATCGGCCCAAGTAACCACACCGGCAGCAACTGAAACGATGTCGGAGCCCATCTTGCCGGCAAAGTCGACGCCTTTGTGCCAGGTTCTGCGACCGCTAAATGGATCTGTGCGATAGCCGTAGCGAGAGGACATCCAACCTTTATTAATAGGGCGGCCCGCAAGAAATTGCTCATCCTCAAGCTTGAGGTTAGCCATCAGAGACTCAAGCGTATCCAGCTGCATCTGGCGATCTTCAATCTGGTGCGAGAGATCTCCAATAACATCCAGAAACTCGGGGGGCTGGTAGGGCAGCTCCGAAGTACCGGCGATCCCTGGGTCTTCAGGTCCCCCTATCGCTGGTGTACTGCCGAACTCAAACTCCCCTTCATCAAGATTCGCCACCGACGTCAGTCGCTCACCCAAGGCATCGATGCGAGTCAGGCGCGCCTGCAATTCAGCCAGCTTGACCGTTAGGGCAGCCAACTGCTCTCGGGCCTCTCTGTCTGCTTCTTCTATTTCACCCTGCTGCTTACGCAGCGCACGATTCCAAGCTTTGGCAGTGCGGGAGTCAAATAAGTCAGTCTCGGTGACAGGGAGGTTAGCGCCCAACAGAAATGCGCCGACTGGCAGACTGAGCAAGCATAAGCCCAATAGGGCTTTACTCAGACCACCAAAGTTCAAGCTGCGAGTCGCGCCGCGCTCATTGACTAGTATTACTTTCATAGGAAGCGTGAGGAGTTCGACATTTTTTTAGTTTTCATTAGTCCCCCAGCAGAGCGGGCAATTCACGCTCTCTATCAACTTTCAGCAGATAAGCCAGGGCGCCAAACCAATAAGGGTACCAGAAATCTATTGAGCTTCTCTGTGAAACAATCATACAAAAAAGCCGACACAATAATGCCGGCTTCTTACAAAACTATCAAACCGCCAGGATAGGCTTGATATAGGAGATTGGCGCTTCCTGCTCACCCTCAAAGGTGACCATTTCCCACGCATCTTTTTGCGCCATCAAATTGCGCAGGGATTTATTGTTCAACGCATGGCCGGATTTAAAGGCCTTGAACTCACCAATCAAGCTGGTGCCCAGAAGGTACAGATCACCAATGGCATCCAGAATTTTATGCTTCACAAATTCGTCTTCATAACGCAAGCCACCTTCATTAAGAATGCGGTATTGATCTATTACGATTGCGTTATCAACAGAGCCACCCTGAACCAAACCTTTGGAGCGCAGGTATTCAATCTCATGCATAAAACCAAAGGTGCGCGCACGACTCACCTCTTTCACAAAGGAGGTGCTGGAGAAGTCCACCGAGGAACTCAGATTGCGACCTTGGAATACCGGGTGATCAAAATCGATAGTGAAGGAAACTTTGAAACCATTGAAAGGTAGGAAGCTGGCTACTTTATCGCCCTCTTCCACCGTAACCGGTTTCTTAATACGCAAGAATTTCTTCGGAGCGGTTTGCTCCTGAATACCGGCAGACTGGATCAGGAAAACAAATGGCCCGGCACTGCCGTCCATAATAGGCACTTCTTGGGCAGACAACTCGACGATAGCGTTATCAATACCGAGACCCGCCATTGCCGAGAGCAGATGCTCAACCGTAGCAATGCGGACATCACCCTTTTCCAGGGTGGTCGATAGAAGTGTGTCACCGACATTTTCTGCACGGGCCTCGATTTCCACCGCTGGATCCAAGTCGGTTCTACGGAACACGATACCAGTGTCTACGGGCGCGGGTTTAAGGGTAAGTACAACCTTCTTGCCAGTGTGCAGACCTACGCCAGTGGCGCGAATAGCATTCTTAAGCGTGCGCTGTTTGATCATGAAACTATCTTTTCCCCGTCGGTGGGCTACGCGTCCAAGGCGTAGCAAGCCATCGATACTAGCATAATTGCGACGCCAATACCAATTGTGGGCGAGTGGTCACCACAACAGAGCACCACCTACCTTATTGAGGATAGATCAAGCAAAGATTGCAGCGCCAACGCATAGTCGATAAGACAGCATTCTAAGATCGTGAGCTCCGCAAGCACGGTTAATAATTGTTAATTATTTTATATATCTATTGTGACCTACCAGTTTTGATTTAACAAATTTTCCAAGTTAAGGCAAAAGCTCACCCATTCGACAAGGTGAGCTCAAGTAAAATCCGCACCGCAGCGGCAATACCCAGCCAACAACTGGGCAGACATGAGCGGTGTTATCCCCCTGCGGTACCCTTATATCAATCCGCCTGACGGCGCAGAAATGCGGGAATATCCAGGTATTCCATATCCGCATCAGCCGGATTCAGGGCCGGTGCGGGACGCTTAGGACGCTCCACCTCTACCCGGGGACGCGGATCAATCGTCTCGCGGCCCGCCATACCCGGAGCGTGGGCGCTGTGACTGTCGCGGCTTTCACGACTTTCACGGCTTTCACGCAGTGATTCACGGGATTCTGGGCGACGGGTGTTGTCCACAACTTTGGCCGGACGCGCTGCTGAGCTACCTTCACCGAGACCTGCAGCCACCACCGTCACACGCATCTCGTCACCGAGCTTGTCGTCTACTGCTGTGCCAATAACCACGGTTGCCTCATCAGAAGCGATCTCCTGAACAATCTCACCCACCTCAGAGTATTCACCCAGGGTGAGTTCCTGGCAGCCAGCTTCTTCACTGCCAGTAATGATATTCACCAGAATACCGCGAGCACCAGCCAGGTTCACGTTGTCCAGTAACGGACTGCGTACCGCTTTCTCAGCCGCTTCGCGCGCTCGGTTTTCACCGATAGCAGAACCTGAACCCATCATTGCCATGCCCATTTCAGACATCACAGTGCGCACATCGGCAAAGTCCACATTCATGATGCCGGGGCGAATCATAAGATCCGCAATACCCTGTACAGCCCCGAGCAATACGTTATCCGCTTCTTTATAAGCGGACTTCATTGTGATCTTGTTACCGAGCACTTCTAGCAAACGATCATTGGGGATAGTAATCAGGGAGTCGACTTTATCGCGCAGCTCGAGGATGCCCTCTTCCGCCACCACTGTGCGTTTGCGCCCCTCAATCTTAAACGGGCGAGTTACCACGGCAACGGTAAGAATGCCAAGTTCCTTTGCAATCTCAGCGACAATCGGTGCACCACCAGTACCCGTACCACCACCCATACCGGCAGTAATAAATACCATATCCGCACCGTTTAATACTTCAGCAATGCGATCGCGATCCTCAAGAGCTGACTGCCGGCCAACATCCGGATTAGCACCCGCTCCCAGTCCGCGGGTAATGGTGTTACCCAGCTGCAGGATGGTTCGGGCTTCAATATCTTTGAGAGCCTGTGCATCCGTATTTGCACAGATAAAGTCAACGCCCTCAACATCGTTGGCGATCATATGCTTAACAGCATTACCACCACCGCCACCAACACCAATTACCTTGATGACAGGCTTATCCTGTACACTATCAACTAGTTCGAACATTGCTGTTCCCCTTTCTTGCTCATGTCGAATTTTACAGCCATGCCTAAAAAAAGTCCCTCACGGTATGGCTAAATCTGGTTGCACGTTATTACAAATTACCGCGGAACCAGTGCTTTACCTTGTCCCACCACTGATTATCGTTGCGCGCGGGCTGAGTTTTCCCCTCGCGAGGATCCTCTTGCTTCATCGCATACATCAATAATCCAACCCCTGTGGAATAAATTGGATTGCTAACGATATCCGTCAAACCGGCGATACCTTGTGGTACAGCAAGTCGTACTGGCATATGAAAAATTTCCTCGGCCAGCTCCACCGCGCCCTCCATTTTTGAAGAACCGCCCGTAAGTACCACACCCGCCGCACACAAGTCTTCAAAGCCACTACGGCGCAGCTCCGCTTGCACTAATGTAAACAATTCGTCGTAACGAGGCTCAACCACCTCCGCCAGTGCTTGCCTGGACAAATCTCTCGGGGCCCGATCACCCACGCTCGGCACCTTGATGGTTTCACCTTCACGGGCAAGCTTTGCCAGCGCACAGGCATACTTGATCTTTAAATCCTCTGCGTGAGGCGTCGGCGTACGCAGTGCCATCGCAATATCGTTAGTCACCTGATCCCCAGCAATCGGGATTACGCCTGTATGACGAATCGAGCCTCCTGTAAATACGGCGATATCGGTGGTTCCCCCACCAATATCAACCATACACACTCCCAACTCTTTCTCATCTTCGGTCAGGACGGCATAACTCGAAGCCAACTGTTCGAGAATGACATCCTCCACTTCCAGACCACAACGACGAATACATTTCTCAATATTTTGTGCGGCATTAACCGCACCACTGACTACATGTACTTTCGCCTCGAGGCGTACACCGGACATTCCCAGTGGTTCTTTAACCCCTTCCTGATTATCAATCAGATATTCCTGCGGCAGGGTGTGCAAAATTTTCTGGTCCGCCGGTATCGCGACTGCTCTCGCAGCATCAATCACTCGATCGAGATCCTGCTTGGTCACTTCCCGATCCTTGATCGCAACTATACCGTGAGAGTTCAAGCTGCGAATGTGACTTCCCGCAATCCCTGCGAAAACAGAATGAATTTCACAGCCCGCCATCAACTCAGCTTCCTCCACGGCGCGCTGAATAGATTGTACGGTCGACTCAATATTAACTACCACGCCCTTCTTCATTCCTGTTGAACGGTGAGAGCCTATGCCGACAATATTGAGTGCCCCAGTAGCGGATACTTCTCCGACAATAGCAACCACTTTGGAAGTGCCAATATCCAGTCCAACAATCATGCGCTGATCGGATACTTGTGTCATTTTTGTACCAACCTCGCTGAGCTGTGTTCTGATTCAGGTTCTTCTATTGGATCAAAACTCAGCATTCGCCTTTAACTTTTATCGGTAAAGCAGCACCCGGGCTGCCTCCATGTTTACTCTTTTTCGTCTTTCCACTGAACCGCTATAGCATTGCTGTAGCGCGCATCGACGCTGGCTACTTTTTGTAAGTGTGGCGCCAACACACCGCGACTTAAAAACAGGAAGCGGTGAACCCGCTCCAACAAAGCATCATGACCAAGTTTTAATTCAACTCCCGACATCAATTCCAGATGCCAGCCACCCAGGTCATCAAATGACAATCGCTTTACTTCCATATCGCGCGTGGTAAGCAACCCCGCGAGGGCTCGGTATTGCGACATAATACGCTCTACCAGTTCTTCATCTCCGGCAAGCTCAGGCAAAGCCTGAACTTTCATATGTGCTGGCCTTGGCAATAACTTACCGCTCGCCACCAATAATTTATCTTGCTCCCAAACCGCAAGGGGCTGTGCCTCACTGATATCGACCTCGACACCCTTCGGCCAACGTCTATTTACCGCGGCGGCTGTAATCCAGGGGTTGGCAAGCAGTGTCCGTTGCATCGCCTGGATATCGGCAGAGAAAAAGCCGGCTTTCAAATACGGAAGTAACGCTTCTCGCAACTCCTCTTCAGTCACGGCATTGAAAGCACCGCGAACTTTTACTTGCTCCAAGGCATCGACTTGACTCAGCTCGACCGAGAGGGCCCACTTCCACAGCCAGCTGCCACCATAAAGTACGACAAAAAAGCCCGCGCATATCGCCAACAAAAAAAAACAGCGGCCCCAGTTCAAGCGAAGCTTGTCGTGAGTTGTAGACCCCAGGGGGCTCGCGCCGCGAATAGCCTTACCTTTCTTTTTGGAAGATTTCGCCCCAGCTCCCTTCACTGCGTATTCAGTCCCCACTACTCCGCTCGCCCAAGCGCCAATCAGCCAGTTTTTGCGAGAGCGCGCCAACATTACCCGCACCTTGAGTGAGAACAATATCCCCAGGCTCCAATAAATCGGCCAGCACCGGCGGCACTTGGTCAATGGCTTCCATGAAAATCGGGTCCACCTGACCGCGGTTGCGCAAACTCCGCGCAAGAGTTCTGCCATCAGCACCGGCTATAGGAGCCTCACCTGCGCTGTACACGTCAAGTAATATTAACTTGTCCACCTCTGACAGCACCTGAACAAAATCTTCAAACAAGTCCCTTGTGCGGGTATAGCGGTGAGGTTGGTAAATCATGACCAATCGACGGTCCGGCCAGCCATCCCGCACCGTTCTCACAGTGGCGGCCACTTCCCTAGGGTGGTGGCCGTAATCATCCACCAACATGACTTTGTCCGCATTGGCTTTATCACTCACGGCGAACTCACCATAAATCTGAAAGCGTCGTCCAACCCCCTGGAAGCCTTTCAGACCGTTGCGAATTGCCTCATCACTAATCCCTTCATCGGTAGATACCGCGATTGCCGCCGTTGCATTGAGCACATTGTGTATGCCAGGGGTATTTACAGAAACTTGCAACTGGTCGCCTTTAGGACGCTGCACGGTAAAGTGGCTGCGTAGAGGCTCCTGCTTTACTTCGACGATGCGGTAATCATTACCCTCATCAAACCCATAAGTAAGCACCGGGCGGGAAAACTTGGGAATAACTTCTTGGACATTTACATCGTCACCACAAACCACCGCTAATCCATAAAACGGCAGGTTGTGAACAAAATCAATAAAGATCTGCTTTACCTTTTCGAAGTCACCTCCATAGGTTTCCATATGATCCGCATCAATATTGGTGATCACAGTAACCATGGGCTGCAAGTGGATAAAAGAAGCATCACTCTCATCAGCCTCTGCAACTAGGTAGCGACTTTCTCCCAGCGCGGCATTTGCACCAGCAGCATTTACCAATCCACCAATAACAAAGGTAGGATCCTTTTTATCCGCAGCAAAAATAGAGGCGATCAAACTAGTGGTGGTCGTTTTACCATGAGTTCCCGCCACAGCAATACCATAGCGGTAGCGCATCAACTCACCGAGCATTTCCGCACGGCGCACAATCGGTATTCTCTTTTCACCAGCTTCAACCAATTCCGGGTTGTCACTACTCACTGCCGAGGAATTGACCACAACATCAACGCCGCGAACATTGTCCTCGCTGTGACCTATATGAACTTTTATGCCCAACTTTCGCAGCCTTTCGGTTGCCGCAGACTCTCGTAGATCGGAGCCAGAAACTTCGTAGCCCTGATTCTGTAATACTTCTGCAATACCGCTCATACCGGCACCGCCGATCCCGATAAAGTGGATCCGACGTATACGACGCATGGCCGGTACCGTATAATTTTTATCTTCGTTCGTCTGCACTGAAGACATTTCTTTAACCTTCATCCACTTATTTTCGATTACCTGGCCAGGGCCAACTCTTCGCCGCAAGCACTGATTACTTGCTCAGTCGCATCAATCTTAGCGACCTGTCGCGCTGCATTCGCCATTATTAATAGCTTCTTTCGATCCGAGAGCAAGCTCTGCAACAACTCAGACAACTTCTTTTCATCCATTGCACTTTGTTGCATAACAATGGCTCCGCCAGCTTTTTGCAACCACTCGCCATTACGCGTTTGGTGATCGTCAATGGCATAGGGGTATGGCACCATCACTGCACCGATCCCGGCCGCCGCTATTTCAGAAACAGTCAAAGCCCCTGAGCGGCAGATTATCAAATCAGCTGAACTGTAAGCCTCTGCCATATTGGCTATAAAAGGCACCACCTCAGCTTTCACCCCCGCCTTTTGATAGGCTTCATCAGCAATCTGCAGATGGCGTTCACCCGCCTGATGCACAACCGTTGGACGCAGAGCCGGCTCCAGCAAAGCAATCGCCTTGGGGACCAGTTCATTAATTGCTACCGCACCGAGGCTGCCCCCTAGCACCAAAAGTCTCAGGGATGCCTCGCTGCCAATACGAGCTTCTGGTTCCGGCAACTCAACAATTTCCCGACGCACCGGATTACCCACCTGCCTAGCCCCCGGCAAGCTACAGGGAAAGGCTTCGAGTACTCGGTTGGATATGCGCGCGAGCAAGCGATTCGTTGTACCCGCAACGGCATTCTGCTCGTGAATAATCAGTGGTACTCCACCCAGGCGTGCAGCAACACCGCCGGGACCCGTCGCAAAGCCACCAAAACCAAGTACAGCGTCAGGCTTTACTTTTTTGACCACCACTCGGGCCTGCGCAATCGCCCTTATAATTTGCAGAGGAGCTTTTAGCAACGCCAGCTTACCCTTTCCGCGAATACCTTCGACCTTGATACAGTGCAGAGGAATATTTGCTGAAGGCACCAAGCGAGACTCAATTCCGCGCTGAGTTCCCAGCCACTCAACTGTTGCTCCCTGCTCTTGTAACGCCTTAGCTACCGCCAACGCAGGGAATACATGTCCACCGGTTCCTCCGGCCATCAGTAGGAATTTCTTATCGGAAAAACGCTTGTTTACTTCAGACATCAAACCGCCTCTCCGTGATTGATTCCACTGACGGACTTGTGCTGATGAAATATTGGTAACTGACGTAAAAGCTCAAGTCCCCCACTACGACCATCAGGCTGTGGTCTTAATTCAGCCCGGATACGCACCGCCAGTCCGAGTAATGCACAACAAACAATCAGACTACTACCGCCCGAGCTGACAAAAGGCAGAGTCAATCCTTTAGTTGGCAACAAGCCAGAAGCAACACCCATATTTACAAAGGCCTGCCCGGCCAGTAGTACCGCCATACCAAAAGCCAGAAGTGCAGCAAAAAATTTTTCCTGTACAAGAGACTCTCTCACCAAACGGAGCAATGAGCAGGTGAGAACAACAAAAAGCCCCACCAACACCACTCCTCCGAGCATGCCCCACTCTTCAGCCAGGATGGCAAAAATAAAATCTGTGTGAGCTTCAGGCAGGTAAAATAATTTCTGCACACTATTACCCAGACCAACACCAAACCACTCACCTCGCCCAAATGCGATTAATGACTGTGTGAGCTGATAACCACTGGCAAACTGGTCTCCCCAGGGGTCCAGAAATGTCAATAGTCGTTGCAATCGGTAGGGGCTCATCAGCGCCATCAACGCCAAACCACTGGCTGCGGCAGCCACCAATAAAAAGGTATGGGGAAGGCGCGCTCCCGCTAAAAAAACCATTGCCAACACTGTGCCAGACAATACGACGACT
Organism: Microbulbifer okhotskensis; assembly: GCF_023895975.1. GTDB lineage: Bacteria > Pseudomonadota > Gammaproteobacteria > Pseudomonadales > Cellvibrionaceae > Microbulbifer > Microbulbifer okhotskensis. Next base: position 21,557 of record NZ_JALBWM010000013.1, read on the forward strand.
GAACCAAAATCCGGCTGCAGGAGTAAAAGCAAAGCGACAGTAGCGAGAATAACCACTGGCACCATAAAGCTGCTCCAGTGGCGCAGCTGTTTATTTCGGCGGGTTAAGAAGCTGGCAAAAAACACCAACAAACAAAACTTGGCTACCTCGGCGGGCTGTACAGTAATCCCTGCGAACACCAACCAGCGCCGACTCCCGTTAACTTCTCGACCGATTCCCGGCACAAGCACCGCCAGCAATAGCAGGCAGGAGAACAACAACAATGGCCAGGAAAGTCGCGACCAGATCGCCAGCGGAATCTGGCTGACTAGCAGTGCTGCAAACCCGCCGACCGCCAGAAAAACCAGATGACGCTTAAGGAAGTACCAGGGATCACCATAGATATCGCTAGCAAAGGCAATTGAGGCCGACGCCACCATAACGACGCCGAGACTGACCAGAATCAAGACACTCAATACCAAAAGCCCATCGAGCCATTCACCTCTGCGCACTTTTGCAGCCGGAGTACTCACTCTGCACCTCCACCCACATCGCTGAGCCCTTTCACCGCCCTGCAAAAATCATCGCCGCGAGCTTCAAAGTTGCGATACATGTCAAAGCTTGCACACGCTGGCGACAACAGTACATAGTCACCACTTTTCGCCAGGGATCTGGCCTCAACAACCGCCTCTTGCATCGAATTGGCTCTTCGAATCTGACACTGACCATCAAACATCCGGGCAATTTTATCGCCGTCTGTACCGATGGAAACTACAGCGCGAAGCGACTTTGAACTTTTTTGTAATGGCTTAAAATCCGCACCTTTCCCATCCCCGCCAGCAATAAGAACGACTTTGTTGCTATCGGTGGAGAGCCCATCCAATGCCGCCCGGGTAGCACCGACATTGGTACCTTTCGAGTCGTTGACATAAACCACACCTTCCAGATCAGCCACTCGCTCACAGCGGTGCTTTAACCCTCTGAAGTTACGCAATACCGACAGCATCGCGTCCATCGGCAAATCAAGAACACAACCCATAGCCAGAGCCGCAAGACCATTAGCTACATTGTGTTTACCCACCATCGTCAATTCAGTAACGGGCATTAAAGGCTCAGAGCCACGGACCAACCAACTTTGTCCCTCGTGCCTGCGCTGGCCAAACTGGTTGAGATCCGGTTGATCAAGCCCAAAACTCCACTCGCGCCGTTCCCGAGACAAGGGGCCCTGTGAAAGCGGGTCTGCCCGATTAACCACAAACTGATCCGCTCCGCGATAAACACGTTGTTTTGCCCGGTGGTATTCCATCATGCTGGGATAGCGGTCCATATGGTCCGCGCTCATATTTAATAAGGTTGCGACCGTAGGCTCTAACGAATAAGTTGTCTCTAGCTGGAAACTGGAAAGCTCCAAAACGAACAATTGAGGCAGTGGTTTTTCCAGCAGATCTAACACTGGTACGCCGATATTACCGCCGACACGCACACTCACCCCAGCCTCTTCTGCCATCTTGCCAAGTAACGTAGTTACTGTACTTTTGCCGTTGGAACCGGTGATTGCAGCAAGTTTCGCGGTGGAATTCTCTCGTTTAAGCGCCTGCGCAAACAACTCAATATCCCCAATTACCGGAACGCCATCAGCAATGGCTTGCTGCAGAACAGCTTCTGCCAATGCGACCCCCGGACTGACAATAATCAGGCTTGCGGCGAGTAAAGTACCTGAGCGCAACGGCCCCGTCTCCACCGCGACTTGCGGGAACTCCCGGCAAAAAGCTTCAAGTCCTGGTGGCTCGTCGCGACTGTCTGCGACCACTGGAGTGTGACCGTGACGCAGCAGGTAGCGCACCACCGACTTACCGGTAGCGCCAAGACCAATGACCACTTTTTGCTGGGACGAAGTCGCGATCAGGCTCATTATCTTTTATCGAAGTTTTAGTGTTGCCAGTCCGGCCAATACCAGAATGACGGTAATAATCCAAAAACGTACTATCACTCGCGGCTCAGGCCATCCTTTTAATTCGAAGTGATGGTGCAGCGGCGCCATCCGGAAGATTCGTTTGCCCGTCAGCTTGAACGATGCCACCTGCAGGATTACAGAGACGGTTTCCATCACAAACACCCCTCCCATGATAAAAAGGACAATTTCATGACGAGTGATCACCGCAATAATTCCCAGTGCCGCGCCCAGAGCCAAAGCGCCCACATCTCCCATAAAAACCTGGGCTGGATATGTGTTGAACCATAAAAATCCAAGCCCGGCACCACCTAGCGCCGCGCAGAACACAGCCAATTCACCCGCTCCGGCAATCGCAGGAATATGCAGATAGTTGGCAAATTGCACGTGGCCAGAAAGATAGGCAATAACGCCCAGAGCACCGCCGACCATAACCGTTGGCATAATCGCCAAGCCATCCAGCCCATCGGTCAGATTTACGGCATTACTGGAGCCTACTACCACAAAATAAGTCAGCAGAATGAAGCTTATCGGCCCCAGATTTATCGCTATATCCTTGAAAAAAGGCACAAAAAACTGGGTCTCAGCGGGGCTTGATGCACTCATATACAAGTAGATTGCCGCTCCCAGCCCGGCGATGGATTGCCAAAAATATTTCCAGCGGGCAATCAGGCCTCGGGGATTTTTGTACACGACTTTTTTATAGTCATCGACGAAACCAACGGCACCAAAAACAAAAGTCACTAGTAATGTCACCCATACATAGCGATTGCTGAGATCGGACCAGAGCAGTGAAGAGGCAAAAATAGCAGCAAGAATCAAAGTACCTCCCATAGTGGGAGTACCGGATTTACTTAAATGGCTCTGCGGACCGTCGTCGCGAATTGCCTGGCCCACTTGCAGGTGGTTCAGCCAGTGAATCATTCGAGGCCCCACAAGCAATGATATTCCCAGCGCCGTCAATGCCGCCAAGATTGCCCGCACGGTCAAATAATTAAATACCGAAAAGCCGCTAACCTGTTGTTGTAATAGTTCTGCCAGCCAAAGCAGCATTACTTCTCTCCTCTGCTATTGCCAAGCAGTGCCTGGGCTACCAATTCCATACGGGCGCTGCGCGACCCTTTTACCAATACCGTAGTTTCTTTATCCAATTGCTGGGTGATGGCCGCAACCAGCGACTCCCTTGCGCGATAGTTACGCAGCGACTCTTGCCTCCCCGCAGAAAAAGCAATGCTGGCAGCAGCGCCCAACGGCCCAAACGTAAACAGTGCGTCCAGACCTCGTTCTCGCGCTAAGGCCCCGACACTGCGGTGCATTTCCTCGGCATCCGGTCCCAATTCGGCCATATCGCCCAACACCAGGATTTTTTTACCCGAACGCTGTGACAACAGCTCAATTGCGGCACCTACCGAGCCCGGATTCGCGTTGTAGCTGTCATCAATAACGGTTGCACCGGCAATACCTGGCAGCTGCTGTAATCTACCAGCAACGCCAGTGACCTGATTAAGCCCTTTAGTGATCTCCGCAGCAGATACCCCCGCAGCAAAAGCACAACCCGCTGCTACCAAAGCATTATGTACGTTGTGCTCACCAAGCAGCTGAAGATTTACCGGATGGGCAACACCTTCGACCACCAACTCAAACGAGGCACATCCATTTTCATTTAATACAATATTATCAGCGTGAATACCGCATTCATTTGACAGGCCCACCGCCAGGGTTTTTACGCCTTCAGGCATATTTTTAAGCCAATAATCTGCGTAATTATCGTCGGCATTGACTACCGCAGTGCCCGCCACATCCAGTCCCGCATAAATTTGTCCCTTTGCTTTTGCAATGGCATCCACGGAGCCGAAGCCCTCGACATGTGCGGGCATCACATTGTTAACAGCACTGACGTGGGGCTTCCCTATATTGCACAAGTAGCTAATATCGTCGGGGCCATTGGCACCCATTTCGAGGATTAACACATTGTGCTGCGCTGATATCCCGAAAAGCGTCATCGGCAAACCAAACTGGTTGTTCAGATTCCCCTTTGTTACGCAGGGCTTATGAGTCTGCGAGAATATTGCGGACAACATTTCCTTTATTGTGGTCTTTCCACAGGACCCGGTGATAGCAACGACCAGCCCATTAAATTGCTCACGACACACAAGCCCAATCTGTCCCAATGCTACCGTCGTATCTTCAACACGCCACTGTGGCAAACTGCAACCCCGCACTGCCCGATCAACCACCAAACCCAACACCTGGCCATCGAGTTCGCCTACAAAATCATGTGCATCGAAATTCTCCCCCACCAGAGCGACGAACAGGGATTGGGGGTCTAGTTTTCGTGTGTTCGTGGAGACTTGTGCAAACTCGACAGAGCCATTAACAAGCTCGCCACCAAAACGTCTCTGCAATTGCTCCAGAGTCAGAGAGTTAATCACTTTATTTCCCCTTCAACGTCACCGGTATGACGTGAATTGCTCTCACGCGCCAGCAATGCAGCGGTGGCTTGCTCGCGGTCACAGAAGTGTATTTTTTCACTACCGATAATTTGGTAATTCTCATGCCCTTTGCCGGTAATCAGCACAATATCACCGGCCTGTGCAGCAGATATCGCTTGCGAAATTGCAGCGGCACGGTCAATTTCTACTTCGATATTACTGGCAGCACCCTCGAGAATATCGTCGATAATTTTTTGGGGTGCTTCACTGCGGGGATTATCGCTAGTCACTATTGCGCGGTCCGCCATCTCAGAGGCAATTCGGCCCATGGCCGCGCGTTTACCGGTATCACGGTCACCACCACAGCCAAAGACACACCAGAGGTTACCTCGGCAGTACGGGCGCGCAGCTGATAGTGCTGCTCGAAGGGCATCCGGAGTATGCGCGTAATCCACTAAAATCCCGACGTCATCGGAACTCTCCACCTGAACACGCTCCATTCGTCCCGGCACTGCTTTGATAGTGGGAAAAGCGGCAAGAATATCCTCAAAGGGCATGCCTTCAGCAGCCACTGCTGCGACGACTGCCAATGCATTGTGAATATTGAAATCACCAATTAGGGGCGCCTGCAATTCACCGTTCCCCCAGGGGGAATTGAGCTTTACTGAAAAGCCTTTCTCATGTCGGCGCAGATCGGTTACATGTAGATCCCCTGCTTGCAAGCCGTAAGTGATAACGCGGAGTCGGCGCAACTTGCAGCGCTCTGCCAGCTGGGCTCCAAAGGGGTCATCCAGATTAATAATGCCGCGCTTGAGTTTTGGCAATCCAAATAGTTTTTCTTTGGCAGCGCCATAGGCGGCCATATTGCCGTGATAATCCAAGTGATCGCGGCTTAAATTGGTAAAAATTGCCGTATCAAAAATAAGCCCGTGCACACGCCCTTGGGACAGGGAGTGGGAGGAAACTTCCATTGCCGCAGCCGGAACACTATTATCGCGATAATTGGCAAAATCTGCCTGTAAGCTTACCGGATCTGGTGTGGTCAGCCCGGTCTCCTGTAACTCAATCTCACCCTCACGCCAAATGCCATTACCAATGGTGCCGATTAAGGCAGCACTTCCAAAGTGATGCGCCAGTAATTGGGAGGTCAGGTAGGCACAAGTGGTCTTTCCATTAGTACCCGTCACTCCAACCAAATGCATATCGCCACTGGGATTTCCGTGAAAGCGTGCAGCGATTTCACCTACACGCTTGGCTAGGCCCGGTACACTCACCACAAGAATATTGCCGCGATTTTTGCACTCTAGCTTGTCGCCGTCCGCCAGTACCACTGCAGCACCGGCAGCAATTGCTGCATCGATATATTCGCGGCCATCAACAATAGAGCCGCGTAAAGCCATAAATGCATCACCCACTTTTACCTTGCGGCTGTCGAGGGCAATGCCACTCACAGAAATATCGGGAATTCCTGCGTATCCAGGTACCAGCTCTTTAATAGAAACCGAATGTTGTTCGCGCTGAGTCACGATTTTGAACCCCTTTCGCTTAACTGCGCGGCCAGCTGCCCTTCCGCCGATTTAATCTGTTCAGGCGGGACCTGCAGCAGGCGCATAGCCCCAGCCATAACCGAACCAAATACCGGCGCAGCTACTTCACCGCCGTAATATTTGGCATGACTGGGATCATCAATCACTACCACGGCAGCCAACCGCGGCCTGTCGGCGGGAATAAAACCCGCAAATACCGAGCGGTAACGATTGTCCGCGTAACCCGTACTGCCAACTTTGTGCACCGTACCGGTCTTGCCTGCAACTCGATACCCTTCCACGGCTGCGAGGCGGCCAGTGCCTCGAGCACCGATAACCGTTTCCAACATTGCCGTGACCTGTCGAGCAAGCGGTCCATCAATTACCTGTTGAGGCTCAACCTGCGTTTTGTCACCGGATAAAACCAACGAAACCGGGCGTTTAAGTCCGGTGTTTGCCAGCACACTGTAGGCTTGAGCCAATTGCACCGCATTGACTGTTAAACCGTAACCGAAGGCGAAATTAGCCCGCTCAATTGGATGCCAGCGGCTGCGGCTGGGTAAGATTCCCGGTGCCTCACCGGGAAAGCCGCTGCCAACCGCCTCGCCCAGCCCCAAGCGATAAAAGAGTTCCCGCAGAGAATTTGGTTCCAAATCGAGTGCAATTTTTGTAATACCCACCTGACTCGACTTGGTAATAATTTTAGTGAGGTCTATTTTTCCGTAATTAACCGGGTCCACCAATGTTTTTCCCGGTACCCGAATATATCCAGGGCTGGTATTTATTTCTGTTTTAGGGGTATAGCGTCCGGTTTCCAAAGCCGCCAGCACCGTCAAAGGCTTAACCGTTGAACCTGGTTCAAACTGATCGATCAGAGCGCGATTGCGCATCGCGGCCGACTTAACCCCCTTACGGTTATTGGGATTAAAGGAAGGCTGATTGGCCATAGCCAGGACGTCGCCACTGCGGGTATCCAGAATAACCATAAACCCAGAGGCGGCACCATTTTCTGCCACCGCCTGCTTTAACTCCCGGTAGGCCAAATATTGCAGACGCATATCAATTGACAGGCGCAGATCGCGGCCCGGTTGCGCCTCCTGCTGGATAGCCAGATCCTGGACGGTTCGCCCCTTCAGATCCTTCACCACCTTGCGCGCGCCCGGCTGGCCCGAAAGCCAATCATCGTAGGCTAGTTCCAGCCCCTCTTGGCCGCGATCATCAATATTGGTAAAGCCGAGAAGTTGCGCCACCACCTCTCCCGCCGGATAAAAACGACGGTATTCTTTTTTACTATAAATACCGGCGATATCCAGCTTCAACACCTGCTCAGCTTCCTCGGGAGCGAGGTGCCGATGAAGGTACATAAATTCTTTAAGTCGGTATTTTTCTAGACGTGCACGCAATTTGGCCGGCTTTAGTTGTAGTGCCTTGGCTAAGTTTGCCAAGTTATCGACACTTATTTCACGCAATAATTTAGGGTTGGCCCACAGGCTGTGAACCGGGGTGCTGACGGCCAGAAGCTCACCATTTCGATCGACAATCGAGCCTCGATAAGCTGCAATTTCCTCCGTACGGAGTGTCCGCGCACGCCCCTGATCCTGCAGGAAGCGATATCCACGTTCGGCGGCCGGCACCACCTGAAGCCTAGCCAAGTGAAATACCAGAGTCAGGGCGAGCAGACACAACAGGGCTGCCACCAACACAAAACGCCAGCGAGCTATTCCCGGTTGAATTTCCTTTTTTTTGACTGCGCCCATGTTTGTCCAGTTGGCGTTATCTATTTATTCTGCGACTGAGCTGAGCCCACTGCCCCGTTCGGCCTTACCCCCGACACATTTAATCAGAGCACAAAATATTTATAATTATTCACGAGGCCAAAGCCCCAAACGCAGAAACCCCACCGAAAAACAGTGGGGCACAGTACGTCTCACCTCGGGGTCGCATGAGCCTAATCTGTTACTACCAAAACCTGCTCTGAAGGGCTCGGTGCATGCATCTTCAATTTTTTGCGCGCCACCTGCTCTACTCGGCTATAAGCTGACCAAGCTCCTTTTTCCAACAGCAAACGCTCTTGTTCGTAGCGCAACTCATCATGGGCTTTTTGTGTTTTACCCAGCTCGGCGGTCAACTCCCTACTGCGTTGAGTGATATAAACGACCGAGAGTGACGACAGAATGACAGCAACCCACATCAGCCCCACACCAAACAGCAGCTTCCCGGACATAAACTCAATTTCCAGCCAGCTTCTCCGCAACCCGCATTACCGCACTGCGTGATCGCTGATTCTCATCTACTTCGCTGGTATTCGCCTTTACTGCTTTACCCACCGAGCGCAGTGTTTTTACAATCTGGCTGTCCATCACCGGGAGTCCACGGGGAAGCTGAGGACCACGCTCCTTCTCACGGATAAATCGCTTCACGATTCGGTCCTCCAGAGAGTGGAAACTGATAACTACCAATCGCCCTCCGGGCGCCAATAACTGCAGTGATTTATCCAGAGCGCTATGGAGATCGTCCAATTCTCCATTGATATGGATACGGATAGCTTGGAACACCCGAGTGGCTGGATGCTTACCTTTCTCCCAGGCGGGATTTGCTTCTTTTACGACCTCAGCCAAATCGAGGGTGCGCTCAAATGGCTTCTCCTTCCGTCGCCGCACAATGGCTCCAGCCATTCGGCGGGCAAAGCGCTCCTCACCATATTCTTTAAACACCCGAACCATCTCAGCTTCAGCTTCAGTATTGACCCATTGAGCTGCGCTGAGGCCTCGACTGGTATCCATACGCATATCCAGCGGGCCGTCGTTCATAAAACTGAAACCTCGCTCGGCCTGGTCCAACTGCGGCGAGGAAACCCCCAAATCGAGCAAAATTCCACTGACCTTTCCTGCAAATTGTCCCGCAGCAACATCCATATCCGCAAAAGACCCATGCCAAATAGAAAAGCGCGACTCTCCAGCAAATCTCTGCTCAGCAAAATCGATAGCCTGAGGGTCTTTATCCACCCCCACCAATTGGCCATCGGGGCCAAGGCTATCCAAGATAGCTGCACTGTGCCCCCCGCGACCAAAAGTACCGTCGAGATAAAATCCGTCAGGCTCCGTTACCAAAGCGTCTACGGCCTCGCGTAACAACACACTGCGATGCAATTCTTGAGACACCCGGTATTCCCCTTATAAAGAGAGGGATGCCATTTCCTCTGGCATACCCCCCTCATATTCACTATCGTCGAGCCAGGACATCCAGCGCTCCTCACTCCAGAGCTCCAGTTTTTTTCCCTGGCCCACTAACATCAGTTTCTTTTCAAGCCCCGCATACTCCCGTAGAGTCGGGGGGATCAACACCCTGCCATTGCCATCCACCTGTAGCTCACAGGCATACCCTATGAGCAGGCGCTGGGCGCGCCGAGCCACTTTATTAAAACTTGGTAGAGCCTCAATCTTCGGTAAAATCAGTTGCCACTGCGGCGATGGATAGACCAGTAAACAGCGTTCTTCGGTGTGGGCAGTCACCACCAGGCAACCCGCACACTCATCCAACAGCTTGTCGCGGACGCGCGCTGGTATTGCCAGACGCCCCTTGGCGTCCATGTTGATGGCATGGCTGCCTAAATACATTCCTGTGATTCTTACTCGCTACTGAGATCGCACTGGTTGCGACTCTCTCCGCTATGGCGGGCCCTTGGGGGAAAATGCTCGATTTTTGACGGGCGATGTAAACGCCCACTTACTTACCGGGAATAAACCACAAATTTCCACGATTTTCCACTTTTTCCCACCCTCAACACTATAAAACTGGCCTACATAAAGTCAAGGAAATCGACCGCAAAGTCCCCATAAGCCCTTGTAATTTCGCGGACTCCAGTGAAGTGGCGCATATTGGCACATAAGAACCACTCACAACAGTCCGAATTGGCGCGAGCGCTCCCTTACAATTTCATCGATTTATTTCTCCTGCGCGGAAGCTCACACAGTCGATATCAGGGCGACCACAGAGTGAATATTGGGGAAGCTCACGGCAAAAGAGAGGGAGCAAGATTTCTATACAAACAAAAAAGCCCGGCAAATGCCGGGCTTTTGAAGTTGTTGAGCTGGCCTGTAAGCCGGGTTCTGTCGAGGACAATCATTCATCTGGGATGCCTGTCACCAGACACCTCAAGCGACCTACCCGCCCTCAGTGCGGGTCACACCTGTAGAGGGCCTATTTGGTCTTGCTCCGAACGGGGTTTACCATGCCACGAACTGTTGCCAGCCGCGCGGTGCGCTCTTACCGCACCCTTTCACCCTTACCTGTGCCCGCAAGCGGGCCATCGGCGGTCTACTCTCTGCTGCACTTTCCGTAGGCTCGCGCCCCCCAGGCGTTACCTGGCGTTCCACCCTATGGAGCCCGGACTTTCCTCTGCTACCAAAGTAACAGCGATTGCCCAGCCAGCTCGCCGCGAAGAGTAAAGAGGCGACAGCTGGAATGCAACAGGCAATCGCAACAATCAGTGTAAACAGCTGCCCTATTTTTGCTCCAGGCTCCAGTTATACAGAACTTTCTTCTTTACGCCGGTGATCTCTGCAGCAAGAGCTGCCGCTTTCTTCGGTGGCAGCTCCGCAAGCAATAAAGACATTATCCGCTGAGCTTCTGCGTCAAGTTCGCTTTCGCGGGAACGCTCGGCGCCGCGCACCAACAAAACAATTTCACCGCGCTGCTGGTTGCTATCGGCACGCACCCACTCGACCAGTTTCACCAACGGCATCAATTGGAAGATTTCAAAGGCTTTACTGACCTCACGGGCAATGACAGCCTCTCGCCGACCACCAAAGACCGTGGCCATTGCCTCTAACGTGCCGACAACACGGTGCGGCGCCTCATAGAAAACCAATGTGCGACCATCATCAACCAACCCTTGCAACGCACGCTCACGCGCACCAGGCTTGGCCGGCAAAAACCCTTCAAAACTGAACTTATCACTCGGCAGGCCCGCGGCACTCAGTGCGGCAACAAACGCACAGGCACCGGGTATCGGCGAAACCTTAATCCCTCGCTCACGCGCTTGGCGCACCAAGCGATAACCCGGGTCAGAGATAAGCGGTGTGCCGGCATCGGATATCAGGGCAATGGTCTGCCCCTGCTCGAGGCGCTGTAAAATCTGCTCGGTGCGCTTGTCATCCGAGTGATCATGGTACGCCATCAATGGAGTATCGATATTAAAGTGGGAAAATAATCTCTGACTGTGACGCGTGTCCTCCGCCGCAACCAGATCGGCACATTGTAGAACTTCGACCGCTCGCGGTACCATATCACCCAAATTACCAATGGGCGTAGCGACAATATAAAGCAGCGCCTGATCCGGTCCCATAGCTGTTCACTCCAAATTTAAATATTGCGGGAGAAGATTATGTCCGCCTCTTCCCGGCGCACCCCTACTGTAATCACCAGAATGGCCGTTGCCGCACTGGCAGTGGCGCTGTCTGCCTGCCAGACCCCGGCTTCCCGGCCGAGCGTTTATCAGCCAACCTATCCGGCAAACCATACCGCTAGCCGCAGTGATGCGGTACGTATGCTGCGCGCTGCCGAAGCTCTCCCAGCTCCGGCACGAGACCAGCAGCGCCTGCAGGCGGCCGCTATTCTATACGAGCTAGGCGATAAAGAGACGGCAAAAGAGGCCGTCGACAAAATTACGCCCGAGCAGCTAGACGACATTCTGTTCGCCAGCTTTGCTCAGGTCTATGGCAGCCTACTCGCCGCTGATGACGATTTCTTTGAGGCCTTGGACCTTGCAGCCTCGCCCCGCCTGCAAGAAGTGTGGCCACAATTGCCGCGTACTACGGCCCTGCCACTGCGCAATCTCCGTGCGGACCTGTGGGGGTTACTGGGCAATCTCGACAGCGCTATTGATGAGCGACGCGAAATCTCCTACATCGCCCAATCCGAGCAGGCGATTACCGAGAACAACAACGGATTCTGGCATTTGCTAACACAACTGCCTTCCAGCGAGCTGAAAATGCGCGCTACGCTGAGTACCGATACGCAAATGCGTGCCTGGTACCAGCTGGCACTCCTTGGCCGAGACACTCAATCCGACATCAGTTCCCAGCTCATCGCCCTGAGTCGCTGGCGTGAACGCTGGCCCGCTCATAGCGCCAACTCACACCCGCCCCAGGCGTTACTGCTACTTGAAAAATTGGCCACCCAGCGGGCCAGTAATATTGCGCTGTTACTCCCCCTCTCGGGCCCCCTCGGAAATGCAGGACGCGCAATTCGCGACGGCTTTATGGCCGCTCACTACACCGCACTAAACGCCGGCGGCGCCACGCCAAAGTTATTGGTCTACGACACGGGAGCGGAACACCCCTTCGATGAGATTTATCAAAAAGCCGTGGATGCCGGAGCCCAGGTAATTATCGGGCCCCTGGATAAAAGTAAAGTCGCCAACTTACTCGCCACAGAAAAACTGCCAGTACCCACTCTGGCCCTGAACTATGGCGATCAAGGCCGATTGACCAATGATCTGGTCCAGTTCGGACTGGCCATTGAGGACGAAGCCAGGCAAATCGCGCAACACGCCTATCGCCAGGGAAAACGCCAGGCGATGGTCCTAACTGCCGACAATAATTGGGGACAACGCGGTGCTGAAGCATTTCAAGCGGAATGGCAACGCCTGGGTGGCTCTGTCAGTATCCGCAGAACCTTCAAGGACAACAGTAAATTCTCAACCCTAGTCAGCGATGCGCTACTGATACCGGCCAGTCATACACGAAAAAAAGAACTGCAAAGCCGCCTCGCTGCAAAACTGGAATTTACCCCGCGCCGCCGCGACGATGTGGATATGGTCTTCCTGGCGGCCCAGCCGCAGCAAGCACGCCAACTCAACCCCATGCTGACTTATTATTACGCCAATGATCTACCGATATACGCGACCTCCCATGTGTTTGGGGGCAACATCAACCGCAATCGCGACAGGGATATGAACGGTATTCACTTTACCGCTCTGCCCTGGTTATTTGAAAGCCATCAAACCAAGCAGGATATTGAAGAGCAGGCCTCTCCAGCCCCGGCTTTTGCCCGCTTGTACGCCTTGGGCGCAGATGCCTTCCGCCTCTATCCCCGCCTGCCAATGCTGCGCCAATTCCCCGAACAAAAAGTACATGGGCTCACCGGCGCACTGAGCCTAAGCGCCGATGGTCGGATTATTCGCGAGCAAATGTGGGCACGAATCGACAAAGGGGTACCGGTGCCCGTAACCACCATAGAACCGCTGCTGCCGCAGCAGGAGCCCATCGAACTAAACGGAAAACGTGAAGCTTTTTAAAGGCCCCAGCAGTGCCCTAGGCACTCAAATGGAGGATGCCGCGGCCCGCTATTTAAAGCCTGCAGGGCTCTTCCTGCTCGAACGCAATTACCGTAGTTATTACGGAGAGATAGACCTTATCGCCCGTGAAAGCGATACTGTCGTGTTCGTGGAAGTGCGCTTCCGACGCAAAAGCCGCTTTGGGGGAGCCGCAGTCAGCGTGGACACACGTAAACAAAAGAAGCTGCTGGCTACCGCGAACAGTTATTTACAGCAACATAAGCTGGACTGTCCGTGCCGCTTCGATGTCCTTGCCATAGACGGCAATGCACATAACATTCAGTGGATTAAAAATGCCTTCGAAGCTTAAGGCAAAATTGAGATTTACCCCGTCAAGTTATGGTGAGCCTGGACTCACCTGAATTAAGGACACAATGGAACAGCGAGTCGTAACCCTTTTTCACCACAGCCTAGAAGCCACTATGAATGCTGGCGAAATACTGGCCCCGCTGATCGCAGAAGCCAGTGAAATGGTGGTGCATACACTCTTGTCAGATAGCAAAGTCCTGCTCTGTGGTAATGGAGTCAGTGGCGCATTGGCGCAAAGTTTCAGCTCGCAACTCACCGGGGGCTTCCAGCGTGAACGCCCCGGCCTTCCGGCAATGGCACTCAATAGCGACGGGGTCTCCATGGGTACCGTTGCACAAAATCATGGCAGTGCAGATACTTTTGCACACCCGGTTCGCGCCTTGGGGCAACCCGGTGACCTGCTGGTAATCATCAGTAGTGATGGCCGTGATTCCAATCTCGTACAAGCTATGCGCGCTGCCCGGGACCGGGATATGGGCATACTTGCCCTCACAGGCGGCGAAGGTGGCGACTGCGCTGCATTGCTCGACACACATGATATTGAACTGCGCGTACCATCTGATGTCGCAGCTGAGGTACACCAAGTACATCTTCTGACTATTTTTTGCCTGTGCGACCTGATCGACAGCAGTTTGTTCGGTGGCTACGAGGACTAAACGATGAACAACAAAAAGTTGCCCGTGGGAAAATGCCTACTGGTTGCACTCATTGCCACCGCCCTGCTGGGTGGCTGCAGCACCGTGCTGGAAGCCACCAATGACGGCCCCATTCAACAGGACCCTGGCCAGCGATCTTTTGGGACCTATATTGATGACCAGCGTATCGAGACAGTAACCACGGTCAACATCAATAAGGCCCACCCCGACCTGAAAACCTCAAATATCAATATCAATTCATTTAACGGTGTGATCCTCCTCACTGGACAAGTACCCAGCCAGGAGCTGCGCCTGCTCGCCGGACGCACCGCCGAACAAGTGCAAAATGTCCGCCAGGTCTACAACGAAACCCAGGTGCGCGGCAAGGTCACCCTGCTTGCCAGTACCAGCGATACCTGGCTGACTACCAAGGTGAAAAGTAACCTGTTCGCAAACAAAGAGGTGGACAGCGGGCGAATCAAAATCGTTACGGAAAATGGGGTGGTTTACCTGATGGGACTCCTCACCCCCGCAGAGGCTGAGCACGCAGCGGAAATTACCCGCTCCATCGGCGGGGTACAAAAGGTTGTGAAAGCGGTGGAATACATCAACTAACGCCATAGACCGCACAACTAAAAAACGGAGGCCTTGGCCTCCGTTTTTTAGTTGTGCTCAAGCGCCGCTGAATTACTCTCGCTCAATAGCAACTGCGGTAGCTTCCCCTCCACCAATACAGAGACTCGCCACTCCCTTCTTGGCATCACGCTTTTCCATCGCCGCCAGCAGGGTAACCATGATTCGAGCACCACTGGCACCCAGCGGATGGCCCAGAGCACAGGCGCCACCGTTAACGTTCACCTTCTCCCACGGTAAATCCAGTTCGCGCATTGCCGCCATAGTAACCACGGCAAAGGCTTCATTGATCTCAAACAGGTCCACATCTGCCGCAGACCAGCCCGCGCTCTCCAGTAACATCTTCATAGCGCTTACCGGAGCAGTGGTGAACCACTCTGGCTCACGGGCAAACTGAGACTGCCCTTTAAGCACCGCCAAAACTTTTAGCCCGCGTTTTTCAGCCTCACTCTTGCGCATCAATACCAGTGCCGCAGCACCATCGGATATAGAGCTAGAGTTTGCAGCCGTTACAGTACCATCTTTACGAAAGGCCGGCTTCAACTGGGGAATCTTGTCGGGGCGAGCATTCCCTGGTGCCTCGTCAACACCCACTTCTATCTCACCTTTACGTGAAGTAATGGTTACCGTCGCAACTTCACGAGTAAAATCACCACTCTCAATGGCAGCCTGAGCACGCGCCAGGGATTCCAGGGCAAATGCATCCTGTTCTTCACGAGTGAACTCGTACTTATCTGCAGTGGACTCTGCGAAGCTACCCATCAACTTGCCATCAGCGGCATTCTCAAGGCCGTCCAGGAACATGGAGTCCTTCACCTCACCATGACCGAGACGCATACCCGCGCGCGCCTTGGTCAGCAAGTAGGGGGCGTTACTCATACTTTCCATACCACCGGCAACGATGACCTTGCCTTCCCCCAACAGCAGAGCGTTACGGGCCATCATCACGGTCCTCATACCCGAACCACAAACCTTATTGACCGTGGTACAGGGTGTTCCCACCGGAATACCGGCAGCCAGTGATGCTTGGCGCGCAGGGGCCTGCCCGACCCCCGCCGGAAGCACGCAACCCATCAGCACCTCATCCACATCCGCAGGTGCCACCCCTGCATCCTCCAGGGCCGCGCGAATAGCC
This sequence comes from Microbulbifer okhotskensis, assembly GCF_023895975.1. Lineage (GTDB taxonomy): Bacteria > Pseudomonadota > Gammaproteobacteria > Pseudomonadales > Cellvibrionaceae > Microbulbifer > Microbulbifer okhotskensis. The sequence goes on from NZ_JALBWM010000013.1 coordinate 37,496, forward strand.
ACTGCGCCCAACCGGGGGGCGGTAAGGGCGGACAGGCTACCCTGCATAGCGCCCATCGGTGTGCGTGACATTCCGACAATTACGACGGGGTCCGAAGTTACATCACTCATTCTGGCTGCTCCAAGTTCTGTGCCGCCATCACTGATGTGGCGGCAATTGTTTTAATGTCGCCGCATTATAGCCGAAGCCCCACCCCCCTCCGCCAGAGGCTGGAGATACGCCGGCAGCCCAGTCCAGACGTGTTACTATCTGCGCCACAGCCAGGGGGAATAATGAGAACTTATATGGAGTCTACGGGAATTATTGTGCTGGTCATCGGTGCCGCACTGCTGTTTTACATCGCCAGCATTTTTAACAAACTGATCTCGCTCAAGAATCGTGGAGAGAATGCTTTTGCACAAATTGAAGTTCAATTAAAAAGGCGTCACGATTTAGTGCCCAATCTGGTCGAGAGCACAAAAGCCTACCTGACTCACGAAAGGGAAACCCTGGAGGCCGTAACCAGTGCACGAAATACAGCGATTACAGACCTCAAAACTGCAGCTCGAAACCCCACCAGTGCCAGCGCTATTGGTAACCTTAGTCGCGCTGAGAGCGCGCTGAACAGCGCCCTGAGCCGACTCAATGTAGTGATTGAGGCCTATCCCGAACTAAAGGCCGATCAGACCCTGATACAGCTTAATGAAGAACTCAACAGCACCGAAAACAGGGTTGCATTTGCTCGCCAGGCCTTCAACGACTGCGTGACGAGCTACAACATTTACAAGCAGAGTTTTCCGCCTGTATTCCTCGCTGGCTTTTTTGGCCACCGAGCCAATGCCAAGTTGCTCGAGTTTGCCGATTCAGAAGCCCTCCAGGTAGCACCACGTATCGAGTTTTAAATCATGGATTTTTTCGCACACCAGGATAAGGCGAAACAAACCAGTCGCTTATTGGTCAGCTTATTCGCTCTCGCAGTCATTACTTTGATCTGCCTGACGACGCTGGCAACTGCCGCAACGGTGTCCCTGTCCCACGCCCAACCGTTTTTGCCCTCAGAGATTGTCCAAGTTCTCGGCTGGGAAACTCTTGTTTCAATCGCTTTCTGCATCACCGCCATCGTCGCCTTAGGTAGCCTATATAAGTTCCAACAATTGGCGGCGGGCGGGATGGCGGTGGCCGAGTCCCTCGGCGGACATAAACTCAATGTGGCAGCCCTGAATGATCGCGAAAAGCGCGCCCTAAATATCGTGGAGGAAATGGCGATTGCCACAGGAGTTCCGGTACCGGATGTGTACTTAATTGAAGATGAGGCCATCAATGCCTTCGCTGCAGGCCATTCACCTACCGATGCTGTGATTGGTCTGACACGAGGATCTCTGGAAAAGCTCAGCCGAGATGAATTACAAGGGGTTGTCGCTCATGAGTTCAGCCATATCCTCAATGGGGATATTCGCCTCAACACCCAGATAGTAGGTCTTTTGAACGGGATCTTGATTATCGGGCTACTTGGACACTGGTTATTTCGAGGGCCATCTGCCAGCGGCCGGGCGACCATTGTGAGACTGCCACTACTCGGCCTGGGGTTAGCATTAATTGTTTTCGGCTACGCCGGTACACTTTTGGGCAACCTGATCAAAGCCGCTGTGAGTCGACAACGGGAGTTTCTCGCCGATGCATCAGCAGTTCAATTTACGCGAAATAATCTCGGCATCGCCAATGCTCTAAAAAAAATTGGTGGCTACAATCTAGGCTCTGAACTCAGCAGCCCCAGTGCAATAGAATTTGGGCATATACTATTTGCCGCGGGAATGAAGCGGTCGCTGCTGAGCCTCCTTGCCACTCACCCTCCCCTACCGGTGCGCATTGCGCGGCTGGAACCGGCCTGGAAGGGGCTATACCCCGATACGAATGCTGATTGCTGGAAGGAGGATAAGCCGCAACCTCCAACAGCAGTGGAATCACAAATCGCGCAATTCTCAGCAGCGGTTACACCTACGCCCTTCCAAGCTGCCCTGGATGCCGTAGACAACAGCATCGCGCGCGTCAACACCCCTCAAGTGGCACTCGGCCACCAGCTACTTGCCACGATTCCCAGCACAATCCAACAGGCTGCTCATGATCCGTTCAGTGCCCGCGCACTGATATACCACCTACTTCTGCACACTGACAAATCCGAGCAGCGCCGGCAGTTAGAGTTATTGGCAAAGATTGCTCATCCTGCAGTGATTCGGGAGATGCAGAAACTGAAACCTCAGATGCAGGCGCTTCCCAGCAATGCCCGCCTCGCTTTAATCGACCTCTGCATTCCCGCTTTACGCGCACTGGTCCCCCAGCAATATCAAATCTTTAAACGAAACCTGATCAAGCTACTTCACAGTGACGGCAAGATAGAAATCTGGGAGTGGGCCCTCTACCGGGTTCTGATACATGCACTGGAGGGCAGCCCCGATCGGCAACGCTTATCCACCCGCAAGAATGCAGGCAAGGATGCCTCTCGCTTTATACTGGCGGCTATAGCCCACTCCGGCAACAACGAGTACCTGCCGGCGAAGCGCGCTTATGAAAAGGGGCTCTTCGCTCTAAGCCTGGAAATTACCCCACTGCCCAGCAAGGCTGACATTACCCTGCCCCGGCTCGACAAAGCCATTACAATAGCCAAACTCACTCCACCGCTGGAAAAGCCGCAGCTGCTGAAAGCAGTGGTAATCACCCTGAACCTCAACGGATTGATTGAAGCGGAGGAAATAGAATTACTGCGAGCAGTAGCGGACAGCTTGGATTGCCCTATGCCCCCCATTATGGGCAACGAAAACTAGCCTCTACAACGCCGACACAACTGCCGGTTGCTTAAAAGTCAGGAAGTGTGGTGCTGATACACAGGCCCAATGCCAACACTCCACAGAATGACCGACCCAATAAGCACGGTAACCATCATTACCAGAGCTACGGTCAACACAGAGCAGGCGTACAAAAAAGCTCTGTCTTTATTCATATTCATCAGAATTGGAATGCCCGCAAAGACCAGATAGATCGAATATATGCCTGCAATCCCCACCGCCGCCATAGTCAGCCAAGGATGTGGATAAAGTACCACGATGCTGGCCAGGAAAATTGGCGTAGTAATAAATACTGCCAGGGCAGTGCCCTCATAGTGCCGGGTGGACTCATCACCCTCCACCCGGTATGAACGCGCCATCCAATTAATAAACTCCCCTAGACAGTAAACGCCCGCCAAAAGAGCAAAATATGTAACAACAGACAGTACAGCCGCGCTTTCCGGGGTTAACTTGGCCATATGTCCCCCCACCTGAAATCCTACCCGGGTCACACCGAAGTAACCTGCAACAGTGGGAATCAGCGCCAGAAATGGGATATGGGTTACAAATACCACAAAAAAGGAATGGCGGTCAGCTCGTATCGCTTTCCATTCTTTCTCCGGGTTGGTAAGAATGCCAATGGTATGACTAAGTAGCCGCACGCTGAATCTCCCTTCTAATGCCCTATCCTGCAGTATCGGGGGGTCGCCTCCGATTAACCAATGACAAAAGGAAATTAAGTGCCACTTTTAAATTTTCTTGATTTATATCAGGCGTGAACTCTCAAGCAATTTCGCCCATTGCGTTTTGCTTTGTACAGGGCCTGATCAGCCGCCTTCAGAATACCATCAGAGCTTTTTAATGATTTATGGCGATGTGCCACTCCAATACTAACAGTAATCCTCACTTGCCTAGTTCCCTCCTTACCCCTCGACGAACCAGCACTGCCATTAAAGAGGCGTCCAGACGCTCTCAGGCACATCGGGTAATGGGCGATTTTCTCCCTCAGAGCCTCCAGTAATATCTCTTTTTCGATGCCGTTTCGCCCGGGTATAAAGATGACAAACTCTTCCCCACCATATCGAAAAACTGTGCCGCGAGTGTGGCGACTGATCTGAGCTGCCACCATTCGCAAGGCTTGATCACCCACCTGATGGCCGTGCCTATCGTTCAGCTTTTTAAAATAATCAATATCCACCATCGCGATACTATAGTGACGCCCCGGCGTCAGCATTTGATAGCGAAAAGCCCGCCTCGAGCGTACCCCGGTCAGCTCGTCACGAAAAGCCAGCTCATAGCTGGCACCCAATAGTGAGGTCAGCAGTAACACTGCCGCAACAGTCCCGATAAATTCTACCGGGAGATTTATCCAGACAGCGAACAGGAGTAATAAATTACAACTGAATAATCCCATCGCTGTGGGCCCAGGGTACAAAAAGAGCAAAGCAAAGGCCCCAACAGCAGAGACACAACTCACAAGCTGCGGTAGAGAAAATATTCTGGGTAAAAATCCAACCAGCCACTCTGGAAGGGTTTCCAACGGAAATATCATCCTGAGGGGCGCACAACACTCCAATAGCATTGCCAACCCCACGCTCTCGGCAATTAAACCCGAGAGCCAAAGAAACCCAAAAAAGCTAAACAGGCTGCGGTCACGACTGCAGGCAAACAGCACAAGGTTGACCGCTGCGATAGACAGGTAGAGTGGCAAATCTGTATTTAAATTGGGCAGGAACTGAAGTACTGCCGCAACATAAATAAGCATAATTAGCAAAGAAGCCAAGGCAACCCGGCTCGAGCGAAAACCCAAACTGAGCATCAACGCCATAACCAACAGCAATACAGGCAACTGCACGCTATACAGCGAGGTTAGATCAATCCAGGGTAGGTACTGCGCAGCGAGAAGAGCCAGAAGTATCCCTGGCAACCATATAAAGCGCAGCCACTGAAGGTAGGACGGCATGATTTGGCAGTATTAGAAGATAACGCACCATTATACGGACATAGGACAGGTGCGTACCTGGAACAAGCTCACATAAAAGAAAGCTGACAGGGCAGGCGAACTCCCCCCCTGTCAGATAAACCGGAGTGCTATTTGACTACGCGCAACGCCGGTTTTTTCGCCGCCTTTTTACCCAGGCTGGTAGGCGGGGTCGGCTCGGGGGGCTCTGGAGTTTCCTCGGCCTCAAATACCATTCCCTGCCCGTTCTCACGAGCATAGATACCAACGACAGCCCCCACGGGGACTTGGATATCGGTTGGCACTCCACCAAAGCGTGCGTTAAACCTGATGGCGTAGTTATCCATATTCAAACTGGCAACAGCACCCTCCGAGATGTTCAAAACTATTTGACCATCATCGTTAACGTGCTGTTGAGGCACTAGGACACCAGCTAAGTGGGTATCAACAAGAATATAAGGAGTGCACCGGTTATCGGTTATCCACTCGTAAAACGCCCGTAAAATATAGGGACGGTTGGATGTCATCGCCGGCTTACTCACCAATATTCCCTCAACGCATTTCCCGTTCGTATTCGGTCAAACTCTGCTGAAATGCCTCACGAGCAAACAGGCGATCCATATAATCCAGCAATGGTTTTACTTGTTTGGTTTTCGGCAAACTAACCTCAAACTGTTCGAGGCGCCACAGCAAAGGAGCCATGCAGCAATCCACCAGAGAGAACTCCTCGTTAAAGAAGTACGGCAGATCGGTAAACATCGGCGCTATGCCAACAAGGCTATCGCGCAATTCTTTCCGCGCGGAAGCAGCATCTTTACCACCAGCGAGAATCTTATCCACCAACGGGCACCAGTCCCGCTCAATGCGATACATAATCTGGCGACTTTGCGCTCGGGCAACCGGATAAACCGGTAGCAGTGGCGGATGGGGGAAGCGCTCGTCCAGATACTCCATCATGACCTTGGTCTCGAAAAGCACCAGATCGCGATCCACCAGGGTCGGCAGGGAATTATAGGGGTTGAGGTCAGCGAGTTCGGCTGGTTTATCGTCGGAGTCTACATCGGTAATGTCGACGGAAACTCCTTTTTCTGCAAGTACAATACGCACTCGATGGCTGTAATGGCTGCGACCATCGGAAAAGAAGGTCATCGAAGAGCGCTTGTTGGTAGGCACACCCATGTTCAAACTACCTCAAACTGTAAGTCGGCTAAAGCCAACCTTTTATTCAAAATATAAAAGGGCAGTGAGCAAGCCCACCCCCCATTAAAGACAGATTATCGACGGCTTTTTAGTGCTGCATGTCTTTCCAGTATTCGCGGTTCAGCAACCAGGCGAAGATAAAGAATACAAAAATAAACGCCAACACGTAAAAACCAACGCGCTTGCGATCTTCAGCCATAGGCTCTGCAATGTACTCCATAAAGTTGACAAGGTCATACATGGCCCCATCAAATTCTTCCGGGGTCATAGAACCTTTTACCTTACCAACCTGCAGGCTACCACAAGCAGCATCCATAATCGGGTCGCCCAGCTCATCGCGGACGATTTTACCATGATCACGCTTGGGACCTGGTGCACACTCTTGAAGCCCCTGTAACTCCATCAGCACATGAGGCATAGCCACGCTCGGGAAGACTTTATTGTTTACCCCGGTAGCACGACTGTCATCCTTGTAGAAGCTGCGAAGGTAAGTGTAGAGCCATTCCGGTGAGCGAGAACGAGCAACTAGCGTCAGGTCGGGAGGCGGAGCACCGAACCACAACTTTGAATCATCAGGGCGCATCGAGATCTTCATCAGATTACCGATCTTGTCATCACCCAACACCAGGTTTTGCGCCATCAACTCAATGGGGATATCCAGGTCGGTAGACACTCGCTCCCAACGGGAGTAGTTAGCACTGTGACAACCCATGCAGTAATTGACGAAGTACTTGGCACCGCGCTGCAGTGACGGCGTGTCCTGCAGGTCGACACTAATGTGATCCAACTCAACGCTGGACTCCGCACCTACGGCCTTAATCGGAATAAAAGTCAACAGTCCAACAACAATGATACCAATAAACAGGATACCGAACGTTTTACCACCCGATGGGCTGGTTACGCGCTCAGGTTCTGGATGAACCTCATCACGACTGGTGAGCCAAGGCAGTACCGCAAAGAAGCCTGCCAACAGGAGCGTCGCAATACCGACAAATGTATTTACAAATCCGTTCTTGCTTTGGTCTTCATCACCAAAGGTAAAGTTCGCAAATGCCATCCACAGGAACAGTGCCGCGAAGATGCCACTCACAACCCATGATACTACTCCCTTGCGCGCCTTCGGATTGGACCAAATAGGCATAGTGATAAAGAAAGCAAAGTAGAACAGAGTTGCCACTTGAGACAGGAAGTTACGCCCCGGGGTCGGAGACTTAACACCCAGGTAACCGAGGATAATAAATACCGCAGCGAACAGCAGCAGCAATCCTTTTGGCAACCAACCCTTGTAGCGGATAGATCGCACCGGGCTTTTATCCAGCCAGGGCAATACAAACAAGACTGCAATCGCCGCCCCCATGGCTATCAGGCCAAGGAATTTCGCCGTAAGCGGACCAATATCCATGGTCACCGCACGTAGAATTGCGTAGAACGGTGTGAAGTACCAAACCGGGGCAATATGTGGAGGCGTCTTCAGCGGGTTAGCTTCTTCAAAATTGGCGTGCTCCAGGAAGAAGCCGCCCATCTCCGGGAAGAAGAACACTACCGTGGCGAAGATAAACAGGAATACGGCAATACCTACCAAGTCGTGCACAGAATAGTAAGGGTGGAAAGCAATACCATCTTTCGGAATGCCGTTCTCGTCCTTATTCTTCTTGATCTCGATACCATCAGGGTTATTCGAGCCCACCTCATGCAGCGCCAGGATATGCAGAACTACCAAGAGCACCAATACCAGCGGCAGTGCAATCACATGCAGAGAGAAGAAGCGGGTCAGGGTAATACCGGAAATCAGGTAATCACCGCGAATCCACTCTACCAGGCTGTCACCAATAGCGGGAATGGCCCCAAATAGAGACACAATCACCTGGGCACCCCAATAGGACATCTGCCCCCAAGGCAGTACATACCCCATAAAGGCTTCAGCCATCAGTACCAGATAGATACACATGCCGAAGATCCACACCAACTCGCGGGGCGGCTTATAAGAGCCGTACATCAAACCGCGGAACATATGTAGATACACCACTACGAAGAAGGCAGACGCACCTGTCGAGTGGAGATAGCGTATCAACCAACCCCACTCTACATCGCGCATGATGTACTCAACCGAGGCAAATGCTTCCTCGGCAGAGGGGTTATAACTCATCACCAGCCAAATGCCGGTCAGGAGCTGGTTAACTAGCACCAGCAGGGAGAAAACACCGAAGAAATACCAGAGGTTAAAGTTTTTGGGCGCGTAATACTTGCCCATGTGCTTATCCCAGGCTTGGTAAATCGGCAGCCGCTGATCTACCCAGCCACCGAAATCTGCGAGCCACTTCATGCGGTGCCCTCCTGGTCTACGCCAATCACGATTACATCGTCGTTCTCATAGGAATAAGGCGGCACCTCAAGATTGGTAGGCGCGGGAACACCGGTATAAACTCGGCCAGCCATATCGTATTTAGAGCCGTGGCAGGGGCAGAAGAAGCCGCCCATCCAATCATCACCACCCAGGTCAGCTGCGCCCACTTCAGGCCTGTACATTGGGGCACAGCCCAGATGCGTACACAGGCCCACCAGTACCAACAACTTTGGTTTTATAGAGCGGTTTTCCGGGTCGACATAAGCCGGCTGAATAGATTCTTCGGAGTTAGGGTCCCGCAACAGCGGCTCCACCTTCTCCAGGTCTTGCAGTATCTCATCGGTACGGCGCACAACATAAACCGGTTTACCTCGCCACTCTACAGTGACCATTTGGCCCGGTTCTACTTTGCTAACATTGTATTTAACCGGAGCACCCGCAGCTTTTGCCTTGGCACTCGGCTTCCAGGAAGCGACGAAGGGAACGGCAACCCCCACCGCACCCGCGCCACCAACAACAGAGGTGGCAGCGGTTAGAAAACGGCGCCGTCCTACATTTACACCGTCATTACTCATGACGTAGTTCTCCCATCACAGCGACCCCGACAGCCCGGAGTTTCGCTGGCCCAAACCCAAAAAGTCTTGAAAGAAGTCCCGACGCGGCAGATTGCCCGTGCGAATAAACCCCACAAATCAAGCGGATACAAATCGGCGCAATGTTAAAGAAAATGCCAATTTGATACAAGGCAATGATATGGGGAACGCCGGGAATCCCGTGGTGAAACCGTGAGAAATCCAGCAAAACTCACATAGAGCACTGAACAACTACAGATACGGGAATATAAAAAAGCCCGGCAGAAGCCGGGCCAAAAAGAAAGCTTAACGCTTGGAGAACTGGGGCTTCTTGCGCGCTTTACGCAGACCCACTTTCTTACGTTCAACCTCACGGGCATCGCGGGTAACATAACCGGCGGCGCGCAGCGGCTGACGTAGCGCTTCATCGTACTGCATCAGGGCGCGGGTCAGGCCGTGGCGGATGGCGCCCGCCTGACCAAAAGAACCACCGCCTTTTACCGTTACAGTGATGTCGAATTTTTCGACCATGTCGACCATTTCCAGCGGCTGACGCACGATCATGCGAGCCACTTCACGGCCGAAATATTCGTCCAGAGTACGACCATTTACGGTAACTTTACCTTCACCCTGCTGCATAAATACACGAGCAGTAGAGGTCTTGCGGCGGCCGGTACCGTAGTATTGAGTAGTTGCCATCAGATTTATTCCCGTTTAGATCGCCAGTTCAACCGGCTGTTGTGCCGCATGAGGGTGTTCACTTCCGCTGTAAACTTTCAGCTTCTTGAACATGGCACGACCCAAAGGACCCTTCGGCAGCATGCCTTTAACGGCGCTTTGAACGGTGCGCTCGGGCGCTTTTTCGATCAACTTTTCAAAGCTGATGGATTTGAGACCACCGGGGTAGCCTGAGTGGCTATGGTAGATTTTGTCTTTGGCCTTGTTACCGGTCACGCGAACCTTTTCTGCGTTGATTACAACAATGTAATCGCCAGTGTCCACGTGGGGTGTGTATTCAGGCTTGTGCTTGCCGCGCAGGCGGTGGGCGATCTCGGCAGAAATACGGCCGAGGGTCTTGCCCGCTGCGTCAACAATGTACCAGTCGCGTTTTACCGCTTCTGGCTTGGCACTGTATGTCTTCATGTTATAAACACCTGTAATATGACCCCCAGAATTAGGGGCCGTCCCACAAAAGAGCGCGGATAGTACAAAAGGAGTGTACGCTTTTCAAGCAAAATAAGACCCGACCGGCAGATTCACTCGGGCCTGTGGGGCCTCTCCAGATACTCTCGGGATTGCATCTCCAAAAGCCGACTCACCGTCCGCTCAAACTCAAATTGCAGATGCCGGCCGACATATAGGTCCTCAGCAGGGACTTCTGCAGAAATCACCAGCTTGACGCTCCGGTCGTAGAACTCATCCACCAGATTGATAAACCGGCGCGCCTGGGCATCCATACGCTCATCAAACCTGGGAACAGCCGCGAGCAGCACCGTCTGAAACTCCCGCGCTAATTCGATATAGTCATTTTGCGAGCGCGGCCCATCGCAGAGATCACAGAAATCAAACCAGGCGACGTCATCCGCCACCCGCAAGGCCCTGATTGGACGCCCTTCCACCTGCAATTGAACCTCAGCGCGAACCTCACAACCATTGACACTCAACTGCGAAAAGCTCTGCATCAAACGCTCGCCTGCAACCTCATCCAGCGGTGAATGATAAAGCTCCAAAATTTCCAAGGTTCGCAATCGATAGTCGGTGCCACCATCCACATTGACTACTTTTGTATGACGCTCCAGCAGACTGATAGCCGGGAGGAATCTCGCCCTTTGCAGTCCATCTTTATAGAGTCCTCCCGGTTCAATATTTGAGGTCGCCACCAAAGTGACCCCACGAAGAAACAGCGCCTCCAGCAAACCCGCCAATATCATGGCGTCGGCAATATCAGAAACAAAGAACTCATCAAAGCAGAGGACACGAGCCCGACGGGAGATTTTATCCGCCACCTTCTCCAACGGGTTTTTCTCTCCCGCGCACTCCTTCAAATCCTTATGGGCCCAGCGCATGAAACGGTGAAAGTGCGTTCTCTGCTTATCCGCAAAAGGAAGGGACTCAAAGAAAGCATCCATCAAATAGGTCTTGCCACGACCTACCCCCCCCCAGAAATAGAGCCCACGCTCAGGCTCCACGCCATTTCCACGCAAGCGGGAAAAGAAACTGATTATTGTTCCGCGCCCGGAACGCGCCACAAGCCGCCGGTGAAGGTCCTGCAACTCTTCTACCGCCCGCCTCTGGGACAGATCCTCAACAAAGTCAGGGCGCTGCAGATCACTCTCATAGCGCTCAAGTGGGGACGAAAATAGTGGCTTGGCGGACAACATAGAGGAAAATATCTTCAACTACTGGTTTATGGCGCGCACTCTAACAAATTCAACAGGGAACCGCATAGGCGCATAGGCGCATAGGCGCATAGATATCACAGGTGCCTGCCAGAAACAGCTCGACACCCCAATTAACCAATCCTCCCAGGAAGCTGAAGCCAGATGCTAACTTTCTACTGCAATTGACCGACAACATTAAGTGTCAACGTAATAATCGCGTATACTCGACCCTCTATTATCAGGGACAATAGTCACTTAACAGGGACTGCCCAGAGTGCAGGACATCGGCACAGTCAAAATAAAGGCCGTCTAACCTTCCCGCGAGGTAACCTGTACAATAAAAAATAAGTTGAGGAGGTAGTAAGTGCACTCTACATCGGTATTAATTCTAGTCGGCGCTCTCGGTATGACCCTAGGTGCATTTCTCGCATTCCTGGCCGTGCGCGGGCGTACCAGTGTGGAGCGCTCGGAAGAGCTGGAGCAAAGGCTCCGCGAGGCCAATAACAAAATTGAAGACTTTCAACTTCAGGTCAATGAACACTTTGACCAAACTTCACAGCTCGTTCACAACCTGACCGAGAGCTACAAAGAAGTTCACGAGTACCTATCCAATAGCGCGCTGCGTCTATCCAGCCAAGATATCGGCCGGCAGATGCTCAAGGCCGGCAGCGGCAAACTTAAAGACAATGACGAAAAGCTGCAGGATATAGAGCCACCCCGCGACTGGGCCCCCAGAGAGCCCGGCGCCAAAGGTACGCTCGCAGAAGATTACGGCCTTGAAAAAGAAGCTCACGAGGGCAGCTGAAAACGGTATCTCTTAAGGAAGACCAAGCGAAAACAAAAAAGGCGGGTAATAACCCGCCTTTTTTATTGGGGCTTTACAGGCTCTGGTAGTAATCCATCAAAATCTGCGCCACCTCAGGCCGGGAGAATTCAGGAGGCGGCGCAATGCCCTCACCCAACATCTCGCGAACCTTAGTGCCAGAAAGCAAAATAAAGTCCTCTTTGGCGTGATCCGGCACATCGCGCATCATAACTACTTTATTCAACTTCTTGGAGTACGCGGTGTGATCTGCACGGAAGATTTCAATTTCCAAAGCTCCCTCTGGCACTTTTTCATCAAAGATTGTCTGCGCATCAAAAGCACCGTAATAATCACCCACGCCAGCGTGATCGCGGCCAACAATCAGGTGGCTACAACCACAGTTCTGGCGGAATAGTGCATGCAGTACCGCTTCTCGCGGTCCGGCATACAACATATCAAAGCCATAACCCGTCACCATTACGGTATTTGCCGGGAAGTACAGCTCCACCATCTTGCGAATAGAGGCATCGCGCACCGGAGCAGGGATATCCCCAGGCTTGAGTTGACCGAGCAACATATGAATCAGTACGCCATCAGCCTTCACGCCCTCCAAAGCCATCTTGCATAACTCTTCGTGGGCACGATGCATAGGGTTACGGGTTTGGAAGGCAACTACCGTACTCCAGCCGCGCTCTTTGAATTCATTGCGGATCTCAACCGCAGTGCGGAAAGTATCTGGAAAATCGCTCTGAAAATAACTGAAATTTAACACTTCAATTGGGCCTGAAATCAGAGTACGACCCGCAGATTTTAAAGTAGCAACGCCCGGGTGCTTCTCATCCAGAGTACCAAACACCTGCCCTGCCATTGTGTCCATCTGCTCATCAGAGATGACTTCAACGGCTTCTACGTCCATCACAGCCAATACAGGGTTGCCCTCGACATTTGGGTCGCGCAAGGCTATACGAGAGGCTCCTTCAATCGGGCTGGCATCCTCAACAATATTCACTACCGGCACCGGCCAAAACAGACCATCAGCGGTACGCAACGTTTCAGCAACGCTCATGGCATCCGCCAGGTTCATATAACCGTGTAAAGGGTTGAAGTACCCAGCCCCGAGCATAACCGCGTTGGCGGCAGCAGCAGAACTGACCACGATCGACGGCAGGGACTCCGCCTCACGCATCAATTCATGATGCCGTTCACTGTCGTATACAAAACGCGGTTGCAATTCAACGCTGCCATGGGGGCGAACAAGGGACATTTAGGTCTCCAAATACAGTAGTTGCCGGTTAATCTTAAAATTTCGACTGGCTATTATACGCAACTATTGCCACTGACCAATGTCAGACGAACACCCCCCCCCCCACTATAACTGGCCGCGAGATGCCCCCCCCTAAACCTCCCAAACCCCACAAGCCTCTCAAAGAGCGCTGCACTAGAAGTGCGCCCCCCTTTCCATCCACCGGTTTAAGTCCAGAGCTCCAATTCCCATTCCAAATAAATGGCAGCAACTAACATAGCAAACACTCAAACTTAAGCCCTCCTGTAAACGCCCCCTAAGCGAGAGAAACCTAATTTGCGGCACTAAAAACCCTTGGGGAAAGCGACAGTAATGTTAACTTATTTGATACAGGGAAATTTACATTCGCCCACCCACCTAATGAACACACAACGCCCATTGCGAGAGAATAATTTCAACACACAGAGCTAGACAGCGAAAAGGAACCCGCCCCAGCGCTTGAACTACTCGCGACCAGTAAAATAAAGCCGAGAACATATCAAAAAATGACAATGCCAGTGGCACAACACAATGACCCTACTCTGCATTTGCTTTGTCAAATATAAAGAATATATTCAGAGTGCCAACTAAAAAACATACTGCAGAAGCTCCCCACTAAATATCAAAATTTGCCAAATTACGAAGCCCTTAATACAGAATCAGTATCAACTCCGAAACTGGCTTTTACAGTGAAGGCGCGGGCCAAACAAGCACAGTTCACACCTATAATTTAAGGCGGTTATTTTTACTGGGAAATGGTCATTACAGAACAATATTTCACTCAGACCTCGCCAAAGCCCTGCATCACCAATATTCATCCAGAATACACTTCACACTAGGTAACGCTGCATTTCAAGGTATGGCGGCTTACTTACAAGGGCTATTGCGCAACAAAATTCCTCGAACACTTACGCTCACATTCGTTTGGCCACTACCTAGCTCAAAGGGAACTGTACCTCTTTGTTGGCAGCTCTGATCAACTATCTCGGTCCGACAGAGCGCCAAAACAAGAGTGTTTTGGAAGGCCTCGCACCCTCCCCTATAATACCCAAAGACCCAGTGAGTTTGCGCCTGACCACTGAACGAGAGCCCCCAGTCCAACTACCTGAAAGCTAATTACCAGTTCGACCGAAAGCCATCAGCCCTTCTTGCTGTCTATTATTTTTTCCGTAGTGAACTCGCCATGAACCCCAACTTTAACTGCCCCCTGTTACCGCAGCAGATTGGCTTAGGCCTACATACACTTCGAAGCCAATAGAGCTTTGCCCAAAGGCGCTCTCGCATCACAAAACCTGGAGCTTACATCGATTGCGCCAGCATTGTGGTACTTAACGTCCACGGCACAGCAACAATTTCCTCCCCTTAACACCTTGCGTAACGATTCCCTCAAGAGACGTGTGTATAATCAGCGCAAAGAGGAGTCACGAGTGTCCCAAAATCGATTTCTACAGGATTGGGCCCTACCAATTCTGGTAGGCCTTGCCATGGCTGCATTGCTACTGGTTATATTCCCCCAACTACGCGGCATAGCTCCCACCACGGCGGGGAACAACGCTCAGGGGCCTGTATCCTATGCACACGCCGTAAATGTGGCAGGCCCTGCCGTAGTGAATATTTACACCCGCATGGCGATGCCCCAGCGCCAGCACCCCTTATTCAGTGACCCCCTTTTCAGGCGTTTATTTGACAATATGAATGTTCCGCAAAGAGAAAGGATGCAATCCAACCTCGGTTCGGGAGTTATTGTTAGTGACAACGGTTACATCCTGACCAATCACCACGTAATTGATCAGGCCGACGCCATCGTCATACTTTTGGCTGATGGACGAGAAGCTCAGGCTCGACTCGTGGGCAACGATGCCGATTTTGACTTAGCCGTTCTTAAAATCGATCTCGATGGTCTGACATCAATTTCCGTGGGCGAGCCCGACAGGGCACAAGTCGGGGATGTGGTTCTGGCAATTGGCAATCCCTTTGGTGTCGGGCAGACAGTCACTCAGGGAATTATCAGCGCTAAGGGCCGCCACCTTGAGAATTCTGGCACCGGCAGCTACCTGCAAAATTTCTTACAAACCGACGCCGCCGTTAACCCAGGCAACTCAGGAGGCGCACTGGTAGATTCCCGCGGTCGCCTGCTGGGAATTAATACCTCGATCCTCAACCAATCCGGTTACGCCGGCGGTATCAGCTTTGCCATCCCCGCCAATATCGCTTTTAAAGTGATGCAGGATATTATTGCCTATGGTCGCGTTGTACCCGGCTGGCTGGGAATTGAAGCCCGTGGTATCAGCCCACAAATGGCCAAGGAGTTCAACCTTAACTCCACCGGCGGCGTAATGGTGACAGCAATATACAATGAAGGGCCCGCACACAATGCAGGGCTTCAACCAGGGGATGTCATCACTCACATCGACGGCCTGCCCATAGGAGATGGAAAGCAGGGCGAGGCTACCATGGCTACCCTTCGACCCGGCGACACCATCTCCATAACATTTATCCGCGACGGCTCATCGCACACAGTCGAGGCAACAGTTTCAGAAGAGCCCCAGACGAAAACCACAATAGAATAAACCCTTAAGGAATCTCTATGCGCTCATTGGTACTGGCTTTACCTCTCACAGTAACCGCAATTCCCGCAGCCGCAGGAGACCGCGAGGATTTACATCAGCTCGTAACCGACTTTATCAGCAAGGCCGCTAGCGACTCGCAGGCACACCAGCGTTTTTGGGCCGAGGAGCTGATTTACACCAACTCCAGCGGCAAGCGTTTTGGGAAAAGTGAAATTATGCAAGGGATGCAATCCCCTTCAGAAGAACCGATTACAGTCAAATACTCTGCCGAAGATATCGATATACGCTTATTGGGAGATACTGCCATTGTTGCATTTAAACTGATTGCTCATGACAGTAACAAAACCGAAGAGAACCACTATTTTAATACCGGCACATTTATTAAGCACCGCGGTGAATGGCGAGCACTAGCCTGGCAAGCCACCAATATTCCAATAGAAAACTAAGAAATTTTATATTGCCCTCCAGGACTAAATCACCGCAGGGCGCCCGCTCAAATCATTCTTTCACACGAAAGCCTGCTGAGCGCGCATGGGCTTCAAGCCCCTCTCCACGAGCAAGGGTCCTGGCTACACGCCCAAGGGTATCGGCACCTTCTGCGGAGCAGTGGATAACCGAGCTGCGTTTTTGGAAGTCATAGACCCCCAGGGGGGAAGAAAAACGGGCAGTGCCACTAGTAGGGAGGACATGATTCGGCCCTGCACAGTAGTCCCCCAAAGCCTCAGCGGTGTATCTACCCAGGAAAATTGCTCCAGCATTACGAATCTCCGGGAGATAGGACTCGGCGTCCTTCACCGAAACCTCTAGATGCTCAGGCGCAATACCATTGGAAATCTGTATCGCTTGCTGTAGAGACTCCACCTGAATTAAAGCCCCGCGATCAGCGAGGGATTGGCGGGCGATTTCGGCGCGAGGCAAGCCAACTAATAGCCGCTGCAATGAACTCTCAACCTGATCGAGAAATGCACCATCAGGGCAAAGTAAAATGGACTGCGCCTGCTCATCATGCTCTGCCTGCGACAACAGATCCATTGCGATCCAGTCAGGGTCTGTCTGCCCATCACAAATCACCAAGATTTCCGATGGCCCGGCGATCATATCAATAGCAACATGACCAAAAACCGCGCGCTTAGCACTGGCCACAAAAATATTGCCCGGACCCACGATTTTATCCACAGCGGGAATGGACTCGGTTCCATAGGCCAGCGCCGCTACTGCTTGAGCGCCTCCAATGGTAAATACCTTATCCACCCCAGCAATAGCCGCCGCCGCCAACACCAAATCACTCAACTTTCCCTTCGGCGCCGGCACTACCATATTGACGGCATCCACCCCAGCCACTTTGGCTGGAATTGCATTCATAAGTACCGAAGAGGGGTAGCTGGCCTTACCGCCGGGCACATAAATGCCTACGCTTCGCATCGGAGTAATTTGCTGCCCCAGCACGGTGCCATCAGCCTCGGTATAGCGCCAGGACTCCTGTAACTGGTGCTTGTGATAACGGCGCACTCGCTCTGCGGCAAACTCCAGAGCTTCACGCTCTTCTGTACGAATACGGCCCAACGCCACAGTCAATGCAGAGGCCGGCAAGAAAAAATCTTCTGCCCCTTTAAGCGCTCGATGGTCGAATCGGTTGGTGTACTCAATTACCGCCTTATCGCCATGACTCCGCACCTGCTGCAATATCTCTGCAACAATAGCTTCCACCTGATCGTTGGCTACCGCCTCCCAAGCCAACAAGCAATCCAACTGTTTGCCGAAATCCTGATCAACTGCTTTTAAGCGCCGAATCACTTTACCCGCCATAATACTTAAGAGGTTTGCTTGGTTTGTGCGACAGCAACTGCCAGTTTCTCGATCAAATCATGAATCGGCGCATACTTCATCTTCATAGCCGCCTTATTCACAATTAGCCGAGTACTGATCTGCGCAATGGTCTCCCGGGCCTCCAAACCATTGGCCTTGAGAGTATTTCCACTGTCGACAATATCCACGATCTCATCGGCTAGGTTCATCAGAGGGGCGAGTTCCATTGCCCCATACAACTTAATAATATCCACCTGCCGCCCAATAGAGGCGTAGTGCTTCTTGGCGCTCTGTACAAATTTAGTCGCGACTTTCATTCGCCCTCTGGGCGGCTCCCCACCTTTAATGCCTGCCGTCATCAAGCGGCAGCGGGCAATGTCCAGGTCTAGTGGCTCATAGATGCCATTGGAACTGTGTTCAAGTAGCGTATCCTTGCCCGCAACACCGATATCTGCTGCGCCATGCTGCACATAGGTTGGCACATCAACACCCCGCAGAAGTAGAAGACTTACACCTTCACAGTTTGTCGGGAATATCAATTTGCGACTCTTGCTCAAGTCCTCAGCAGGCTCCAGACCCGCAGCTTTCAACAGCGGCAGGGTCTCCTGTAAAATTCGCCCCTTGGTCAATGCGATAGTAATTTGCACAGTCATTATCGTTTACGCCAGCTCGTCATTGGCTTTCATACCATTTGGCAGCCACCGGGCAATTAGCCCGGTATACGGCGAATGTTCGCCCCCAGCTGCCGGAGTTTCTCTTCAATACACTCATACCCGCGGTCGATATGATAAATACGATCCACCAAAGTTGTACCTTCCGCCACCATCCCGGCAATCACAAGACTGGCTGATGCTCGCAGATCCGAGGCCATTACCGGAGCGCCCTTGAGCTTCTCCACCCCGCTAACGATTGCAGTATTCCCCTCTAACGTGATATTCGCTCCCATCCGGTTGAGCTCATGCACCTGTATTAAACGGTTCTCAAAGATCGTCTCAACCACCGCCCCCTTGCCCTCGGCCACTGCGTTCATAGCAGTAAACTGCGACTGCATATCGGTGGGGAATGCGGGATAGGGTGCCGTACGGAAACTGACCGCTTTGGGCCGATTGCCTTTCATATCCAGCTCTATCCAATCATCTCCGTTACTGATATGGGCCCCGGCCTCTTCAAATTTGAGCATGACTGCATCGAGGATGTCGGCCCGAGTATGGAGTAAGCGCACCTTGCCCCGTGCTGCAGCTGCAGCTGCCAGAAAAGTGCCGGTCTCAATACGATCTGGCATCACCGTAAACTTACAGGGAGCCAGCTTGGATACACCGTGGACGCGCAGTGTGTCTGTACCAACGCCCTCTATCTGAGCCCCCATTGCGATCAGGAATTCTGCCAGATCAACAATTTCCGGCTCGCGCGCTGCGTTGTGCAAGGTCGTAGTCCCCTCGGCCAACGCCGCAGCCATCAGCAGGTTCTCAGTACCGCCAACGGTCACCTTCTCCATAACAATGTTCGCGCCCTTGAGGCGGCCATTGGAGCGAGCTCGGATAAAACCACCATCAATCGTGATCTCAGCACCCATGGCCTCCAGGCCCTTAAGGTGGATATCGACCGGGCGGCTACCGATGGCACAACCACCAGGGAAAGAAACATTTGCCACCCCATGCCTTGCCAACAATGGTCCCAAGACCAGAATCGAAGCCCGCATGGTTTTTACCAGCTCATAAGGCGCGGTCAGCTCGTTAACCGAGCGGGGATCAATCTCAACACCCAGTTTTTCATCGACCGTGACTTCACACCCTATACACCGAAGCAGGGTAATCATGGTGGTGATATCATTTAGGTGCGGCAGATTCTCAATTTGCACAGGCCCATCTGCCAGCAAGGCAGCCGCCAAAATCGGCAGCGCTGAATTCTTAGCGCCAGAAATCCGCAATGTTCCGGAAATTGGGCTGCCGCCCTCTATTATCAACTTATCCATTCGATCTCATATCTAGATCGCCAACACCGCAGAGGCAATGGCTGGTTAACGATTGGCTTCTTCTGGAGTCAGAGTCTGCATTTGCACGGCGTGCAAAGTGCCATCGGCGATTTTTTCACCGAGAGCCGCATAGACAAGCTGTTGTTTTTTTAGGCGATTCAGGCCTTCAAAGGCACTGCTCACCACAGTTATCATGAGATGACTGCCTTCAAAAGCCACTTCAACAGTACTATCAGGAATATGCCCGTCAATCAGGGCTTTGATTTCATCTGGTTGCATAGGAGGGAGTTGCGATTAGTTAAAAACAGCACGCAAGTGTACTTGAATCAAGCGGAGTGCGCAGCTGCGCACCCCAAAGTTCGCCTATTAGCTCACTTTATTGGCCACATCGTCAGCTGCCGACCAATTGGATATCACCTTATCGATATTTCCATGAGTCTGCATTGACTGCGAAAACTGGCTGCGGAAAGTCTTGCCCAGGTTAACTCCGTTCAGGATTACATTGATCAACTTCCACTGCCCCGCACGATTGCGCACCAGCGTGTAAGAAACTTTGGTAATCCCTTCTTTACTTCGCACTTCCTGCAGCACATTTACCCGGCTGCCCTGGGGACTGGTTCCCGGATTTACCACCTTCACATCCAGGTCGCCAAAAGTCGCCACGCCACGGGCAAACGTTGCGATTAAGTCGCGACGAAATGTACTGGTAAAACGAGAGCGCTGCTCTGCTGTAGCTTGTTTGGCATAGCGGCCCATCACGCCGCGAGCAATAAAATCAAAATCCACGACCGGGGTAAGCACTCCCTCGACAGCGCTGTAATACCTCTGGGGGTCTGAATTGGCATACTGGCCATTGGACCGAATCACCCCCAACAATTTATCCGAAACCCCTTCAATCATCACATAAGGATTTTGAGCGGCATTCGCCACAGGTATCACTGCAGATACCAAAACAACACAAAGTGCAAACTTAACCCATCGCGACAAACCGTCCCGGCCAATCCAAAATGATGCGTTCACAAAATATCTCCAGTTAGCAAATCATTCCTTGGACGCACATGGCGCAAATTAGTGCCATAGCATTACCACATGTCAACTTCTCCCAGCCTAACTGAGACTGTGTCGATCATCCATTGAGTGACATAGCTGACAGCGAAGACGGCAAACTATACCATGGCCGCGCTCAGTGATGTGTCGATGTACGTGAGTGTCATTTAACTCTACCGGGGGACATGCTCGTTTTTTCCACTGCCAGCAGCCCGCTAATATAGATTAGCACGACAGCAACAAGACAAAACTTACATAGACTCCGAGGTGATCGGAGCCAGTAATATCGTCAGCAC
This sequence comes from Microbulbifer okhotskensis, assembly GCF_023895975.1. Lineage (GTDB taxonomy): Bacteria > Pseudomonadota > Gammaproteobacteria > Pseudomonadales > Cellvibrionaceae > Microbulbifer > Microbulbifer okhotskensis. Next base: position 58,529 of record NZ_JALBWM010000013.1, read on the forward strand.
CGAAACCGCCTTAATTTATCCGGTGATCTCACAGGCACATTTTATTTAGTAGCATACAGGCAAGCAAATCGAGGCATTTGATGACTAAAGAACTAATCTGGGAAGCGGGACGCCGCACCGTGCGTATGGAATCAGACGCGGTGGCTGCTTTGGAAAACAGAATCAACGGTGACTTCCAGCGAGCCTGTGAAATGATCATGCAATGTCGCGGTCGCACCATCGTTACTGGCATGGGAAAGTCGGGACATATCGGCCGCAAGATGGCAGCAACACTGGCCAGCACAGGAACCCCAAGTTTCTTTGTTCATCCCGGCGAAGCAAGCCACGGCGATCTCGGCATGATTACTCGCGACGATGTCGTGATCGCCATATCCAACTCCGGCTCCTCCTCAGAAGTACTCACTCTTCTCCCACTACTAAAAAGGTTGGGCATTCCCCTGATCAGCATGGCGGGGAAAACTGATTCGCCACTCGCTCAAGCGGCAGAGGTCAATCTGGATATCTCTGTAGAGACAGAGGCTTGCCCACTCAACCTGGCTCCCACCTCATCTACAACCGTCACACTGGTTATGGGAGACGCTCTTGCCGTAGCTTTGCTGGAGGCCCGTGGTTTTACCGCTGAGGATTTCGCCTTTTCCCACCCAGGCGGTGCCCTGGGGCGTAGGCTGCTACTTAAAGTCGAAGATGTCATGCACGCCGGAGATGAGCTCCCCCAAGTAACCCCCGCAACTCGCCTGTCACAGGCCCTACTGGAAATGACCAGCAAGGGCTTCGGAATGACCATCGTCGCCAATGGCGAAGGGGAGCTCCTCGGCGTCTTCACCGATGGAGATCTGCGTCGTGTAATCGACCAAAAAGTTGAACTCGATAAAGCGACCATGGGAGAAGTGATGAGCCGTCGCCCCAAAACCGTTTCCACTGACACCCTGGCCGCTGAAGCCCTGCGAATTATGGAGGACTTCAAAATCACTGCACTGGTGGTGGAAGACAAAACGCACCATCCGCTCGGCGTACTCCATATGCACGATATTCTGCGTGCCGGTGTAATCTGAGATAATGGTAAGCAATGCGTGGAAAACCGCACAACCAATGGCCAATAGGGACTGTCCTGGTGATATCTAACCAACAATTAAACGATACCCTCAAAAATGTACGCTGGCTGGTACTCGATGTGGACGGCGTGTTGACAGACGGGAAGCTTTATTTTGACAACAACGGCAACGAACTGAAGACTTTTAATACACTGGATGGGCACGGCATTAAAATGCTTCAAAGCTCCGGTGTGCGCGTCGCAATTATTACGGGACGACGCAGCAATGTAGTAGAACGCCGAGCCCACGACTTAGGCATAAGCAAATTAATCCAAGGGCGCGAAGATAAATTTGTCGCCTTGCAGGAATTGCTGGCAGAAGAACCCTGCCGCCTGGAGGATATTGCCTATATAGGAGATGATTACCCCGACCTACTGGTAATGACCAAGATCGGTTGTCCGATCGCACCACCCAATGCAGCGCCACCGGTGCAGGAGCGAGCCCTCTGGGTCACTGACGCTCGCGGAGGCGAAGGTACTGTGCGCGAAGCTTGTGATCGCATCATGATGGCTCAAGGCACTTTTGACGCCGCACTCGCACCCTATATCGGAGAGAAGTAATGCGTTCATGGTTGCCTCTCGTTCTGGTTATCCTGCTGATTAGTGCCGGACTCTGGTTTTCCGAGAGCCCCCCTGAGCAACTGCTGGGTAAAAGGCCAACCCCGCAACAGCAAAACCGGGCGGCGGATCTCATCATCAAAGATGCAGAAACCCGTCACTTCGACCAGGGAGGCAATCTAGCGTATCGAGTAGACGCAGAACAAATTACCTATTTTCAGTTTAAACGCCGCGATCGCGCCAATTTGAAAGAACCGCGCATGTTGTTTTATCAGGACGACAAACCCAAGTGGAGCACCAACTCCAAGCGCGGCACCGCTTTTAATCGCGGGGAGAAGGTCGTTCTCACCGGGAAAGTTCAAATTGATGAACTCCCCCCCCCGGGTGGAATCCAACTTAAAACATCAAAAATCACAATCTATCCCGACAGGGAATTCGCCGAAACAGACAAAGTTGTTACTATTAGCTCCGGCCCCAATCGCACCACCGGTAAAGGTATGCGCGCTTACCTGAAAGAAGACCGGATGGAGATTCTATCCGACGTAAAGAGCAGCTATGGCACTGAATAAATGTTATCGCCCAATCTACAAAGTCCTCACTGCGATTGCTCTGGTAGCGATCGCCATTGCGGCCCAGGCGCTTCCCGGCGACCGGACCCAAAAAATTTCAGTGGGTTCCGACTCCATGTCCGCCGACCGCGCCAACAACTTGGTGGTATACAACGATAACGTCGTCATTACCCAGGGCTCCCTGCAGATCCGTGCGGATCGTGTTGAAGTCTATTTCACCGCTAGCGATGAGATCAGCCGAGTCGTTGCCGTCGGCCGCCCCGCACACTTCCAACAAAAAATACTGGAGAGCCAAAATCCGGTAAAAGCACGGGCCGAGCGTATTGAGTACGTAATCAGCTCTGAAGAACTGCAACTCACGGGTCAAGCGTTTATCGATCGTGATGGCAACACTCTGACGGCCGAAAAAATCGATTACGACCTTGCCACAGAGCAGATGAGCGCACGCAGCCAGCCAGGTAACGGTAGGGTTGAAATGATCTGGAAGCCTGAAAGCACCGAGGACAATAAAAACTCCAGCAGCGACTAAGCCCAGATCCTACACCGAAAGGTCAGCGCCACTTACAATGACGTAACCCACGACAGCTCTACGCCCGTGGCAAGATTCAGGACACACTATGCCAACGCTAACAGCGTTACACCTCGCCAAACAATATAAGAAAAGAAAAGTTGTTCAAGATGTCTCCGTTAGCGTCTCCAGCGGGCAGGTGGTTGGCCTGCTCGGCCCTAATGGTGCCGGGAAAACAACTTGCTTCTACATGATCGCAGGGCTGGTGCGGGCGGATGCTGGGCAGGTCCTGATAAACGACGAGGATATCACTCGCCTTTCCATGCACGGCCGCGCGCGCAAAGGCATTGGCTACCTACCCCAGGAAGCCTCTGTATTCCGGCGACTATCAGTGCGTGACAACATCCTGTCAATCCTTGAGACCCGCAAAGGACTCAATCGAAAAGAGCGCGAGAAACAAGCACAAGCGCTACTCGAAGAATTCAACATTACACATATTGAGAACAGCCTCGGAATGGCCCTGTCCGGTGGCGAGCGCCGTCGCGTCGAAATCGCCCGCGCACTGGCTACAGACCCGGGCTTCGTCCTTCTCGATGAGCCTTTTGCCGGGGTCGACCCTATATCAGTCAATGACATAAAACATATTATCCGGCACCTGCGCGACCGGGGTATTGGCGTACTGATCACAGACCACAACGTCAGAGAAACCCTGGATATTTGCGAGACCGCTTACATCGTTAGCGAAGGACATATCATTGCCGCCGGCACCCCTGATGAGGTTCTCGCCAACCAACAAGTGCGCGAAGTTTACTTAGGACACGAATTCACCATTTAATGGCAAATGGTGCCAAACATAAGGAAAACTCGGAATTAACGAAAGAGGCATCACTATTCGCGCGTATTTCCATCCCGCCAGCCACAATCATCGGCACGCTTATTGCTTGTAATAACTCAGGGGGCAAGGTAGTCTGCGCCATCTCGGGTTAATTTTGTCGGACCAATTGTCACACTGGCCTGCACCCCTAAACTATGAAGCAGTCTCTCCAGCTCAAACTCGGCACCCAGCTGACCATGACCCCGCAGTTACAGCAGGCAATACGCCTATTGCAACTGTCCACACTGGACCTTCAGCAAGAGGTACAGGCGGCACTTGACAGCAACCCAATGCTCGAACCGGAGAGCGAGGAGCAGGCCCCGCCACCATCCCACGCAGAAAAAAATGTCCAGCAAGAGCCCCCTTCTTCAGCAGCTGAAGACACCAATCATTCTGCCACCGAAGAAAAAGAGCTCACTGATACCGATTGGAATCACGACATCCCCGCTGAACTTCCCGTCGACTCCCACTGGGACGATATCTACAGCAGCTATAGCGCCTCTCAAGACACAGAAGACCCCAACTTCGAGCGCAACTCCACCACTGACACATTGCAGGACCATCTGCGTTGGCAGCTAAATCTCACAACATTGTCCACTCACGATAAGTGGATTGGCGAGCATTTGATCGATAGTATCGGCCTGAATGGCTTGCTAGATACCACCACTTCCGAGATAGCCGCATCACTCAACCTTGAAGAAGACGAAGTAGTTGCAGCCCTTAAAGCCGTGCAACAATTTGAACCCGCCGGCTGCGCAGCCAGGGATTTACAAGAGTGTTTGCAGCTACAACTACGCCAGTTGCCGACAAACACTCCATGGCTGAAAGAAGCGCAAAATATTATTGAACGTCACTTGGAACTCCTCGGTAAGCGGGACTTCCGCCAACTGAGTCGACGCACACGCTTAAATGAGGCCCAGCTCGGTGAGGTCATTGGCCTAATCCAGACACTGACGCCCAACCCAGGGGAAGAATTCAATGGTGAGCAACCTGCTTACGTAGTTCCAGATATTATCGTCAACCGCAAAGAATTCCGCTGGCAAGTGGAGCTGAACCCTGAAATCACCCCAAAAATTCGAATCAACAGCCACTACGCATCCCTGGTAAAACGAGCCGATAATTCCCGGGAAAATAACTTCCTGCGAGATCACCTCCAGGAGGCAAGATGGTTCTTGAAAAGCTTGCAGAGTCGCCATGAAACCTTGCTAAAGGTCGCCACCTGTATAGTGGATAAGCAGCAGAGGTTTTTTGAGGAGGGCCCCGAGGCGATGAGACCGATGGTTTTGGCTGATATCGCTGAAACTATTGGGATGCATGAGTCCACCATATCCCGGGTGACCACGCAAAAATATATGCTGACCCCTCGCGGGGTGTTTGAGCTCAAATACTTCTTCTCCAGTCACGTCAGTACGAATTCCGGCGAAGACGCCTCCTCCACAGCGATCCGGGCACTGATTCGTAAGCTCATTGACGTCGAAGTGCCGCGCAAACCCCTGTCCGACAATAAAATCGCCCAGGAACTGGACACGCAAGGCATCAAGGTCGCACGTCGTACCGTAGCCAAATACCGCGAATCTATGGGGATCCCCTCATCTAGCGAGAGGAAGCGCCTGATCTAAAAGCTTGCCCCAAGCCAGAAAAGTGACTTCAACTGACGTAGGGGTCACAAATGGCTGACGCCTCTCACCACTCCTCTGCAACCATAACCCAAAGATTGAGTGTATCCTTCCATTCTGGCCCACTTCCTAGTAGGGTTGCGACCCGAAAGGGAGGCGAGCGCCGGTTTGTGATGCACCCGTCAAGGAGAAATCCATGCAGATCAACATCAGTGGTCACCACGTCGACGTCACCTCACCTATGCGCAGCTACTGTGAAACCAAAATGGAGAAGCTGTCCAGGCATTACGATAATATTACCAACGCGCAAGTTATTTTGTCCGTCGAAAAGCTGATTCAAAAAGCGGAAGCGACGGTACATATCAATGGCCACGATCTCTGTGCCGGATCTGAAGACAGAGACATGTATGCGGCTATTGATGCGCTCACCGATAAGCTGGACCGCCAGCTGAAAAAACACAAAGAGAAGCTACAGAACCATCGCTGAACTATGACACTGGAAGCATTACTCTCCCCCCGCCTGAGCTTGTGCCACCTGGCGGGGAGTAGCAAAAAGAAGCTACTACTCAATATTGCCCAGGCTATCGCCGAACAGTATCCGCAACACGACTCCGATACAGTCTTCAATCAGCTGATCGCCCGTGAGCGCCTGGGCTCCACCGGTATTGGTGATGGCGTCGCCATACCACACTGCCGCCTGCCCGGCTGCGATCGTCCCATCGGTGTTCTCTGTACTACCGAGCCCGCGGTCGATTTTGACTCTATCGATCGCCAACCTGTCGACTTGTTATTTACCCTGTTAGTACCGGAAGATGCCGAGCAGGAGCATCTTGAAACTCTTGCCGAAATCGCTGGATTGTTTTCCAACAGCCTGGTTAGGGATAAGCTAAGGCTGGCGCAAAGTAGTGATGAACTGTACGCCCTGGCCATCCATAGCGCTGCGGCGGCATAGCCTCAACTAATCATTTGCCCATGTGAGTGACCCGCTTTGCTTGACGTGTAACCGCCGAGCAGAGTGACAAACAGAAATAATAATAAGTCCCAACCAAAAAGAAGGGGTCTCCATGCGCTTGGTGATTATTAGTGGCCGCTCTGGCTCCGGTAAGAGTTCCGCCCTGCAGCTGCTGGAGGATGTCGGATTCAACTGCATCGATAACCTTCCCACCAGCCTTCTCCCGGAACTGATCAAACGGGTCAGGGAGCAACCCCCGAAAGAAAACACCCAACTGGCACTGGGTGTCGACGCCCGCAACCTTTGGCAAGATATCCGACAGGCACCCAGTGTCATCGAGTCCCTGCGCAATGCCGGTGTTCAGTGCGATGTGATTTACCTCGATGCACGGGAACCCGTGTTGGTCCAGCGATTCAGCGAAACCCGCCGAAAGCACCCCCTCAGTAATGATTGCACCCATCTGCTAGAAGCACTCAATCAGGAGAAAGAGCTGCTCACACCAATTTCGGCAATAGCGGATATGGTGATTGACACCAGCACCCTAAGCTTGCACCAGCTACGCGAACTGATAAAAAACCGTGTTGTCGGTGGACAATCGGAAAGTATGGCGATCCTCTTTCAGTCTTTCGGCTTCAAACATGGCGTGCCCGTGGACGCAGATTTGATTTTTGATCTCCGCTGCCTGCCTAACCCCTACTGGGAACCAGCACTGAGAGAAAAAACCGGCAGGGATAATGAGGTCGCAGAATTTTTGCGTTCGCACCCGGAAACAGCAAAAATGGAAGCGGACATCACCCACTTCCTGGAGAACTGGCTTCCCTCCTATCAAAAAAGCAATCGCAGTTACACCTGCATTTCTATCGGCTGTACCGGCGGCCGTCACCGCTCGGTTTACATGGTTGAGCAATTGGTAAGGAAGTTTTCAAAAAAATTCGGCAACGTCCAGATTCGCCACCGGGAACAGGGAAAATAATATCAAACCACTTGTCACCGATTGCCACTTTAGGCTAGAAACTACACGCTTTATATTTCCGCTCAACGCTCTCTGGGATAACCGAGCCCAATCATGAACTTTAATGAGCGCCTAAATATCCCGGGATAATTCTCGGCTTTGGTGTTTAGCCGGCCAGATCAAGCCGTACCCAAGCTAATAGTTAGCACCTCCTCTCTCGCCATGAATTTGGTTCCAGCTATGCACTGAACCAAACAACCAACAATCCATGGTTTCTCCACCTTTCTTACCCACCCATTCTCAACTTGAGTATTATGCGCCCACACTGATCGAAAAACAGTCTCTTGAGCGCTTTGCCTATTGTCATATCGCTCCGCGCGTCAATCCTATAGGGATCGTTATCCAGACATTTTCCCACTGCCTCGCGAGAAAGCCGTAGGCCCCACTCAACTCTCTGCGTGCCCCCTTACTAGGCACCCTACGATTTTCGGATATTCCACCTCATATATTTTCGAGAAGGTCTCACTGACCAACAAGCCTTTTACTTTCCGACCAAGCACCTTAGGCTCAGCCTGCAGAAGAGCTCTCGCACCCCCTCCGTAGTAGTTTGCTAGGGGCCTCACCCACTGTCGACCAAAAAATTCAACAGCCGCATTCTTGCTCATGCTGTCGTACTCCCTGGCTTGTTAGACTTGACCACAACACTCATTGGCTTGACTGTAATTCAAACTCCGTGATACCGGATAATCACAACACAGCCCCACCGAAATGCCGAGACCGCTCGAAAGACTTTAACGCAGGCCCCTCCCGAATAACATTAAAAGACCACGGAAATGCTATGGGGCTAGCCTAGGATTCCTAATAATTCTGGACATCGGCACCCCCTCCAAACCACCCCACAAAAATATAATTTAATCCTAAAAAAAACCCACAAATATGAAACACATCCTCTAAAAACAGTAACCGCAAGATCCACATCTTTATAAAAACACCCCGATATCATGTTTATTGCTCACACAATGGCAGTGCGATCCAAGTGATATTACCCTCCCCCGCCAACAACCCCCACCACCAAAGTCAGACATGGCATGAAATGCACAAAGAACACAAAAATTAAACAAATAATGTATATCTATTATTTACAGTCAAGCCACCCACCAAACAATACAAGTTAAAAAATATATCCATATTGATTTATTTAAATATAATCGACACAATAAAATTAAAAATTTTTGAGGCGCACATGAAAAACCTAGAACAGTGGACGAACTTTTGGCTGCAGGGCTTTCCAACTTCTTTTGCTCAAGAACTGCCTTACAGCTATACGGGTGAAATAGGTACCTATTGGAGGTCAACTGTCTCAGAGTTAAATGAGAACGACAAGGTACTTGATATTGCGTGCGGCAATGGTGCAGTAGCGTTATTAATTGCTGACGAAGCATTAAAAACGGGCAAAAAACTAGAAATTCATGCTGCCGATGCCGCCAAAATCCACCCCCTTGCAACCAACAAAAACCCCCACCACACAACCTCCCTAAAGACATTGAAATTTCATTCAAAAGTACCAGCGGAAAAAATCAACGCTCTTGGCAATAACTTCAGCCTCATCACCTCACAATTCGGATTTGAATACAGCAGGAAAGAAGAAACCGCCATAAGCATAGAACGCACGCTAAAAGCAGGCGGGAAATTTAAAGCAATATGCCACAACACACACTCCAAACCATACAGTGACTGCACAGATGAAGTTTGCGCCTTCCGCCTCCTAAAGGAAAAACTGAAAATTCCAGAAAAAATAAAATCATTCATATTTGAAGCACAAAACATTCAAACAACCGACCAACTAAAAACACACCTTGACAACCCAAGAATCTCAAAGAAACTAAATTCAATCATAGAATCTATGGAATCATTAATAACCTCACACCCAAGTGCAGCAATCACAGCATTTGTGCGAAACTCTACGGAAACATTCCTACAGAGAAACCTACTTTCCGATATCGACACTAAAAAAAAATTTATTACCTTCCTAGAAACCGAACTTGAATACGCAAATCAAAGATCAAAAGACCAAATAAATGCAGCCCTCTCAAGCAAGAGATTAACTGACCTACTATCTAATTTTTCAAAACAAGGAATGGAAACATTAGTATGTGAAGAATTTCACGAGGGAAGCTCCTGTACTGGCTGGCGCCTTGAGATTCAAAAAACCTAAAGCTGGGAGAGCTACAAAATGCGCTAAAATAACGGCAATTTATAGGGAAGTTAACTTAGGGCGTTTATCTACGCAAGTTACTGCTGAATTTCTTACAAACCCCAACCAAAAATTAAATACTTCACTAACAGATAAATACTAGACGCAATTTACAATAAGTGTAACTATTCAGCCGACACCCAAAATGCCACCATCTTCTTATCCATAAATTCAGACCACACCCCTGAAAACAGACTTCCCAGCGCTTCTCCATCACCAACATCAATACCATGCTTTTTGCAAGTAGATAGATGACTACGGATACGGCAAAAAATCTTAGCCCCTTTCATAGAGCGAAAGCAGCCCGATATTTTTTTGCTGTACCTTGGCCAGAAGCATTGTGTAGCCATAGGCGGCTACCATTTAATTGATACCGGTTTCATCAACATGCAGGGTTCTTTATTGCCTTTGACGCCGGCACCATACTGCGTTGAATGGGTGACCTCCTCGGGAAAGCCTGCCACAAACCGTCGGCCATTTTCATCAATCAAAACCTGTATTCGGTATTTTGTAACGTGCCGTGATATTCGAATATCTGACAGGATTCATAACTACCATCCGTGTAGACGCCTTTTGGCAGAGTTTGGCGATCAAGCTTGATGAAACAAATTTCGTCAGGTACTTATACCTCAATACTTCGGACAGTTTTAGGGGGCGAAATAGGTAGGAACCACGGCCAGATACTGAGAAAATAAGGTTCTCACTTCAAATTAAAACAATACCTGCCCATGGAAGATGTAGTAAAAACTGTTTTCGCTAAAATGTCCAACATTAAAAGACCACAAAGGAAATTCATGCTCACACTGTTTGCGGCCCTAATGGTATTTCAAGGGAAAGCAACCT
>NZ_JALBWM010000140.1 GCF_023895975.1 Microbulbifer okhotskensis
GACCGTTCTTTTCCAGGGGATTAACTGATGCACTTCAAAGTTGAATGCAGGATGTATGAGAGAAAACTATTGGTGCCTGAATTTGATCTCAGGGCTTTTGCTAAGGAGTATGACCGGAGTGAGATCTCTGTTTCTGGTTATGATGTTGTTCCGGAGGCGCTTGAATATATGAGGGGAATTGCTTCTTGCTATCAGTGAGCTGGTGTATGACGATTCCAGTGAGATATATGGGAATTTAATACCCTATTGGTGTGGTGAGGATGATATTTTTGAAGTGTCTTCGCTGATGGATTTAAATAAACTGAAGAACCTAAAGAGTATTGAGGGTGTCAATGAAAGCGTCGTCGATGCTTATTCATCCATTCTTGATTCAAAAGGGGTAGTCGCACGTGATGTGCGATGATCGGCTTTAGGGGCACTTGTGAGCGGGCTGACGGGTTACTGGCTCGTGTAGAACGGAAAGCTCGGGCCGCTTAATTCGATAAGTAAATTCGCGGAGTGATGTACTACAAGGAGGCACTTGATTTTAGGTTGTGAATTTTTCTTTTTCCCGATCAATAAACAGATTTTTGTGGATGTTTAATCCCTACGCAGTTCGTCTTTGGTCGCAATTGGGTTGGGGAAGTTCATTACGACGATGTAAGACGATACCAGAAAGGTTAGGATGGCGGTTGCCTGGATCAAATGTGATGCAGCACTACCGATCAGGTTCTGTGCATATGCGAGCAGGGCAATTAGCAGAGAAAACTCACTGATTTGTCCGAGCCGAAACCCGATATCCCATGACAGGATCTTGTGTTCGCTTCGAGCCCCTAGTAAGTAGTGGAACACCACCGGCTTAACCAAAAGTACCGCAGTAGCTGTAACCAGTGCTGGCAATAGGATTTCAGGCAGCATCGCCAGCTTGAACTGAGCTCCCAGGCTGAAGAAAAACAAGATAAGAAAAAAATCTCGCAGTGGCTTTAAGCTGAGTGCGATGTACTGGGAAATTCGGCTGGTTGCTAATGTAATACCGCCGATAAAAGCACCAATCTCCCGTGATAGCCCAACAATTTCTGCCAGCTCAGCCATGCCCATGCACCAACCGAGTGCCAGTAAAAAGACATACTCATGAAATCGGTCGAAGCGGTTAAATAATGGCAGCAGAATATATTTTACGATCAGCCAGGCGAATACGATCAGTAGGGGCAGTGAACCAAAAGAAAGCGCGAGTTGCCATATTTGCATGTCGCCGGTATTGTCGCTGAGCAGAACCATCAGGCAGACGATTGCCACAAAGTCCTGGAATAGTAGAAGTCCCACCATGAGCTCGCCTAGGTGTTTATGGTGGAGAACAGTGGTCGGTAGAAGCTTGATTCCGATAATTGTACTGGAGAACATCAGGGCCATACCGATGACCCAAGATTCGGTGGTAGTAAAGCTAAATAGCTTACCAATGCCGAAGCCCAGGCCGAGGAAAATGGTGCAACTGACCAGGCCCACGAATGTGGCTTTACGCAATACAGCGACTAAAGCCTGGGGTTGCATATCCAACCCCAGTAGAAACAACAGGAAGATAATCCCTACGCTGGACATATCGGAAAGCAGGCGAAGGTTGTCAATAACCGCAAAGCCTGACGGGCCCAAGAGTACGCCGAGAGCGATATAGGCAACGAGTAAGGGTTGTCGCCCGAAGAGGGCCAGGGAAGCGACGACTGCCGCACCGCTAAATATCAGGAAGAAGGACTGAAAAAGGGAGCTGTCCGCCACAGGCCATCCTTGTTAGTGAGCGAGATATAGCCATTATCCATAGATCTGCGAACAGCTGAAAGACTTAGTTGTTTGCTGGGCGCTTCAGGTCAGCTTTGTTCACCCGGGGGAATAGGTAGCTCAGTGGTACTTTTAATTTGCTCCAAGGCAAAGTTGGAGATAATGTCGCTGATACCGACATGTCTAATCAGTTCCTTGTAAAAACGGTCATAGGCGCTGATATCACTCACCACGACCCGCAATAGGTAATCGTAGTCGCCTGCCATGCGGTAGCAAGCGACTACCTCTGGCAATTGTGCCATATGCTCGGAAAAACCATCGGCCCATTCCGGCGTGTGTTGGTCGGTTTTAACTTGGGCGAATACCGAGACAGGAAGACCCAGGATTTCCGCGTTTAGCAGGGCTACTTTGCGTCGTATGATCCCGCTTTTTTCCAGCTTCTGCACTCTGCGCCAACAGGGGGTTTTTGTCAGACCCACACGCTCCGCCAGCTCCTCGATTGAAAGGCTGACGTCGGATTGCAGAATAGCAAGTAGTTTTCTATCAATCGCGTCAAGTGAGGCCATAGTGATATGCGCTCCCTATAGAGAAGGGGCCCCATATCCTTGGGCGCATTGTGTCGCCGTCATTGGCATGCCACCCCTTGCGACATTTTGGCAAGCAGATGTAAGGAGTTGCCGGGTTGAAACCTACGGTGCTCCGCTACACCTACTGCAGATACGATAGTCTCAGGGCGAGAGTGCTGGTAGTGGAATTTCCCTTGATGCGCAATGTTACAGGGGAAGCTTTTCAGGAGGGGGGCGGAAGTTGTCCGCCCAATCCTGCACGGGGCTCAGGCAGCGTCTCTGGGAGGAAAGCGCGGTTCGAATAGGCCCTGCTCAATCGCTTCGCGAACTTTGGCCATCAGGTCTATCTCCGTCAGCTCTTGGAGCTGCTGCAGGCCGTTCAACACATAGTAAATTGGCTGCACAATATCGATACGATAGGGCGTACGCAGTGCGGTTACCGCGTCGAGGTCATAGCGCTCGGGCTGGTTGCTTAAGGCATAAAGTGTCTCTTTGGGGGAAGAGAGAACTCCGCCACCATAGATGCGCAGTCCATCTGTTGTATTGAGCAGGCCGAACTCGACGGTAAACCAATATAAGCGGGCCAGGTAGGCGCGTTCTTTGGGCGAGGCTTTGAGGCCCAGCAGCCCGTATTTGTGGGTAAAGTTGGCGAAAGCTGGGTTGGTGAGCATGGCGCAGTGGCCAAAAATTTCGTGAAAAATATCAGGTTCTTGCAGGTAATCAAATTCTTCGGGGGTGCGGATAAAAGTCGCAACGGGAAATTTGCGATCCGCTAAAAGGCCAAAAAAAGTTTCAAAGCCAATCAAGGCAGGCACACGGGCGACTTCCCAGCCGGTTTCCTGGCGCAGAACACTCGAGACCTCCTCCAGCTGGGGGATGCGATCCTTGGGTAAATCGAGTAATTCCAAACCGTGCATATACTCATCGCAGGCGCGGCCGGGCAATACATCCAGCTGGCGCTCAATCAGGCGCTGCCAGGTTTGGTGTTCGAGATCGGTGTACTCGATGTAGCCGTCTTTATTGGGCTCGCGTGCGATGTACTTGCTGGGCTTTTTCGCTTCTTTTTTCATGAGTGTTTCTCCCGCGGCTCTGTGACCTGCGCTAATTCCCAATGCTCAGCACTCTGCCGCTGAACCTGTTGTTGTTATTTATCGACTCTATTTTTAGCCAGGCAAGCCCGGATAGGGGAGGGGGTAAAAGGTTCTATTGCGTCTTCAGGGGGTCTCAATTTACACTTTCTGTAAACTTTTCTTTACAGGTGGGCCCGTGAGAGTCGAGATAACCTGCGCTAATCGTGTCGGTATCCTGCACGAAATTATGCAGATATTTGGCAACTATCGTATTAACGTGGCTTCTGGAGAACTCGGTGGTGACAGTGGTGACAAAGTGTATCTTTCTGCACCGGGTATGCTCGCAACGCAGTACCAGACAATTGAGAAGTCCCTGCATCGGGTCCCAGGCATCCAACGGGTGCGGCGGGTTGCTTTGCTGCCGTTGGAGCGACGCCATTTTGAGTTGGATACCTTGCTCAGGCATGTGACAGACCCGGTTCTGAGTGTCGATCGGGAAGGTCGGGTGGTCGCGGCCAATTTGGCCGCTGCACGGGCTTTTGGTGTGAGCCTGGACCGAGTCCCGGGGCTGCAGCTGCAAAGGTTTCTACCGCTGATGCAGGTGGCGGAATTATTGCGGGACTTTGCGGTTCCCCGCTACGGCTTGCCGATAGTGGTGCGCGGTCAGAGTTTTCGGGTCGACTGGTCACCCATTGCTCTGGAGGGCAACCCGGGCGCTGTAGGTTCACTGGCCGGAGCGGTACTACGCCTACAGCCTTGGGACAGTAGTGAATTTGTGGCCGAGCTGCCCAGGCCCATGGTTTTGTGGGATTTCGATTTTCGTAGGCAAAGCTGTTTGCAGTTGCAAGACCTATCCGCGTTGACCGCGCCACTGCTAATAGTGGGGGAGCGCGGTAGCGGAAAGACAACATTTGCCTGCGCGCTCCACTATCTATCGCCCGCAGCCTCAAGGGCCGATTGCTATCGGGTGATTCCCCGAGATGGCAAGCTGGAGTTACCCACTCACCTGCGCAGCACAGGTACACTGATACTGGAGGATGTGCACACTCTCAGCGCCGAAGCGCAAATCGATTTGCTGCGCAAGCTCCAAAATATTTCATCTTCCCTGCGTTTGGTGGCCACCACTTGCGATAGGGAGTTAATTGCCCCGCCACTAGCGCAAGTTTTTTCATCGCTGGCGATGTCGCTGCCACCTCTGCGCAATATACGTCCAGCCTTGCCGCGCCTTGCCAATACCTTATTGCGCCAAGAAATCCCCGAGGCTGGTGATCTCAAGCTAGATGAAGAAGTTCAGCAGTTGATCAAATTGCACGATTGGCCCGACAACTTTAATGGACTGCGGGACTACTTAACCGCCGCAACAAGCCAGTGCCTAGCCAGGGGAGGTCATTCTTTGGGAGTAGGAGATGTACCCGATTTCATGGTCAAAGCAGCACTACCCTGGCGGGATTGGGGCCGTGGGCTTTCCTATAAAGAAATGATGGAACAATTGGAGCGGGCACTGCTAACGAACTTGATTGAAGATCGCCCCTCAACTCGGGAATTGGCTAAGGAGCTAGGTATTTCTCATACTGCCGTAGCCAACAAACTACGAAAATATGGTTTGTCGGCCAGTAAAAAATAAGCTTATTTAGCGCTCAATACGCCCGAATAAAAAATCCTTGTACATCACAAAATCGCCAAGGAAGCTATAAAAGGGGTATTTAAAAGTGGCGGGGCGATTCTTCTCAAAGAAAAAGTGCCCAATCCAGGCGAACCCATAGCCCACGATAGGAGTAACTGCCAACCAAAGCGCATTGGAGGTTGCAATTGCAGTAATAATTGTCGCCAGTACCAGGCTGGTACCAATAAAGTGGAGTCGGCGGCAAGTGGGGTTACTGTGTTCTTGTAAATAGAATGGATAAAATTCGCGAAAAGATTCAAATTTTTGGGCTTCTATAGCGGCCATGCTGTGCCTCCTTATTTTTATTGCGCATTCAAGTGTAAGGCGAATGCCTTCGCTGGCCAAGCAGCGCGCCAGCTCAAATTATCTGTTAGGCTGCCGCAAATTCGCGGTTGTCCCGCAAGTTAGCGATATGAGGAAGTTATGGCAGGTCCACTCGCACATTTAAAGGTGCTTGATTTAAGTCGTATTCTCGCCGGTCCCTGGGCGGGCCAGGTGTTTGCTGATTTTGGTGCCGAGGTGATAAAAGTGGAGCGCCCGGAACGTGGCGATGACACCCGCCACTGGGGCCCTCCCTTTCTGAAAGACGAGCAGGGCTGCGATACGTCGGATGCTGCTTATTATCTAAGCGCCAATCGGGGCAAAAAGTCAGTCACTGTCGATATTGCTACGGATGAAGGCCAAGCGCTGATCAAGCAAATGGCTGCGCGTAGCGACATCCTTCTGGAAAATTACAAAGTTGATGGGCTGAAAAAATACGGTTTGGATTATGAGTCTATCAAGATCATAAATCCGGGTGTCATCTATTGCTCGATTACTGGTTTTGGTCAAACGGGCCCGTACAAAAATCGGGCAGGTTACGATGCCATGATTCAAGGTATGGGTGGCCTGATGAGTATAACGGGCGTACCCGAGGGGCAACCGGGTGCAGGTCCGCAAAAAGCGGGGGTGGCTGTTGCCGACCTGATGACAGGCATGTACGCCGTTTCCTCGGTGCTCGCTGCCGTGGTTTATCGTCAACACACGGGGATAGGGCAACATATCGACTTGGCTTTGCTGGATACCCAAGTCGCATGGCTTGCCAACCAGGCGCAGAATTACCTGACTTCGGGGAAGAGCCCCGAGCGCCAAGGCACCGGCCACCCGAATATAGTGCCATACCAAGCAGTTCCCTCCGAAGACGGCTACTTTATGTTGGCCGTGGGCAACGATGATCAGTTCAAGCGTTTCTGTCATATTGCAGGTGTGGAGCAGCTGGCCCTTAATCCTGCTTACGCTACCAATTCGGCCAGGGTAATGGCGCGCGAAGAGCTGGTTCCGCAAATTGAGGCGGCCACTCGCCGTCATGAGTCAGTCTGGTGGCTGGAAAAGCTAAGCGATGCCCAGGTTCCTTGCGGCCCTATTAATACGCTGGAAGAGACCTTTGCCGACCCGCAAGTACAGGCGCGCGGTATGGTGGTGGAGCAGGAGCACCCAGAAGCCGGTAAAGTAAAAACTGTCCGCAACCCGGTTATTTTTTCCGAGTCTGCACTTGACTATACCCAGGCTCCACCCGTGCTCGGAGAGCATACCGACGAAGTTTTGGCTGAGATGCTCGGTAAAAGCGTCGAGCAAATTGAGCAATTGCGTAAAAAAAATATTGTGTAATTTCTAGGGCGGGATAGCCGGTCACTCACGTGGCACAAGGATGTGTACTTTCACCTAGGGAAAAGTTATGGAACTCGATCATGTTAATATCACCGCCCCGATGGAAACCCTAAAGCAGGTGCGGAACTTTTATACCCAAATACTTGGGCTTACCGAAGGGGAAAGACCGAATTTTAAGCGCGCTGGCTTTTGGCTCTACGGCAATGGCAGAGCCATTTTGCATCTGATTGAAGGGGAGGTCAGCGGAGAGCAACCGGACAAGCCCTATCTGGATCACATCGCCTTTCGCGCGGAGGCCCTTGAGCCCATCAAGCAACGCCTGGATAGGTTGGGTATCACCAGCCAGCAAATGGATGTACCTGGACGTCCACTGAGGCAGCTGGTATTTTTTGACCCGGTGGGGGTTAAGGTGGAGGTTAATGCGAGGGACTAACTTGATTTTCAATGGGGGGAGCCCTTAAGCCTAGTCACTTGCTGTCATTAAATCGCGGGCCGGAGGCGATTAACGAGCGCATATTGCCTAGCTGAAGAATTTATTCTTTGGTGCCGGCCATGCCGTTTAACTGGAGGTGGAGTTAAGTTTTATGTCTGGGGTTAACCCTAGAAGGAAACGATATACCTTATAGTTACGAATTATTGAATTTTTTCCCTCTCAGTTGTATTCCATTTGATTATTTTCTCTATCTGATATCCACGCTTTAACCGGCTTCAGCTATTTATTTTTTTGCTAGTCAATACTCCTGTAAGCGCGTGTCAATTTTTGTCGGTTGTGCCCAGCTCCGCCTTTGTGTTCTTTTGGTTGATACTTATATTTTCGGTGGCCTAAGTTTGGTTAGTATTAGCGGGAGTAAATAGAAAGCGATCGTGGGTTTTTTGAATTAAAGAGGTCGTTAATTCGATTTTTTTGCTATCTTTTTCGGGAGACAAGAGAACCGAGGGGCCAGTAGTACGGGTGATCGAGAATCATGCGGAATAGATCGGTATCAAGAAATTTGCCGTGTTAAAACAGCCAGCCGGCATTGGTTGGCCTGGAATTGGCAGCGGAAATTTGGTATATCGGTGCTATCGAGTGTGTCGAGAAATCCAGCGCCCCAATGAGACCGAATGGAAGCGGCATCTCTGCACAGCCGTCTATACCGTAAAGACGGACCTGGATTTTAAGGTGCTATCCACGAACAAGCTGTTCTTGTACAAAGATTTTCTGGGTTCCATGGATCTGATTACCGATGAGGTTGGTAATGTAGTGCAGGAAATGTCCTTCGATACCTGGGGCAGCGTAGGAGCACGGCAAATTCGAATGCGTTGTCCCTCACAGCGCTATCAAGCTTCGATCACAGCCGAGCTATCCGTGGTTACACTGACCACTAAATTCAATATGAGGTGGGTCTGATTCATATGAACGGCCGCATCTATGATCTGCGTTTAGGGCGTTTTTTGTAGGTATATCCATTTAGTCAGGTTGCTGCGGATATGCAGATATACAACCGTTATAGTTATGTGTGGAATAATCCGCTGAATGCCTCCGATTCAAATGGATATTTTGTAATTTTAAATTGCAGCTGCAATAGCATTGGATGTGCAATTAGTATCTGCTGCAATCATGATTCGAATTTCTGGCTTTGTTGAAGCGATGATTAATGGGGTATCGTTTTCTGATGCATTAGTTTCAGGTATATATTCAGTAGCGTTAACCCATTCTGAAGGTGGTGGGGGTGGATATATTGACCGGCAGGGCACAACTGGTAAGGGGTTCCTGATTAAAGTCCTTAAGTCTGGGGTTGTTGGAGGTATTGCCTCGATTTTCCAAATTGGAGAGTTTGGGTGTGGCCTCACTTCTACTTTTGTTGGTATTCTAGTGTTTTCGTAATAATGCTGCACCAGCCTTAAAATTTGAAGTATTATACCGACTTAATATTACTAACCCTAAAGCAGTTAGCACGAAGGTGCTACTTTACGGAATTTTACGTGAACTATTTAAAACCCATTTTTATTTTGGTAATGTTAGTATTAACAACACTTCGGACAGTTTCATACAGCTATAGCCCCATAGTCACTGTACTGCT
>NZ_JALBWM010000141.1 GCF_023895975.1 Microbulbifer okhotskensis
ATTAGATCTGAGAACCTTATTTTCTCAGTACATGTCCATGGTTCCTACCCATTTCGCCTCTTAAAACTGTCCGAAGTATTGTTTTTTAATCATCATATCAAAGTCTTAAAAATAACCTGTTGCTGGATTTTTTTCTGCTATTGGGTTGCTGTATGGTTGGCTCTGGATAATGCTAATGCACTATGAAAAAATAGTGCCAGAGTCGATTTAAAAATCGCTTTAATGTTCTGTTGGTCTAGGAACTTTTCTGGTTCAATGCCCGCCCAATTAACAGGCGCTACAAATTTCGGTTTTCGTAAAAGGATTTGTGAAGCGTTTTTCACCTTACAAATATGAGGGATTGAACATGCCTATTTGGGTTGATAAAACCGTTCTCGCCGTGACTGGAACCCGCGTAAATCCGGTACAGCAGTCTGCGGCCAATCACCGAGGTCAGCTGACTTATAACTTCAGTCAATGCCTAGATCCGGTAAAAGCACAAATCACTATTCATGAAGATACTTCTGGTGGTGTTTGTGAATCCCTGTCTGCCTTTTGGATCAAGCATCATGCCGATGGTGGCAGCTTGTGGAATTGGCTAATGCCAGCTGGTGTTCTCGATGAGCAGCATTTGTTTCATGTAATGACCCTGCAGCAGGCCGGCACACTGGATAACCAGGACAGGATAACAGAAGCCTGGTTGGGCACGCAGAATATATTTCCCACCAGCCAGAACGTATTTGGCGGTGCATTCCCAAATGGTCGTGGTGGAAATACCATTCGTGGTATCCACAACCCACGTAGAGCACAGGGACAGAGCGGTGTTTTTTCTCCCAGTGCACTGGCAAGAGAAATCATTTTGGATCAAACTGGCGGCGCCGGTTGTTATAAAAAAATAGGCCTGGATGGTACTTTTGCCGGCCATGCAATGGCGGCCTGGGTAGCACAGGATATCACTTTCTTTGATCCCAACTTTGGTGAATTTTGGTTTGAATCCCGCAATGCTTTCTTTAACTGGTTTACCCAGTCTTTTTGGTATAACTCCATGTACTCTGTTGGTCTAAGCGGTGGTTATGAAGTTCGTTCCTATGCGCACCGTACTTAAGTTGGGAATGGATCTTTTTAGTTAAGCTGGAATCAGTGATTGTGGGAATCTAGGGTGCGCTTCCAATTTACCCCTCTCAGCCCTCCCCTTATGGACGTTAGGCAGCCGGGTTTTTCAGGCTGCCTTTTTGATCAGCTGTAAATATCTTGCATCAGTAACTTCATACTGACGAACCGTAGCTTTCAACACACAGCCCAATTTGACCCAGCGGATTCTTTTAGTCATTAAGCGCTTCTGCGCTAAAAAAAATCAAATCATCGGTACAAGTGTCATCGCTGATCAAGGCTGGAAGTTACCATTATTGGGTATACGCTGCTTCTTCCGTCTCAAAAATGGTACCAGAGTCAATTAAATAAATAGCTGCCAGTTGACCATAAAGGCATTTCAAGTCTAAAAATACACTGTATTTCCAATATATATTAATGGTTCTAATAGCGATAAAAAATGGTGCCAGAGTCAATTAAAAAATCGTACCAGAGTCAATATAATATTGATGTTGTAGATAGCTGAAAATAGTGCCGGAGTCGATTTTAAATAAAATTGATTATCTGTTGGTTATAGCGTTTTTCTGTTTCAATCCGACGTATACAGCGGAAAACACTTTTCAGAAGCAAGCAGCTTACCCCTGAAAAGTGATTCCATTTTTGTGAATACAGTAGGGCTCGGATATGCCGATTTGGTTCGATAAAACAGTGCTTTCAATTACCGGTTCAAGGGTTGGTCCCATTCAGAGGTCCGTGCAGCAGTATGGTGGCTCGCTTCAATTTAACTTTAGTCAGTGCTTAAACCCGGTGAAGAGTCAGATCACCATACACCCAGATACAGCTGGAGGGGTTTGTGAGTCGCTATCCGCGCACTGGATCAAGTTTCATGCAACGGATGACAGCCTCTGGAATTGGCTCTACCCCAATGGTGCGCTGAGTGAGCGGAGCCTTTTCCATGTAATGACTTTGCATCAGATTGGAGGAAATGCACCTAATCAGGATCAGGTCTCTGAGGCATGGCTGCAATCCCACAATGTCCTGCCGCTGCAAAATAATGGCGGTGTGGGTATCGCAGGGCCAAATGGTCAACGTCGAATTCACGTTGTTACAGGTCCCCGGTTAGATCACGGGCAAACCACCATGCGAAACCCGGCAGCTCTTGCCGATGAAATCATTAGGGAACCGACGAGAGGAGCGGGCTCTTACAAGAAAATTGGTATTGAAGGTAAGGTGGGTGCACATGCTATGGCGGCCTGGGTAGCAGAAGATGTGCTATTTTTCGATCCAAATTTTGGAGAGTTCTGGTTCCCAACCAAGAATGCATTTCGTAACTGGTTTATCAACACCTTCTGGTATAGCTCTATGTATGCTGTTGGTTTGAGCGGAGCCTATGATGTGCGCAACTATGCACATGCCACTTAGGTAGCCCATCGACTTTTTGACCTCTCAGAGGAGGTGGTATATTCCTCTGCTTCCCCTGAGCAGTATGTTTATCCTATCGAGCCCCCACTTTACCCGCTTCGTGTATAGTGTTGGCACAAGCTTGCCATTCCTATCGTTTTAGTAGGGTAATCAAAAGGGCAAGCTCTGTTGTTCTCACAAGATGCTAGCAGCACTACGGAGCCCAGAGTGAAACCCAAGCGACCATTTGCCTATTACTTGAAGTCCCTTGCGGGGTCGATTCTTGCCACCAGCCTACTAATGCCCGCGGCTTGGGCGGCGACTGCCACCGAAGAATTACAGGGTGTTATTGGCGATCACTGGCAGTACACGCTGAGAGAAGACCCTATTACTGCCGGCCGGGTTGGAGTTTCCAAATACAACCGTGAGTTGCCCGGGGTGTCTGCAGAAGATCGCCAGCGTCGTATTGAGGCAGAGCAGGTATTTATCCGCCGTCTAGAAGCCATTGACAGGAGTGAGCTGAGTCCTTCAGACCGGGTGAATAGTGAACTTCTTGCCTGGGTTCTCGCGAGTTCGGTGGAGGCCGAAGAGTTGTTCCTTGATCGGATTCCCCTGAACACCTTCTCAAGCTTCTATGCCAGTGCGCTGGAGGCGAATAGTGGTCTGGCGATGAGGAATGTTACTGACTATGAAGACTATATTGCCCGCATTGGGGAATTTGGGCGTTACTTCGATGAAAATATTGCGAACATGCGGGAGGGTATCCGCACGGGATTTGTGTTGCCGGAAATCGTCGTGCAGGGCATAGCGCCAACAGTACGAGCCCAAGTATATAACGACCCCGGAAAGAGCAGCCTCTACAAACCTTTTGTCGAGATGCCACAATCTATAGCGCCCGATATACAAAAGCGCCTGCGTAAACAGGGGCGTGTAGTTATTGAGAAGGTCGCGCTACCCGCTTTCGAACGGGTAGCGGATTTTCTGGAAAAAGAATATCTCAAGGCTGCAAGTAAGACCTTAGGGGCCGAGCAGATGCCCGGTGGTAGCGGTTACTACCGTCACAATATCCGCTATTATGTCACCCTGGATCTGGACCCCGCAGAAATTCATCGCACGGGCCTCGCCGAGGTAAAGAGAATTCGTGCGGAAATGAAAGCACTAATTAAGGAATCCGGTTTTAAAGGAAGCTTTACAGAATTCACCCAGTTCCTGCGCACAGACCCGCAGTTCTATGCCGAGACACCAGAGCAATTGCTCAAGGAAACGGCCTATATCTCCAAGCGTATCGACTATGTGCTGCCGGAGTTCTTTAATTTGCTCCCGCGGACCCCCTACGGCGTAGTACCGGTACCGAATGAAATTGCACCCAATTACACTACTGCGTCCTATAATCCAGCGGCTATCGGCGGGAATCGTGGAGGTGCTTATTGGCTGAATACACACGGTCTAGACCAACGTCCGCTCTATGAATTGCCAGCCCTTACTTTGCATGAAGCTGTACCCGGACACCATTTACAAAATGCCCTGTCACAAGAATTGGAGGATGTACCGGATTTCCGCCGCAACTTGTATCTGAGTGCATATGGTGAAGGTTGGGCCCTATATTCGGAACGCCTGGGTAAAGAAATGGGGTTGTACACCACTCCTTATGAGCACTTTGGCCGACTCAGCTATGAAATGTGGCGTGCTGCACGTCTGGTGATTGATACCGGCATTCATTCACAAGGTTGGACCCGCCAACAGGCCCTGAATTTCCTCTCCAGTAATACGTCGCTGTCTCCAGCGAATGTGCGTGCGGAAGTGGATCGTTATATTTCCTGGCCGGGCCAGGCACTGTCCTACAAAATGGGTGAAATTAAAATTCGCCAGTTGCGTGCCCAGGCGGAAAAAGAGCTTGGGAATCAGTTTGATTTGCGAGCGTTTCACAATGCTTTGCTAAGTAATGGCGCCTTGCCTCTCCCTATGCTGGAAGAGCAAATACAGCGGTATATTGAAGAACAGAAATCTACCTAAATCCGTATTGCCCTCTATTCACAAACAGTGAGTGGGGGGCAATCAGTTCAAGATAACCTTTTAAACTCGGTCTTAGTCGATAAATCTTATTATCATAGTTATTGGCAATTTATATTTTTGAAATGGCACAAAAAACATCATTCTTGTCTCTAATTAGAGTGGCTTTTTAATAAGCTATCAAGTTCTAATGGCGTTTAAGCTTTATTGATTCGAATATAATATCGTCTCTTTTAGTATTTAAAGAGACGCTGAATAATTCTGTGATATCTCTGGCTCTCAGAATCTGAGTCGAGCTGAAAGTCCCGCAGAATGAAGCTTGGAGGTCACATCTGCTGCATTGCAGCTCTTGAAAATGGCTAAGCCATTTGTGGCGAACTGCGCCTAGCACCTGCATCCGTCAAGCTATAGAATTTTTCAGAAGCTGCTTAATCAAAATTAATTTATAGGGTGTTGTGAGAGGTAAAATGAATAAATTAAAGTGGGTCTTTTATTTATATCTAGTATTTTTCAATTGTATGGCTTTTGCTTCGTCAAAAGAAGCTGTGAATATGACAGTTGACTTTGAGAGCGCTCACATGTTGGTAGATATTTTGTCGAAAGATAAAATATCAGATCAGCAATTGGAAAAGCTAATGGGATTACAAGGTATACAGGCAACTATCCACCAAACTTCAAGATTTGATAATGGAGCAACTGCGGAAGTCTTTAAGTCAACTCTAGTGGACGTTATTGAAGGGAGGCCAAACACCTATGATCCTTTTAGATTTCACAAACTGAAAGATGACCTGCTCGGTTTAAAAAAAATTATAACTACTATTGAAAATAATCCTCAACACTATATTAATGATGTCAGGCAAGGAATAAGTAGTTACTCTCCAAATAATTTATCCATTGAGACAAATATTTTTATAGTTGTTGGCGGTACCTCTGATGGATGGGCAAAAGATGGCAATTTCTATATTGCGTTACAATATTTTAAAGGGGACTATAAAGGCTTGCTGATCCTTTCCATTCATGAGCTGTATCATGTGGCTCAGCCATATTTTTATGGAAAGAGTCAAAAACCTGATTCTTCTTGTGAGAAAATATTAAATCAGACACGAATGGAAGGTATTGCCAGTATTGTCGGCAGCCCCTTTAATGTTACGGAAGGGAAAGAGTATATTGTATGGTTCCAACAAAAATATAAGACTAATTTACAGCGTATAAGTGACAATTTTGTATTGTTGGAAATGATGTTATATCGCGCGTGTAATGACCCTGACGTTGAGTTTGACCGAATTTATCCTTTAGGATTTTCTGGAAGGTGGAATAGCCCGCTCTATTATGTCGGTTACTATATTGGTAATACGATTGAAGAAATCAAGGGTAGAGATTTTCTTATTTCAACTTTGAAGAAATCTCCTTCGGCGATGTTTAAAGCCTATATAGATATTTATAAGGAAGATAAAGCTAAGGATATACCAAGGTTTGATGAATCTACCGAAAACATCATTCTAGCACTTTAGTACACAGTGTAAGCGACTAAAAATTGATTCTGCACCTTAATCAGGCGACTTTGGAAAGTTGCCTGAATACCTTTCGATATACTGCCGGGCCTTGAATTTATCCGCCTGAAGAAGATTGTCTGTGTATAGGTTTGAAAAAGTAGATACATTTGACTACTTTGGTTATTCAGGCGTCGTTTTATAATAATCAATATTCAATCTTATTTCCTTATAGCGCCTGGAAATATAAATGCCTATTGGCAGGCGTGCGTATATACTGTTACGACAGGTTGAGTGTAATTATCAAGAATTAATAAAGAGGATTTAAATGACTGGCTGTGAAGTTGGCGTGGTGATCCCGACATTTAATGAAAAAGATAATATTACTAATGCGTTAACCTCTATTGTTCTCGGTAATAGAACTCCAGTGAAGGTTTACCTATCCGATGATAACTCCACCGATACCACTGTTGCGTTAACGATTGACTTTCTTGAGAAAAATAAAACCCACTATCAGTTTTTTTTGAATGATAATAATAAGGGAGCGGGATATTGTAGAAATCGCGCGTTTGAACAGGTAATAGAACCTTTTACTTTATTCTTTGATGCTGATGATTTAATAGTTCCCGGTATGCTGGATAGGGCCTTAGCGGTTGCCAAAAAAATCAATAGTGAACTCTTGCTGATGGCCTATCAATACAGCTTCCCAAGTAGCACAATAAATTTAGGTATGGCAGGAGATGATGATTCAATCTTCTACAAAGCTCGTAGAGAGGTTGGAAACAGACTACTCTCTGTTTTCGATTTTGATTCCATTCTTTGTTTAACTCCCTATCCCTGGAATAGATTAATAAAAACGAATTATGCAAGAAGTATATCTTTAAGGTTCTCGGAAACGCCTGTCCACAATGATGTATTAGCCCACTGGAATTTACTCGTAAATGCCAAGAAAGTCGCATTTCTCCAGACTCCTTTTTGCATCCATCATGTTAACTCGGCAGGATCTCGATTATCAAATATCTCGGATATTAGGCGAACAGCAGTACTCCAGGTGTTTGATGACGTCGAGCGTCTCTTTGATAAGGATATTGATATTAGAGATAGATTTTATCACTTATATGTAGAGTTTAAATTGACATTATTTGAATGGTGTTTAAGAAAACTTGACGATGAATACAAAGATGATTTTAAAACTCGGTTTGTAAAAACTTTCTCATCCCTGAGTAAAGTAGATTACCGAATGCTTTTTGAGAGAAATTCTAATGTCGCTAATGCCGTATTAGCGCTGCGAGCTTCGATTGTATGAGTATGATATCAATTGTTATTATTTCAGGTACTTCTGTAAGCAACTTAGGTGCATGTTTGCAAAGTATTCTTCGCCAGCAGTGTAAAGATATAGAGATTCTTGTCTTATCCCTGTCAACAGAAAACGAAAATGTGCAACTCGTTAATACTTTTCGAGATTATTTTACAGGATTTAGATTTATCTGCGTGCCTGATACCCCTCAAATTAATAGTCAGTTTATCTTTGAGCTAGGGCTAAAAAATACTCTTGGAGACTATATTGGCTTTATCGATGAGAGTGATTGTTTTTGTCCTACAATACTTGGGAAGCTTTCTAGCATAGCTGATAGCCACCAGCCAGACATTATATTCTTTAGTCATAATAATGATGCACTTGATTTAGCGGGCAACTACGATAATGAAAGTAATAGAGCAGCGAAAAAAAATCTATTAAAATCAGATCCTGATAAGCTAAGAAAACTTTATCGAAGAGATTTTAGTTCGGGAAAAAATCTATCCAAATACACTATGGAATCCTGTGTTCAGAGTCATTCCCTGCATTGGGTGTCAACGCTCAAAGCAGTATCAATGTCCATTATTCCTGCCGTTGGTTCATATAATTTGGCCGATCTAAATGAATTTGAAAATGAAGGTAAATTTCAACAAATAGCAGACCAGTATCTTTTGTTGTTTGATTATATCAATATCACTTTTGTGGAGTACAAGTATGACCTGTTGGTGAGTTGGTTACTTTACCTACTCCGATTGCGGCCACTTCATGGTGACAAAAAAATAGCGGCTTTGTGTATAAAGTCGAATTTTCTAAGTAGATATAAAGAACAAGATTTTTACAAGGTTACAGAGAGTTTGAACCTTGGCAAGGGCGAGCGGAACTTGTTAAGAGAATGGTATTCTTACTGTAACAAAAAGAAATTTAGAGTTCCTCATGTATTGAATCAATTATTACCGGTACAGTTATACCAGTATGCAAAAAATAATGATTCCGGCAATGTTTTACAGAAGCTGTTTGATCGAATCTACTTCCGCCTACCGGATACGATCAAGTTACTTGTAGATTTCCCCAAGAAAAATATAAGGAAAAGAGTCTCTAATCGTGAATTACTGGAAGCGCTAGAGTCTTTGACCAAGCAGAGTAAGTTTGACCGGTATATGTCCATGATCAATGAGGATTGCGAGAAAAAAATAACGAAACACCTGTCTGAGATCAAACAGGAATTAACGCAGCTTAAAAATTCGAAGTTTACAGAAAATCTGGATTAAAATCTCTTCAGATAACAGGAAGTGGCCTTATCATAATCGGATTGTAAAAGTTTATTTACACTTTCAGGAAGCTCTCTTAAAACAATACTTCGGACAGTTTTAAGAAGTGAAATGGGTAGGAACCATGGACATGTACTGAGAAAATAAGGTTCTCAGATCTA
>NZ_JALBWM010000142.1 GCF_023895975.1 Microbulbifer okhotskensis
TATCCGGCCTTGGTTCCTACCTATTTCGCCCCCTAAAACTGTCCGAAGTATTGATAGTGAAATGACTATCTAATTTATTGCTATCAAAACAGATCAAATGTTGTCTGATGTTAATTGAGATCAGCGGAAAGTGAGCGCGATAGCAAGCCCTCCTTGATCTCTGTCATTTATAGGCCATCATCGAGAAAGGATGCACCCGGTAAATGATGCCGGGAGCTGTGTTCGTAGGTGGTGAGTGATTCTTCCTTAGCTAGTTCCAGCTACTTCAGAGTAGGGCAACAAAGAGTATAAAATATTGAATCGTCACTGATGTAATGTGACCAGGTGTAAGTTATTCAGAATGGTAGAAGCCCCATGCTTGTCAACAGTGGTGAGGCTTCCACAATTTGCCGATATATCCAATATCCATAAAATAATTATATACAAAAGTGAAATTAATAGTTGACGATTTTGTCGGTTTACCAATAGCCTTGGGTCGACTAAATTCGCTGTCAGCACCTATTGTCTTTGCCTGGCAGAGCTGGATATAGGCAAGATTTTTGAAACGTCTTTGATTGATGCTGATCTCAAAACTACCTGAAAGAAAAATTTTGGTGTGACTTTGATTAAACCTTGGTATCCCGGGAAAAGGCCTCAGGCCAAGGAAATAATATAAATTCATTTGACAGTTGAAGGAAGTCCTGAGTGGTGATGCTCGGGTGAATGTGGCAATAGTTTACCAGATTACGCACTGTATTTTAGTGGCATAAAAGCGAAATCATGAATACTACCACCGCCTTTTAATCGGCCGCAAAGGCTGCTCTAGGTATCTCTCGAAGTGCCAGTACTAAAAAAATGGCCCACCCAAAAAGCCAGCGGACCTAACTCATATGAAAGCAGTTGGGAATATATACGGATTTTCCGGAAATGGGCCACAAATAAATCAAAGAATGGGTTTGGCTAGGTGCATATTGATCATTCCAGCTCGATTACTATTATTAAAGCCATTTTTGCTTAAAAGAAAGGGTGGATTTACCTGTATAGAGGAAGACTGCAATACAGGAAAGCCGCTGTGGGCTGAGACACATGGCCAAACAATGGGGCCCTATACGTCGACTATAAAGTGATCAATAGCCTAGTAGCGTTTTTGTCAACATCTGGCCGTGTGTTTTTTTGCGGGGAACATCACAAAAATAGTGGAAAGAAATGTAAACTATAAGTTCCTTTGCTGCGTTATTAGTTCCAAATCGGCTTGCGCCACATCGTATTCCCCGGTGAATTGATTGGGGGGCGGCCGGGCTGAGTTTAGTTAAAGTCTCTGTCGATTAATTTTTTACATTCTGAACTGAGAAAAAATAAAGTGGTAAAAATAAGATATTTTTTTGTGTTGATAATTTACTGGACCCTGGCGAGCTGTGGTAGTGGTTCAGGCAGTAATTCGAGTGTGGGTGAAGATAGTCTAGATGATGATAGTTCTGACAATGATACGCTCGTGAATAATGCCCCTAAGTTGGTGAATTTATCTTCAGTGATCAATGTGGTTGAAAATACCACTGAGGTTGTTGCAGTAAAAGCATCAGATGATGAGGGTGACTCTCTAAGTTTTTCTCTCAGTGGCGCTGATGCCGCATATTTTGAGATTTCAGCAGAGGGGCTGATCACTCTCATTACACCGGCAGACTACGAATCCAAAAATGTCTATTGGCTGACGGTGAGCGTTTCAGATGAAGAGTTATCTAATGCGCAAAATTTGGTAGTCTCAATAACAGACATCGGTGAAGAGCCTAGTGATTACATTGATATGCTTATCAGTAGTGCAGCGTTCAAAAAAACGGAGGGCTTATATTTTAACTTACCGATCAGCTACACTTGTGATGGCGCAGGAGGTGGTACTTCACCGCTAATATCATGGGCAGATATTCCTGATAATACGGGCTCGCTAACCCTGACCATGCATACAGTCAATACTGATGGCAGTGTTACGCCACAATTTACTGTTTTCAATATTTCCCCCTCGATAGCAACCTTGCCAGAAGGAAGTTTGTCTATTGGTACGGCAGCTTATGGAGATATGACGGCGGCAGCAATTAACAATGCTGAAGGGGTTCCATATTCCAGCCCCTGTGCAACAGGTGCGGGGACAGAGACCCTCTATGTGTTTAGCCTCTACGCACTTACCGCAGAGCTTGCACTCAATTCGGATACGACACAGGCAGACGTGTTAAATGCGATTGAAGCTGGTTCCGGGTTGATTTCATCTCAGACCTTAACCACCAGAAGAATAAGCTGGGATGCTGAATCGCTAGCCAATAATCTGCACGTGCCCATTGCAGTGCCCTCTACGTGTGAAGAGAAAACGGCGCATTTTAATGAATACGCTCATATGCACAGTGGCATAGGTTGCAATGAAGAAGAAAATCTCATGGGCGTTGCCTCCTATGTTCCTACAGGAGCAAGATCGGACTTGCAGGAACAGGCAAACCTTGTTGGTATCACTCAGTGGATTGGCAGAATACCGTTACCTCTACCGGATACCAGCTCATTTCCAATTGAAACTTCTTTTCTGAATGCCGCTACTAACAATATGGCATGCTCGGATTCCCCATCCATTGGTGTCTCTGTTGATGGTACAAAAATACTGTCCACCTACCGTAAGAACAGCTCAGAAAGCGAGTCGGATAGTTGGACATGTGGCCCTAACGATGGCACTCCCATTACTGTGGATATGATAGTTTATGGGTCTATAGATCAGTGTCATGGTCATGCCCCTAATGGTGATGGCTATCACCTCCACGGCCCCCCCATTTGCCTGATGGACACCCATGATCCGAGTAAACCTATCGCCTATATGAAGGATGGCATTCCGTTATACTTTGGGCAGTCTGGAGGCACGGTCGAAAACAACCCAAATGCACAAGATACTAACGTAGTCACAACCACTAATTACGGTACAGGCCTCTACGAGCATCTTGACTACCGTCCAGCCGACGTTATTGACGGCAGTAATCCGCTCAATGAATGTAATGCCTATGATATAAATCAAGATGGCGTAGTATCGGGCTATGTCTATTACACCTCCTTTAATTCTCCGTATACCATCGGTTGTTTTATGGGCGAAAGAAATCCTGAAGCCTCTGGAAATCTTGGTTTGGGTCAAAACTTAGGTTGGTCATGGACTAATGGGCCTAGAACAGGCTGGGCCGGACAGACTTTGGGAGAACCTCTCAATGTTAGCGTCATCGCGAATTATGCAGGCTATTTCAATGACAAGCTGTATAACATCACCGAACTCTATGTGAAGCAATCATACGAATTCCTTACCGAAGGTGATACTGCAGAAGTTCTCTGGCGGATATTGGATGAAAGTGATGATGATTATCAAGCTGATGCCAGTTGTTTTGAGTTTAGGTATCGAGCAAATAAAAATATCACTGATAGCGATGAGACTGAAACACTTTGCGCAAATAAAGTTATTAATGAAACGACACTGAGTTTCACTCCTTTTGGGTAGGTAGGTTAACTAATGGCTGGTACAAGGGCTATTCAGAAGGAAAATTTTATGAAGTTAGTCAGCGCTGTATTCTTAACGTTAATGTTTACATTGACATCTTTTGGGGCGCAGAGTCACGGTCTTATCTCTACCACGGCAAAGGTGGAGGTAAGGCCAAATAATTTAGTGGAACTTCAAGTTCAATTTGACTTTATTGCGTTACTTAATCATCGGTCAAAAGACTATCAGTTGCCGGTTGTAGCAACGCTTTCACCAGAAAAATACGGTTTACTGTATCAAGCTGTGACAAAATTATTTGATCAACATTTGGAGGTTAGTGTTGGGGGCGCTCCGGTTAAGCTCAACAGACGGTATCCTTCACGAGATCAAATGTTTGAAGTGACTAAAAGGCAGTTTATTGAGTCCAGTTTTTCTGGTGTGGACAGTACCCCCTATACTTTTAGCGATCGCAGATTTTATCAAAGGTTCTTTTTTGACTTTAAAGTGAGTAGTCGAGAAGACATTAATAAGCTTGTTGTCTCCTTCCCTAAAGAGCTTGGGGGGATCTACGTGAGTTTTGTCCAGCCGGTCAGCAAAGAGGTCCATAGCGGTGAACCTTGGAAACTTCGATAATGGATTCCGTATATGCGATTAAACGGTATTGTCATTTATTAACCGTATCGTTTTCATCCAAATTGATTGGAATGTTCAGTGATTAACTTTAAAAGCGCTATATATATTTTTTGTTTTATCCTGCTTGCTTCCTGTGGAGGTGGAGGTGGAGGTGGAGGTGGAGGTGGAGGTGGAGGTGGAGGTGGAGGTGGGAGCGGTGACACCAATAACCAGCCGGATGACAATTCTGTCAGTACGCCTCAGTTGGCAGGGCTGACAATTGGAGGTGCCTCGCTGATTCCAAGCTTTGATCCGCTAATTACTGATTATACTGCCACCCTGGATGCCAGCGTTGTCAGCTTTACTCTTGTGGGGGAAGATAGCCTTAATGCCGCTATTAACGGTGTTCCTGTTGCTATTAACGAAGCTAGTAATACCTTTGATGTGATTGAGGGTGACAATCACTATGAAATTTTGATTTCAGATTCTGCCGGTACAACTACCAAGAGTTATATTGTGGTGGTTAGGTTCGAAGCGGACGATACAGCAGGTGGCGGGGCGCCCATTAACTTTGGACCTGCGCCTGAACTCTACGAGGGCGTTGAAGTCGGTTTGGCTACGGATTTTGTTGATAATAGCGGTAATGAAACGACGGTGACCCAGTTAATTGAGATGCATTTGTCAATGGATGTGGGAAGTACTGATTTTTGCAAAGGATTTACCAGTGCGCACCTTCCCAGTACGACATGGGGGTTCAATATTAATGATGGCCGCGAGAAAAGTAATGCAATACTAGGACCAACGCTGAAGTTGGTGAAGGGGAAAAACTATCGAATACATGTTACAAATAATCTTCACGATGGTGTTTTTAGTGGCGTAGGGGAGGGTGTGAAATCCACTGTGCACTGGCATGGTTTGAGTCTTTTGGGTGAGAAAGATGGTGGCCCTCACCAAATGATTAATTCAACTTACGCACCTGATGCTCTCGATCATATGGGTAATATCAATCCAACTACCTGGACCGTTGATATCCCCATGGAAAACGACAGTGCCAGTTTTTGGTATCACCCTCATGCAGAAGGGATTACCGGGTTGCACGTCTATAACGGTTTGGCGGGAATGATTGTTGTCAAAAATCCGGATCAAAACCCGGATATACCCAATACGTACGGTGTTGATGATTTCCCCATTATTATTCAAGATAAAGGCTTAGGGGATATCAGTCTTCGCTCGAATGCAGTTTCAGAAACCATGTCTGATACCGATGATTGCATACTTGATCCCGATGGCAGTGTAGGCTCAATTGTTGATGCCTTTAAGGGGGCTGCACAGGTTGTCAATGGCCATTATAAAGCAGAGTTTACCTTCCCTCGACAAGTTGTACGGCTAAGAATTCTAAACGGCGCAGCCGCTAGAAGCTACAATCTGGGAATTGAAAACTCAAACGGTGAAGAGGTTAAGTTCTATCAAATAGCCACCGATGGCGGTTTGCTCGATACGCCTTATGAAGTTACACGGTTGTTGATGTACAACGGAGAGCGTAATGAAATACTGCTTGACCTCACCAATGCTAACGAAGGCGATACTTATACGGTTAGAAGTTATGGCACGGAACTGGATCTGATATCCCAGGGTGTGGATGATAGAAATATTGATATAACTGGCGATCAAGATAATCTGGATACTCAGGATTACGATATATTTCAATTCAGCGTAGGAGGCATCGATACCACCAATCGAATCGTCAATATTCCATTGGATTTAAGGCCAGAAAACCCGATTGCAAAGTTGAATGCTGAGGATGCAACTGTCTACAACTTGGCATCACCAAGAAATTTTTCATTACAAAATACTAATGCCATTGAATATGATAATTCTGGTCGAAATGCTGCAATGGAGATGGATGTTATTAATCTGTCACCACAGTATGGCACTACAGAGGTGTGGAGAGTATCGGCAAATAGTGACTTGAGACTCGCGCATCCCTTCCATGTTCACGATGGCTCTTTCCAGGTACTTAAACGTGTGGTAAAGAATGCTGATTTAAGTGAAGGGGCTGAGGTCGCTTTAACACCTGCTGAAATTGGCTGGAAGGATGTAGTGCAAGTTCGTGAGGATGAGTATCTCTACATTATTAAAGAATTTAGCTATTACTCCTATGCCGACTCACCCTTTATGTTGCATTGTCATATTCTGCCCCACGAAGATGAAGGTATGATGGGGCAATGGACTGTTATCGAATAGTTATTCTAGGGTCCGAAATGTTGGACTCAGAGGCAATAGTAATGAAACTCATTCTAGAGATAATATTGTGAATGAAAATAACCCTTTTACTGCTCGAAAACAGCTGGCAAACCTGTTGGTGGTGATAGCTATCTCTATTTATATACCCAGTGGACTTTGTGCAGCCCAACTACCGGTTCTCAACTTCGGTGGGGATTTCACTTTAATTAACCAGCACGGTTCTGAGACTCACCTATCTGATTATCGAGGCAAAGTGGTAATCATGTCGTTTGGATTCACCAGTTGTCCCGATATTTGTCCGGTGACAATGAATCAGTTGAAATATGTGATGAACCAGCTGGGAGATCAAAGTAATAAGCTTCAGAATATTCTTATTTCGATTGATCCAGAGCGTGATACACCAAGCGTATTAAAAAAATATCTAGCCTATTTTGATCCATCATTCATAGGGCTGACTGGCTCACTTGACGATATCAAATCAGTGGCTATGAAATACCATAGTTCATTCAAAAAACGTGAAATGAGCACTCCGGATCAATATATTTTTGGCCATACTGTCTCCGTTTTCCTTATAGATCAGCAAGGCCAGCTGCGTGGCCATTATAAGACAGAAACGGAATTGGATAAGCTGATATCGGCAACCAAAACATTGGTTGCTGAAGGACTGAGTAAAGAACAGATTCATAGCCCAAAAGATATTGAGCATGGTTCTTATATCGAAATTGAAGATGCTTGGGTTCGGTATCTTCCTCCCGGTGTCGAAAACTCAGCGGCATATATGACCATCGTAAATACATCAGATAATGCAGATCGGTTAATTAGTATTAGTTCTCCGATAGCCGATTCCACAGAAGTTCATGAATCTTATATCGATGATGGAATGGCAGTGATGCGACCAGTGGAAGCACCTAGCATCGACGCAAATGGCACCTTGGCGTTTGAACCTAGAGGTCTTCATATCATGCTGCTTGAAGTTGGGGAAGCGCTAAAAATAGGAGAACAGATAGACTTAACATTGAGTTTTGAGAATGCCGGTGTTGTTGATGTCAGGGTGCCGGTAAAAGAAGATCCGGGTATCCCTCACAGTCATCATTGAGTAAAGGGGGAAAGTTAATCTTTGTAGGGGGTGGGTGATAAGCTGCCCCTACTTCTCAATAGTGGCATGTATTTCAAGCGCATTTGGATGGTGTTGTAATGCAGGTCACTCAATGGTGTTTGTTAAGTATTTGCTCGGAGATCCGAAACACAGAATCATTTGGTTTCTTGATGCTTTGCCTGTAGGTCATGCTAAACGGTAAGCTCGGAGATAGTACAGAACGATAGGGGATTCTGGGCTCTGCTCAGAAAGGGCCTTACAGGACTGCGATGTGGGCAATGATAAGTTAGTTCGGTTTCCGAGATACCTCATCGAAGCTGATGGAAATTTAGTGAATCGCTTAACACTGTAAAATGGCGGGCAGATACAAGCTCACTTTTTGCCCTATGATCACCGCTGCTAACTTAGAGGGTTGGGGAGCCTGCCTCTGACGGGGACACCGCTCAATCCTATTGATACGATCAGATTTCTCTTGCCGTGAACTATGGAATACCGCTAGCGAACTCATTAGTCAATTTTTTGGATTGGTGCAAGAGCTTACTGGAGGGGTTTGATCTTAGATGGCGCCTGCAGCCAAAAGCAGGCTGGTAAATACACTAAACCTTGCAGGAAATTATCAATCCTCACTCAGCATCTGTGACAATCTTGAGCTACAGCTATAGCTACAGCTACAGCTTTCCGCCCTCACTTGAGATGAGCGGAAAGCTGTGGATCTTGCTATCAAAATAGAGGAGGTAGCGCTATCAAGAATATACTCAAGCCCACTCCTGCCGATTCTAACTCCTGATCAAGCCCAGTAAAAAACCTCTCTACAATTACCAGCGAATAGGCTAGCGTGACTGCCGGGTGATCACCGTTGGGGGCTAATAAGCCGTATCGGTTGCGGGATGGTGGAGTCCTGTCAAAATCAGTCCGAAATGCCGACACATGGATCGGCCCCAGGGCTGTCCCATATAAATCGGTGTAAAAACGAACAAAATAGACCTAAAATAGCCATCTTTTTTGAAGCATAGAGTGTTTTTTAGACAAAAT
>NZ_JALBWM010000143.1 GCF_023895975.1 Microbulbifer okhotskensis
ATCTGGCCGTGGTTCCTACCTATTTCGCCCCCTAAAACTGTCCGAAGTATTGTTATAATGATAGGTCTCGAAATATCGTTTCATTCCGTGGCACCTTTAAATAAGACTTTTTAAAGGGTTGGTGGCCATGAGCCCTCTACATGGATGAACACTTCTATGGTAGAGTTCATTCATAAGATCAAAGTGAAGTTGACGTGCTAGTTTACCCACATCTGGAGTGATCGCTAAACTCTATTTTCGTGAAATTAGGAGCTGGATTTGAAGAAAGTAGTAATATTTGGAAATTCTGGGGCAGGAAAATCTACTCTGTCCAAAGAGCTATCCGAATCGGAAGGTTTGCGGCACTTCGATTTGGATACCGTCGCATGGAAGCCAGTATCTCCGCCAGAAAGAAAGCCTGTTGATAAATCTAGAAAAGAAATTAACAAATTTTTAGGCATTAACGAAGGTTGGGTGATAGAAGGCTGTTATTCGGACTTGCTAGAAATAGTTCTCCCTGTATCCAGCGAAATCGTATTTCTGAATTTGCCCGTTGAGACATGCATTTCCAATGCAAAAAATCGCCCTTGGGAGCCCCATAAGTATGCCTCTAAAGAGGCCCAGGACAAGAATCTAAATATGTTGATAGATTGGATATCTGAATACCCAGTAAGAGATGATACATTTTCAAAGTCCTCACATGAAGCGCTATATTATCACTTTATCGGTAAGAAAATAATGTATACAGACAATAAACGGCATAGATAACCGCTAACCAGCTCTTCGCCTGTGGATACTGGGCAGCTTGCGCCGTTTGTCGAATTATTGGTTGATCTCGAGTTGCAACTACAGTACGGTAAAAATAGAATACATTATTTGAGAGCAAGTTGCTAATATCGGAAGTTGTAATAATACCGCATCCCATAGTACCTTTGACTGGTTCTTTATATTCGCGTGCAATTTCTGGTTACACTTTTTCTTGCGCTTGGTGGAGCTTTAATTTGAGATAATAGTCCCATCTACAATGGTGACTTGATGCATAATTTATCGTAGTCTTGAAGTGAGTCTGGTCGCTAACAAATTCACTCTGAATTGTTTTGAGGTTTCTTAGGGGGCGTGAAGGGACTATTGTCAGTCGGAATAGTCATAAATAATCATCAAGGCTATGACAATATTATGCTGAGTTTTCAATTTAATACTACAAAATGCATTATCAGTAGCCCCGGCGGCTTGAATACTATCAGTGATATTTGTAATCAGTTAAGCATCACCAAGCTCCTAGTGGTTACTGATCAAGGTATTGTAGGCTGTGGATTACTGGAAAAGCTAAAGGAGCAATTGCACGGCAAATTTACAGTTATCGTTTTTGATAAGGTGGTCGCCGACCCTAAAGAGCAAATCGTATTGTCAGCAGTAGCCATGGCGAATCAACATAATGTTGATGGTGTAATCGGATTTGGTGGTGGCAGCTCAATGGATACTGCCAAAGTAGTTGCCGTCATGATGGATTCACAGCAATCTTTGGGGCAGCTATATGGCCTAAATCAAGTTCAAGGTGATCGCTTACCACTGATTTTAATACCTACCACTGCCGGAACCGGTTCAGAAGTGACACCTATTGCAATTTTAACAACTGGAGAAACCACAAAGGCTGGAATTGTTGCTAACCAGTTACTGCCAGATGTTGCCTTATTAGATGCACAGTTAACTTTAGGGTTGCCAGGCCACGTCACAGCCGCAACGGGTATTGACTCAATGGTACATGCCATAGAGGCATATACGTCTAAACATAAAAAAAACCCCTATTCAGATATGTTAGCTAAGCAGGCATTACTGTTGCTATCGAAAAATATAGAAAAGGTCACGTTCCATGGCGAAGATGTTGAAGCAAGACAAAATATGTTGTTAGGCGCTTGCCTTGCGGGTCAAGCATTTGCCAATGCACCGGTTGCCGCTGTGCATGCGTTAGCCTATCCATTAGGTGGCCACTTTCATATAGCTCATGGGTTGAGTAACTCTTTAGTATTGCCACATGTGATGCGTTTTAATCAAAGCAATACCGCTAAACTTTATAGTGAATTGACACCATATATTTGCGCAAACATTAATACATCTCGATCAGATCAAAAAATATGTTCTGATCTTATTGTTTATATCGAGCAATTAATAGCGCGATTAAAATTACCCAGTACGTTAAAGCAATTGGATATACGTGAGCATCATTTGGAGAGGCTCGCCACCGATGCGATGTTGCAAACACGCCTGCTCACCAACAATCCTAAACCAATGTCTCATGATGATGCACTCCTAATTTATCAAGCTGCTTTTGAGGGGGCTTTGTGAGTAGGCAAGCTGTGTTACGCTCAGACTATTTTTGCCTTGAAGAATTGACTACTAGGTGGATGGATAATGATGTGTACGGGCACGTAAATAATGTTGTCTATTATTCCTATTTTGACACTATTGCCAATAACTTTTTGATAAGCCAGGCTGGGTTTGATATCTACTCCAGTGAAGTCATTGGCTATATGGTAAAGTCTAATTGTAATTATGTAACTAGTATTTCCTATCCCGACAAAATCAAGGGTGGGTTCAGAGTGAATCGAATAGGTAATTCTTCGGTTGAGTATGGAGTTGCAATATTTAAAGATGGGTACGAAAATGCTTGTGCACATGGTGCTATGACGCATGTCTTTGTTAATCGACATACTGAAAAACCGACAAAAATCTCAGGGCACCTACTGAAAGTATTGCAAAAGGCATGTGTTTGAGTATCTTGGCACCATCAAGAATGGTTGCAGAAAAATCTGACGAAGAAAGGCCCTATATTGAATGAGCTTTCAGTGTGGAGAATATAAATAATTATCTCCGGAAATCATTGAAAAACGTACGAACTTTGGTAGAGCATATGTGATTTCCTTTGAAGGGGAGGGATATTATATCGGCTCATGTGGTTCTCCGAGCCAAATATACCGATACGAGGAGAAAGAGTATGTATGAGGGCTTCAAGGTCCGGCTTCTGAGTGAGCGCCGAATTGAGCGGGTATAATATTTTGTCAAGCAATTAGCTCTTGTTAAGCTGTAGCGTAGGGGGGGCGCTTGTGTTTCAAGATCAACATAATCACCCCTACTGAAGCACAGGTCGCGATTGAGCTTTCTATTCTGGTATAACCATAAAAGTAACGCTCGTAATGATCAAAAATTTCAGGATACTTTGTAAAGCTGTTCAAGCCTCCAGCGAAGTTAAGTATGAGAACTAAAGGTAAGTGTTGGCATTTGAATAAAGGTATATCAAGTTTCTTCCGAATTTTTGGCAAGTTTCGCACGGATATGATTGAGGACAACGTAATCCATTTAGGCGGTCACTGCTCTTGCATCCAGTAGACTCTGGCGTTTAACGTCCCCCCAAACGGCCTGCGAAGCTGTGTTTGTCGTTAGCTTAACCGGGGGTAGACTCGTTGAGTCGGTGCATAAACTAGCTGATACCGGCGAAACGACTCCGCCAAGAGTTCGCGCGCTCTTCCAGGATATCTGTTTCCGCACGATCAAGTATTTTACTCTGAAAATGCTGCTAAAATACTGTAAAGATATTAAAATAGCCGCTGCCAAAGTGTGACCACCTCACTGAGTGGCCACTCATTGGCAGATTCTTTATCGGTAGAGGGGATTATATATTAGTGATGACTCATCCCTGTATGGACGGCCTTACCACCTGCTTCAGAACACTTAAGTACCCATCGGCGATCTCCACATCATCGTAGTAACCTCGATCTTTCAGTAATTGATGCAGGGCCCTAAGGTTATAGGTAGGGACTGCCATAAACGCATGATGTTCGCAGTGGTAACTCAAGCCATCGGTAGGGCTGACAAATAGGAAGCCCAAAATACCCCTTTGAATTGAGCGCGTATTATATTTTGGTTCTAGATGGTACAAATCTTTGACGCAGGCATGTTCGGCGATCTGGCGCATCCGTATAATGGCCATATATACAGTGAGGTAGGCCGCCACCCAC
This sequence comes from Microbulbifer okhotskensis, assembly GCF_023895975.1. Lineage (GTDB taxonomy): Bacteria > Pseudomonadota > Gammaproteobacteria > Pseudomonadales > Cellvibrionaceae > Microbulbifer > Microbulbifer okhotskensis. The sequence continues at coordinate 3,993 of NZ_JALBWM010000143.1, forward strand.
AAACTAAATAGCTGAGGAAAACCTGAGGTCCACAATACGGAAAAGATAATACCGTTGACGAACAAACCGCGAGTTAACTGAAAATTAACTCTTTTTTTTCTACTTAATAAATCTCGCCCACTAAAAAATAAGTATATATTAGCCTTTAAACCCGTGATACCTAAAAAATCCCTGGTAAATTTCCTCACCAGACTTTTCCTGGTTACCGGATAATCTTTATAGTTCGGAAGGTCTGGATCTTCATTCGTCCCAGCCTTACGGTGATGGCTCAAGTGGCTTTTAATGTAGGTATCACCATCCATCAATAAAAATGGCGAAGACAACCACTTGGAAACAAAATTATTGTAGGCTCGAGTTGCGAAAAGCGTTTTATGGCTGGCTTCGTGCATAATAGCTGCCAATGCCTGCTGTCGGCCTGCAAGCAAGAATACCGCTACAATATATATTGACCAATGTGGCAGCAGCGCTGCAGCAAGAAAGATACCTACTATACCGAGCCAGGCACTTGCCACTACCCACCAGGCTTTGGTATCACTGCGTCGCAGGAATGGCTTGAGTTCTTCTTTGCTAATGGGGATATTCATTGCAGGGCACCTTGTTTAGATTATGCGTTAACACCTAACTTCTTCAGTTGTTCAAGCCAAATATTGCGACCAACTCGATCGTATTTGTGTACGATGTTCTTCAGTTGTTGATATTTGTTTTGCGGTCGTATCGCTCTGGGCAATAGAGGATCAATTGCTAAACGGTGTATGGCCTCGCCCCCCAGGCGACATGTTTCGGACAGGGACGCATTTACAGATTTCGATGCCAAAGTTGTGAGGCTGTTTTCAATCGACTGTATAAGAGCGCCATATTCGTGATCGAGCCGCTCAACATCCCAAAGCCGGTGAACCCACTGGCTAACCAATGAATCTGGCGCATCCTGCAAGACAAAGCAGTGTGCATCTTCTTCGAGGCCGAGAGTGGTCAGCGCAACAGTTATTCCTGAATGATTGAGCGTTAAATTGTTGGGGCGTACCCAAAGATGATCCAGGCCGGCGGCAAAACCATACCACTCAAGTACCAGTAATGATTTTTTCCGGACTGTACGCGTCACGCCTTTGGGCAGGTGGCAGGCGAGCCAGCGTGAATCCCATTTATCGTAATGAAAGGTATTTTTTTGCCAGCGGTTAATAAAAGAGCGCTTTGCCAGGGCCTTCTCCGTTAAACGGTACACCCCCCGGCCGTCATGTGTAATCAGGTCGGTACCAGTCAATCTGTTTAATGTAACCCGCAGATTATTGGTTGAAATATCAAAGGCGTCAGATATGAACCGTAACTGACTGGTTGCCAGTTCATGTCGTTTATTGACACCCATTAGATCCAGCAAAACATTTTTTGGGGTGGGCTCATAGGTAAACTGATACATAATAAGTATTACGATAAGAATCCAGAAATGTATTTTTTGTAATATTACAGGAAGGATCTCAATATACAACAGCTTGTAATGTTTGGAGTGGTGAATGTCGTTTAAATGCACAATGACGGTATCTATTGTTGTCGGTGCTGTTGTCGCTTGGATTCCACATTGATGTTGAGTGATATTAATCCTGGGTTCCCACAATAAAGCCCCTTATGGCGCTTGTTGTTTAAGCCATTGTCGAGGGGAGCATCCCATGCAGGATTTAAAGGCGCGCGATAAGGCGGCTTCGCTACTATAGCCAACTTCCTCTACTACCAGTTTGAATGGCTGGCCTTGCTTCAACGCGCGCTGCACTAACGATATCCGCCATCGCTGCAGATATGCTGCTGGAGTGATGCCGATTCGATCGCGAAAGGACTTGGCAAACACGCTCCGTGACATGCCAGCCTGATGGGCCAGCCCCTCTAGCGACCAGTCATGTGCCGGTCGTTCATGTATGGCAATCAATGCTAAACGCAAGCGCGGGTGTGCCATCCCAGATAGCATGCCAATTTGGGTTAGCCCTTCCTCCATCAAGTGCCGAAGTACCTGAATCACTATGACTTCGAATAGACGATCTAGTATTGCCTGCCGACCACAGTTTTGGGCAAAAGCTTCTTCAAATATCACATCCAGCATACTTTTTGAGTCGGGTATAGCTGAGAGTGGGAGGCTGACAAAGTCGGGCAGGGCTGTCGCTATGGGGTTGCCAGGGCCCCCATCGAAGCTGAGGTTGGCACAGGCAAAATCTGCACCGCTCTCGGCATCTGTAATAAATCGATGTGCCAGTGGGCGCGGGTAGAACAGCAAGCTGGGCTCTGTGATCATTAATGCTGGAGCGCTGTTGTGCTTAACCTCGACAGTGCCAGCGCGAATCAGGTGGAGTTGCCCCAGGTCATCCTCATCATTTAGCCCATTGATCCCGCATAAAGTGCCTGTATGGAATACGCGTGCTGTGATTGAAAAATTATCGAGCAAGGCCGCCAGTCGATCTGCCATTTTGATACTCCTGGTTAAGTTATAGAGATCAATTGTTGCATATCGTCTCAATTATGGGTGTAAATTTAATCCCGTTGATACATATGAGCCCTGGCTCTTCACAAAACCAAGGAGTATTAAGATGCAGCTAGAAAAAATTCTCTACACGGCTGAGGCCATTGCTGCAGGTGGTCGGGAAGGACGAGCGTTGTCCTCCGATGGTGCCCTCGACGTCCAACTTTCAACGCCGCGAGAGCTTGGCGGTGGGGGTGGTAACGGCACTAACCCCGAACAGCTATTTGCGGCAGGCTATTCAGCCTGTTTTCTGGGTGCATTGAAGCATGTTGCAGCTGGGGAAAAAATCGCTCTGCCGGATAATTCAAAGGTTACCGGCAAGGTCGGCATAGGTCCGATACCCACCGGTTTTGGTATTCAGGTGGCGTTGCGTATCAGCCTGCCCGGACTGGCTGAGGCCGTTGCGCAGTTGCTGATTAACAAAGCCCATATTGTTTGCCCCTACTCAAATGCGACCCGCGGAAACATTGATGTATACCTTGTGCTCGGCAACTGAGCGCTCAGCATTCACAAAAAACGCGATCTAAAAATCCCAAAGGAGAAACCAGAATGAATCCCTTAATTCGCAATATAGGCGCCCTTGGGGTAGCACTATTTACTACATTCGCTGCAACACAATCTCTAGCGGACTCAAAATCTAGTAAAGCTGTTAAGCCCGCTATTAGCTATTCCAAGACCGCCAACACCATCACCACCCGTGATGGAGTGCAGCTTTACTACAAGGATTGGGGTCCAAAGGACGGACCGGTTGTTACCTTCAGTCACGGTTGGCCGTTAAGTTCTGATAGCTGGGAGTCCCAGATGATATTCCTAGCATCCAGAGGCTATCGTGTTGTGGCGCATGATAGGCGGGGGCACGGCCGCTCCAGCCAGCCCTGGGATGGTAATGATATGGATCATTACGCAGATGACCTGGCAGCCGTTATCAAAGCTTTGGACCTGAAAGATGTGACTTTGGTGGGTTTCTCCACCGGTGGCGGTGAAGTAGCGCGCTATATCGGCCGTCATGGTACTGATCGCGTCAAGAAAGCCGCACTGATCTCAGCAGTTACACCGCTTATGCTCAAGACTGGCACCAACCCGGGTGGCGTGGCCCTGGAAGTATTTGATGGTATCCGCAAGGGGTCCCTGGAAAACCGCTCTCAACTTTACCTCGATATCGCATCCGGGCCATTCTTCGGGTTTAACCGCCCAGATGCCGAGCCCTCACAAGGTTTGATTCAGTCATTCTGGGCGCAGGGAATGCAAGGTGGACACAAGAATACCTACGATTCAATCGCAGCCTTTTCGGCTACAGATTTCTGTGGGGATCTGAAGAAATTTGATGTGCCCACGCTGATCGTTCATGGTAGCGATGACCAGATCGTACCCATCGATAATTCGGCTCGTGCCGCAGCAAAAATTGTCCGCAATGCCAGGCTGGTTATTTATCCTGGTGCACCGCACGGCCTTGCCGACACTCACAAGGAGCAACTTAATCAAGACCTGCTGAAGTTTTTGCAGGACTGATGAATCTTATTGCTAGTGCCCTACGACAGTAGGGCACTCTCCGCGTCAATGGCGCTAATGATATGAATATGATGACCAGAAAATTTCTGGGCAGGCCTTGCAGGCAGAGTGTAGTGGTCCAGCTGAAAAGGCAAGCCTTTAAGCATATCTCGGCGCTCCCCGCCCACCAGTGGTAGTAGGCTTTTGGGCTGCTCGGCTGAGATTGCAGCGCGAATGCGTTGCTGGATCGAGGTGTAATCGGATTCCTCAGGAGTTTTGGCGATGCCAGCGCGGATAGGATTGAGATCCACATAAGCCAAGCAGGCAGGGCTGTCCCATATAAATCGGTGTAAAAACGAACAGAATAGACCTAAAATAG
>NZ_JALBWM010000144.1 GCF_023895975.1 Microbulbifer okhotskensis
ACTGCGAAACTGACGAATTGATCGACTGTTGGGACGTTGGTGACAACGATACCCACCTAGCTCCCATTGAAGCGGTAAGCCCCCAACAGGAAACCCCCTGTGTGCTGCTGACCATGGAGAGCGGCGCTCAGGTTATTTGCAGTAGAGAAACTCCGGTTACAGATAAGTCTGGCCGTGTCTATCTGGCCCAGGATTGCCAAGGCGTTGAGCTGGGCGTGTTACACGAAGACGAGCCGCTAACTTGGGAGCCGGTGACCAGTGTCGAATGTGCAGGCCTACTCACCGTCTACAAGATTTCTGTAGGCAATATCAGCTATGCCGCTGGCGTTGATCCTGAGCACCGAATAATCACCCATAACGCAATCTACAAACCCTAAGGAGCAGCCAGAATGCCCAGCTTTTCCCCTTTAAATGATGTGCCGGGCCTAGAAACCTGGCAGTTCGCCTACACCATCGACGATGGCCATAGTGCTGGGACGATCGTACGCGCAACAGTGACCCAGGCCACAGAGCCAGTAACTGCGGATGCCCAGGCCGCAGCGGTATTGAAATGCACCATCGCCGTGATTGATGACCAGGGTAATTTACTAACTGATGCAGCTGGCGATGAAATGAGCAGCGTCTATGTAACTACAAAAACGCTACAGACTGATGCGGGTCAGACAGTAAATGTTGCTGACCATGTTGCAGATTTGGTATCCGACTGCATTGTTGAAGTGGCGAATCGCCTGGCCGTGCATAGTTCTATTGCGGCGATGGCGATCCCTAGCGGATAACTAAAACAACTGGTGACTAATCGCCCGGAGACATTATTGATGGTTATTGGGGATGCGGGCAGCAATTTGGCTGAGGTGTTTACGCAATCTTTGCTCGCATAAAAATATTTATTGGGATAATGAAAATAATTAATTGTGTCGCCTTTAGTTTTTATTTTACCTGGTACGATTGGAGAGGAAAAAATTTTGTAGGGGCAGGGAAGGGTGAAATACAATACTTAGGGCAGTTTTAGTCTAGTAAACCAATAAAGTTACTTTTCGCAGATTAGAACTGCCAAGACATCCTGTAAATATTTGATTTTCAAGGAGCTGGTCTTGCTTTATAAGGGTTCTACTCTAAAGACTGCCAGAAGTATTTTTGTATCTCTAAATGTATTAAATGGATTGTAATTTTGAAAAAAATGAATGCAAGCTGCCCACTGCACAAGGCCGTGCTGAAAAAACCTATCGCTGGCTTTACTTTAATCTGCGCATCGACATTGGTTCAGGCAGATACGATCAGTACAACAATAGACCTAGGTGAGCCGTATCCGTTCAGCTTCGAAGATAGAGTTGAATACGAGGTAGATTTAGATATTGCCCATCAGTTTGATGCCATTGAAAAAGTTTGTATCAAAACTAAAGTTAAAGGCGGAAATGCTGACAGGATGGCTGTTATTGTAGGACCGGAATATGTTAAACCCTGCCATATGTCCTATGAGATGTTGTATCCTATGTCTATGGTTTACACCGCCGATGATCCAACTCCGGAAAATCCCAACCCTGTCTCAGAGCTACAGGATGTTAGTCTCTGTTTAGATCAAAATTCTCTCTTGGCGAAAAACCTTCTCGATGGGGAAGTTAAGTTTTCATTCCAAACGGTTGATGGTTACGTGGAGTTCTGGGACGTTGAGCTAGTTGTCGAAGGTGAATCCTCTGACATCCAATTGGCGATCGAGATTGACGAGCCGGCTGAGTTTTCAGTTCCTTCTTATGGGGGAAGAGTTAATTATGATGCAAGTATTCGTAACTTAGACTATACGCAGTCATTGGTTACATTCGAACAATGGAGTGTTCTCAAGCTTCCCAATGGGACTAATTATCCCATTCATAAATCACGGGATGTCGTATTGAATTATTCTGAAGCAAAGGACTTCACGCGAAATTACCTAAATATACCTGCTTGGTTTGAGGCTGGAGACTACGAGCTGACTTGGTATGTAGTTAACCCGAGCACCGGGAATCTGGTAGAAGATAGTCTGTATTTCACTAAAAATGCTGACTAAGCTTTAAGCTCCTGGCAGTCTGGGACGCCCTTGTGTCCCAGCTGTCCTATTCAGATTTTATAAGTGTCGATTCCGAGCGGGCGAGCAAGAGCCGCCGTTGGCGCGACCTGAGAAAGAACGGTCCATTTGAGGGTAATTTCACTGTGTCCAATGTCACCGCGACTTTGCTGGGTGGAGCCTCTGTGTCCTCTGGAACGTTACCGGCGTTGTTGTTGAGCGAAGACGACAAGCCTCGTATCCAAGGGGTTCTGACAATAAAATATAAAACCTCGGGCCGAAGCGCGAGGTTTTTTTATTTCTCAACACAAGACTTGAAGTTGGGCGGATGGATTTTTTGCTTTAGGCTAAAAATTTTTTCTACTTGACTAAGGGGAGGGAATCAATCTATTTACTTCATGACCTATTGCGCACAAGTCTGTCTGATTGCAAGCAATAAAATCATACGAATCATCTTCTTTTATGTGGCTAATTTTTACGCAATACTTTCCTGTGTAGGCTCGCGGTGTACCTTGCCGACTTGATAACTCACTCCTTAATCCACTAGCATCAGTTATTACTTGAAGTGCAGACATCGCCGTGCTTTGAGGAAAATCTAAAGCTTGGGAAGCCCCCTCACTAAAAAAACTTGTCACTTTTTCTGCTGCAGTACTTACAAAAGTATGCCCAGGAGATATTGTTTTGAATTTATCGCCAGGTTCATAAGTCTCTACTTTTAAGTAAATTCTAGGTCTGTCCGACTGAAGACTGTTTATCACCTTTATATGTTGTCGGGCCATTAAATACCCTGTAATTTGCTCTCTAGTGCCGATTAATGCCAAGTGTCCTTGCCCGATTTCGGTATTGTTGAATATGTGCGCATTTGATCCGTTATGTGTGGTCACTGCCGCAGCTCGATATCCACCGCTTTGTTGAGTGACGGATGTGGAGGCAAAGTGCATCTTATCTGAGCGGCTTCTATACATTATTATTTCTTCACCCGGCATAACAATTCTCCTAATAATCCATGGATTAATCTAAACCTATATGTATTTCCAGCGTAAAAGTGCATTAGCTGTAAAAGAACTTTTTGGATTCAGGTATGCCTGAATAAAATACCGAAAAGTATTTCCTGTTTGATGTGGCAGATGTAGGCCTGTGGGGGATGAGTGTGGTTCATGATTATTATTATCCCTTTTTCTAAAATTTTTAGTATTGAAGTGTAGGCTTCACATGGAAGTCTTATAGCCCTCATTCACGAAAAAGCTTAGTTGAAATTCTTGGCTAGAAAAAGAAATAGTTGGTTTCACTTGTGACGAAAAATGATGAATTATGTCAGTTGAGATTCATATGAATCAGCAGGTGTTAGGAGGTGTGCTTGTTCAATTAGTCAACCTTCGGTACGATTCCTCAAAATAATTCTGAGTGGTTGTCATGCGCCTTTTACTACCTGTTCTCCTATCTGCCGCCTTGGCCGGTTGTCTCGAAGTCGAAGCCAAAGAAGGACGCGGATATGACCGCCACGAGTGGCTCCCGAAGTGGTCTGACTCTGACGGCGACTGCCAGAGCACCCGCCACGAGCTGCTGGTTCAGTTCTCCTTGGCCCCGGTGAGGTTCACCAATGCCAAGCACTGCACTGTCGATACAGGCCTATGGCTGGACCCATACACCGGCAACTTCTACAGCCTTGCCTCCGACCTGGATGTTGAACACATCGTGCCACTTTCCTGGGCGCATGAGCACGGTGGTGCCAACTGGACTGTAGAGCTAAAGCAGCAGTTTGCAGAAGACCCTGAGAATCTATGGTTAGTCGATGATGGCCGGAACCAAAGCAAGGGCGATAAGGGGCCTGATGAGTGGATGCCACCCTATGAGCCGGTACAGGCTATCTATGTGCAGCGGTTTATGGCGATAGTGGAGAAGTATGGGCTGAAGTTCTCAGCAGAAGAGTCAACTCAGATACTGGCTCTCTTGGGTAGGTAGGCCGGCTTGGGTATTGGTTGGAGCTTCTGGTGTATTTGTTAGCTTATCTACTGGGGCGGAGTTCAGGTGTAGGCACTGAGGCTGTTGTTCCTCTGTGCCCTAAGAAAAAATGGCATGATTAGAGCTAGAAGGCTGCTACAAGGTCCTCTAGGAAGTTTATCCCTTTCAAATTTGCATCCTCCACCAAAGACTTGAAGCGGTCTCCGCAGTAGAGGGTTACACAGCGGTCAAATTTGGTTTTGAAAATCAAATTTTGATCAACATCTTCTTCGGTGAAGCCGATGCTCTTTACGCCCATCCAGAGGTCATTCTGGATGTCAGCTTCGCTCACAGACTTATCTGCAGATATAGCGTTTAGACAATTGAAGATTATATAGGGGGCACCATCTAGAGTGATTGGTAAAAACTCCCCATGGGGGGCTAGATCTTTTGATAGGGCGGAGTGAGCTTTCTGAGATAGAACTAGGTTTGCCCCATTCCAGGTAGTAATATCAGGCCTTTCTGTGTGCTTGAGCCCATTGACTTTAACAAAGGTGCCGCCCACATCCTCCCAGATCTCGGATAGAGCTTTATTGTCCCAAGAGTAGGTCTTGAAGGCCTTCATTCCGCCCAGGCTATCACCTACAGTGAACATCAATTCTTCTAGATCGATACTTAAGTTCAGGTAGCCGATATGATCAAAGCTAATCTTGTATGTCATTGTCCATTCCAAGTGGGATCTGAGGATTCTTTAACTTTATCTGGTTCTGTGCCATTTTTCAGGTGAGTGCGTACGATTGTTAACTTTGCACGAATTTCTGACTCACTATTAAGGTTATTTACTTGCCCATGTACCCACCTTTCATAGTTATGGGTATGTAGTCTGCTATGCGGGTAGGCATCTGGCATGGCCCAGTGCCCTGAATCCCTGCTTGAGCGAGGCATCCATACCCCATTATCTGGATCGTTGATACGAATATCATGCAGAAATAATGTTAGACGAACTTCAGTTGTGATGGGTAAGTTGCCTTTACCTAGAACTATGTGGTGCGCAGTATATCGAGAACTTGGCTTTGCGCGTCCAGCGAGTCGAAGATTATCTTCCAGCTTATTCGTTGGGTGGTGATCTTCGTCTTTATAGGCTTTGAGTTTTTCTCGCCCGCCGGTTATCCCCTTAAACTCGTCACGATACTGTTGAAGCTGATTTTTTTTGTTTTGCTCTCTTAGTTGCTCCTGAACAGATACCATTGACATTATACGGGCTCGCTCTCCCTTTAAGTGCTCCTTCGCATCGTCGTATTTGGCCAATCGTTGTGTTCGCTGCTCTTTTGTTTCGCCTGGCACTACACGATTTTCTGAATGATGCTCTTTGCAGCGTTTTTCATACTGGTGTATTGATGAGTCTAGAGGGGAAAGCTCCCACACATGGGGGGTGATTCTTTTGCCGTGATCGTATTCCATCGAAGGTGTCCAGAGATAATAGTTTTACTGGATGCAAGTTTTCAGGATGCAAAAGCCTTCTGTCCACAACTTGAAATACTGAGTAATTTCAAGTTGTGATTAATGCCACAAAAATAATCAATAAAAATAGGCTAGCAGTCAAATAAGGCGTCTAATTGCTGCCAGCGGCAGGTACAGGCCGATACCAGGGGCTGATAGTTGAGGGGGCGAGTAGTAACGGCGCCAATCAGATACCATCGTACAGCCATAGGGCCTTGCGGTGCTCGTGCCAAAGAGGTGGGGGACTGTTTACCTATACAGGTAAAACTTGCGGTGCCAAAAACAGCCCGAGCAGCTTATCTTCGGGGTAAATACGGTATATATTTATACAGTGTTTGGCACCTAAAAGTCGGATAACATATTGATAATCAAGCGAGAGCACACTGCTTGTGATTCCTGATGTCGCGGGTTCGAAACCCGTCGGCCACCCCAGATTCTTCCTTGTTTATCAAGGACTTAAAACCCCGCCTAGTGCGGGGTTTTTTCGTTTTGGGTTCTTGAGGGGTAATTCGTGGGGGTAATTTTTACCGCAATCGATTTTTTCAGCTCCCCGGATTGGACATTTATCCAGTATCTTTTGGCGTGTCCTTCCTCCCTTTAATTCTCGCCTTGTTGAGGGAAACAACTTTATCGGCGGTATGGTTGTAGCGCTCCATCATGCTGCGAGTCTTATGTCCACTGAACTCCTGCTTATCACCTTCGAAATCTGAGATGCCTTTTATCTTTAAATCATGAAATCGAAAGCGAGCGGGCAGGGTGCCAGCCTCGGTGGCGGCTTTCTGTTCGCGACTCCAGGTGCTATTAAATCCGTCTCGGGTGTAGCGTTGCCCAGTTCTTCCGCGAATTAGGTGCATGCATTGCGATTTGGAGCGGGTGTTGCTTTTCAATGCCAGTTCAACAGCATCGTGTAACCGTTCAGTCCAGAGCTTTAGTTGCTTCTTGCCGGTCTTCTGCTGGCAAATTAGCAGGCCCTCTTCGGTAATGTCTTGCCGTTTCAGTGCCAAGACATCTTGCTGGCGGGCGCCACATAAGTAGGCAATTTCCATGGCGGCGGCGTGGGCTGTGTGCCCCTTGGATTCGAGCCAGGTATAAAATGCAAGGTATTCCGAGTCCTCGACATAGCGCCCGCCCTGTTTTTCTTTGAGCGGTTTCACTACTTTGGTTGGGTCCTCAATCGATACGAACCCGCGAGCTTTTCCCCAGCGAAAAATAATACTGAGAAATGTGCGCTCTCTGTTTGCTGCCGTTGGGAATTGCTGCCCTCGCGTATCCATGTACATCTGTATTACAGGTGACGCGATGGTGTCTGGTTTGGCCTGGCCGAAGACAGTGCGGATTTTTTTCGCGTATCTGAAGTAGTCTTTTTGTGTTTGAGGTTTCAGTTCTTTGGTGAATTGGGGGGAGGCAAAATATAAATCTATTAGGTCGGAAATGGTGAAGACCTTCCCGTATTGGTCGCTCTCCCAGCGCTCATAGGCGGCCCATACCTCGGCGCGAGTTGCATCAGGGTTGCACAGGTGCCAGGCGCCTTGGCTTCTTATTTTTACCCGATAGCCCCTGGGGTAAACCTCGACCCAGCGTGGCATCCATGCGTTCTTGGGGTCTCTTGGCCTACCCATTGATTGCACCCATGTTCACACCAGATGGAATTAGTGAAGTTGCTCCGCCTGTACCTGGGGTATTTATCTGCATAATTTTAGCCTGATTGACCATTTCCCAGGTTAGGGCGGGGGATCCGTCTTTGCGTCGTACATAAGGGATTCGGTTGGTATCGAGAATACGCTTTTGCTCTTCGATATTATCAGCGCCGGCACCGGTCAGGCGGCCTATCTCTGTTTTAGTGAGTAGCTTACTCATGGGAATCCTTACCTTCTAGCTCTTCACCAGGGCAAAACCCTGGCCGTTACGTGTGAGTGTGCCTGCCTGTTGCAGGGCTTCGAAAACGGGTTTAACGGTTCGGTATCCGCCGCTTACGGTGGTGCTGATATTGCGCAACACCGGGCGGTTGCCGAATTCACCGGCGTGGATACGTTGGGCCAGCTGCCTTTGTTCTTCGTTGAGGTGGCTGGTGTGGTCTGGCTGTTGTTCTACTGTTTCGGGCTGTTGAAACGGTTGTGAAACGCGTTTACAAACCGTTGCAGCAGCGTTAAACGCGAGTAACGCGACCAGCCCTACGATGTCGGTGATGATGGCCAGTGCGAGGAAGCCGATATGCTGAAGCTTTGCCGGGTCTGCGTTTAGGCTGCTGGCAAGGCTGTTAAACGCACTGTGTGTACTGGGTGTTTGTTCGATAGTGGATAGCTTTGTGATCAGCTGGGTGCGCTCAGTTTCCAGTGCGGATAACTGGCCAGCGGTATCAATGGCGCGCTGGCGGTAGCCGTTGTTGGCGTCGGTGTTGATGAGACCGTTTAGGGTGTTTATCTGCTGTTGCAGGCTGTTTAGCTGCTGTTGCAGCGCTTGGTATTCCTGGCTATTGCGGGTGCTGCGCTGTTGCTGTTCCTCGCTGTGGGTGGCGAGGAATCCGACCGTTGCAACAATGCTGATCACTACCAGCAGGGGCCAGAGGCAGAGCAGGGCATAACCACTCGCCTGGCCCTGGCTGCGCAACCATAGGCCGAGAGGGGCGAAGCTGAACTTGCACAGCTCCAAGGCCACCGCTGTAGCCCCCGCCACCACCTGCCCGCCGAGACCTGCGGGCATGGATATCCACAGCTGCACGGTAAATGCGAGGC
>NZ_JALBWM010000145.1 GCF_023895975.1 Microbulbifer okhotskensis
GACCTGGGCACTGAACAGCGCGAACTTTTCTGATGGGGTGCGCTCGGTAGCGCTGGGCCTGGGCTGGACACGCTGGCAGGTGCAGTTTGATGCGGTCGGTGATGGCAGTGCGATTCCCAAAGATGCCAATAAAATTCTCACCCTGACCTTTACCCACAGCTGGGCGCGGGGTTGAGATGGCCCTACCGGATAAGGCGCTTTCCAGTACCGTGTTGGCATCGCCGTTTATCGGCGGCTCGCACTTGCCCGTGCGCAATACCACCGACTACGAAAGCGGCGGCATCGCCATTCAAGACCCCAGCGCCGGCCTCAATTATCAAGTCTGGCGCGCGCGGGTATTAAACGACGGCAGCGAGATCGTACTGGATGCCCGTGAGGTAGAAGCGTTTACCGCGATCAGCGGCAGCGATATTACCGAGGTCTCTCTGGCCTTCGATCAGAATATGCGCCCGGTGATCGCCTATGTCGAAGCCGGCACCGCCAAGCTCTACTGGTACAACTCCAGCGCCGGCAGCCAGACCACCAGCACCTGGCCCGGCATCATCACCCCGCGCCTGACCCTGGACGACAAGCGCAGCACTCAAACCAGTACCAGTGATGTGATCTTTGCCTATTTAAACAATGGCCACCTCTACTACCGCCAGCAGCGCGACCGCTATGAAACCGAATATCGGCTGCAGCAAAACGTCGACAGTCCCGGCCTGATTAAAATCGGCATGAACCGCCAATTCCGCCTGCAATTTTTATTAAAACCCTAGGCTTTTTATGTCTGCTGCTTATCCCCTCTATGCCATCGTCGCCGAGATATGCGAACGCGCCGGCGTGCCCTATGACAAATTCGATACCACCTTATTAGAGGGCTACGTACAGGGGATGCAGATCAGCAATGAATCCCCCGCGTTTGAGCATATTCAAGAACTGGCCCGCGCCTTCTTTTTTGATCCGGTCAATCGCGGTGGCGAAGTGGTGTTTGTCCCCCGTGGCGGTGAACCGGTAATGGAAATAAACGAAAATGATTTAATCGGCGATAGCGACGACGAGAAAACCCGCCGCTCAGCGGAAGACATTGTGCGGGTACTCAATCTCAACTATTACGACAGCGAAGGCGGCATCGACACCTGCAAGCAGACCAGCGACCGCAGTATCGATACTCGGGGCGAAGGGGAAAAAAGTATCGAAACCCCGCTGGTGCTGGAGACCGACCAAGCTGCACAGATCGCCGTGGTTATGCACAAAACCATGATCGAAGAGCAGCGCGGCGAGATCGAAATTACCCTGCCCAGTAATTACCTAAAACTCACCCCCGGCAATGTGGTGCTGTTTCGCGGCGACCGCTTTCGCGTGGATGAAGTGAATCTGGACAGCGGCGAGCAAAAAATAAAACTGATTCACGACCGCAAAAGTGCCTATCAATCCCAAGCCCTCGGCGTAGCTCCCATGCCCGCACCGGACCCGGTGGCACTGGTGCCCGGCGCTACCTATATCGAATGGATCGACGCGCCGATACTATCCAGCGGTGACGACAGCCAGCTGGGCTATTACATTGCCATCGCCGGCAGTAACTCCGCCTGGTACGGCGCCACCGTAGCGCTGTCCCTGGATGGAGGAGAAAACTATACCGACTCCGACAGCACCGATGTGGAAGCGGTCATGGGGGAATTAACCACCAGCCTCGGCACGCACAAGCGCGAGATCCCCGACAGCCACCACCGGGTGCAAATCCAGCTCTATGACGACGGCGACGCACTCGAATATCGCACCCTGGCCGAACTGCTCAACCGGCAGAACCGCGCCCTGATTGGCAATGAAATTATCAACTTCGGCGAAGCCGACGAGATCAGCCCCGGCGTCTGGGAAATCGGCTATCTACTGCGCGGGCGTTTGGGTACTGAGATCAGTGAACACACCGCAGGCACCCGCTTTGTACTGCTCGATCGCAACACCCTTAACTACATTCCCAGCGACCGCTACAACCTGGACCAGACATTAACTTTCCGTGCCACCAGTTCCGGCAGCGGCGAAGAGACCACCACCGCCGCGATCTACACCGGCGCCAGCCATACCGAACCCGCCCCGGCCAATCTCACCGCCTACCGGAGCGGCGGAAACTTGGTAATCCAGTGGCTGGGAGTAGGGCGCCTGGGTGGCCGTGCCGCCTACGACCAAAGCCAGTTTTTTACCGGCTACCGGGTAACGATTGACGGCAGCAGCACTGATACCAGTACAACCACTTTAACCATTGCCGACCCGGGTAGCGCCAGCATCCAAGTGGCGCAACTCAACAGCATCACCGGCGCAGGCCCGGCCACAGAAATCACGGTATAAGCAGGATAAAAATCCCATGAGCAACACACCCAACAACGCCATACCCTACGCCCAGGAAGGCACCCTGGATCCTGCCACCAGCCTCAACCAAGCGCTGGATACCATCGACGCGCTATTGCAGATAGAAGTGGCGGGTATTCAAAACGATCCCCCGGGTAGTGCCAGTGATGGAGATCGCTATATTGTGCTAACTGGAACCGGCGACTGGGCCGGCCAAGATAATCAGCTCGCCCGCTATGTCGCAGACCCCGGCTACTGGCAATTCTTTCCCGCCAAAGTAGCTCTGAATCAAGTAGATGGACTGCTGTATATCAACGGCAGCAGCGGCTGGCAGGTGGCCAACCGTCCGGCGGCACTGCCGCAGATTACTGGCGACACAAGCAGTGATCTGGCTGGGGTGGTTGGGCAGATGCTAACTGCAGGGCATGGGATCTATTGGGATAATCAGGCTATCTGACAATGAGCGGCATAGCATGGAGTTGTTGCTGTAATTGAATTAATTATGCCTCAATCCTATCCATATATTGCTGTAGTGCCTCAGTTATTTGAATACCCACAATATTTCTCAAATTATACTCTTTGGCTACTCCTGGGCGGTCTTGGGGCGGTATAGTGCGTTCGACCCGAATATAACCAATCCTTTCCAGTTCCTTTATAGTTGGTTGTAGATCCTCGGGTGGATAATCTCCCCATAGATTAACCAGCTCGGCTGTTTCTACTCCAACTCCTTTAACATCTGATCCGAGTTCTTCCCTAAGCAAAGATGCTAAATACCAAGCGTTCCTAGATAGCATTGAAACTCTCCTTACAGATCAAAAAATATTATTTTTAATAAGGGCGGCGAGAGCATGAGGCCCCCGCAGGTCCGCCCCTTTAGAAGTATGTGCGTTTCCAAAAGGTTGCCTCCACTTTCAAGACGGTTTTTATTAGCAAAGCCCCTTCAGAAGCCTTCCCTTTTCGATTGTGCACAAAAAGACCACCAACACCAACCCGCCCGCGCTATTTATTTGCGTCAGTTTGAGACAGTCGCGCAGAAATATGGGCTGATGTGATTTGGTGTTCCCCGCATACGCGGGGCTGAACCGCCGACTTATCGTACCAAGGCAGGGCTTCTCAAAACATGTCGTTGAACTTAACCATACCAATATTCTCAATCGTTATTTCTTTTGCATAACGCTTTAGAGCCTCATCCGTTAAACGGTCTTCTTCCTCGCTCAGCTCGACCATCTCACGCCTGGCTTCTTCTATGGCTTCCTCCAACGTGCTCCCTGTCATTGAGCCGCTTATAAGAGCGTTGATCTCTTGTGCTGTCATTTCAGCAATAAACTCTACGCCCATTCGTGAGAGATAAAATTTAGCGACATCATCGGGAAGTTCATCTATTCTGTCGTCATAAAATCGTACTAACATAGTGCGGACTCCCTAATAGTTTTGCCCAACTCTTCGAGAAAGAGCTGCATCTGCGGCAGTGTTTGAGGTTCATAGCGGCTCATTCCCCAACCTATGCCGCCTTCGACATCAATTTTGATGCCGTGTGGCAGGGTATCTTTAACGGCTTTGTGCATTTCCTTTGCTTGAATACTATAAAGAGCATCCTTTAGCCTTATTTGCCTCTCATTAAGCCCGTCCGTGAGAAGATAAAAGCCAAAGAAATCAACGCCGCGTAAATCACCCATCATCTCAACTGCTCTAAGGCCTATTGCCCTTGCGAGCCCTCTTCCAGAAACCGAAACGCCGGTTTTGGATGAGTCCATGCTGCCAGTGGAATCTTCAAACTTCAGTCCAACGGCGTGCCCATTCATATTTTTGACTTGGTGAAAGCTGAGTTTTATGTTGTATTTTCTGCCACCGTAAAGCAATACATCCGTACGTTCATCTTTCTCTGTCAAGGCGGGGTGTCCAGCCATAAAGTGATCCCTCATTTATTGCTTATTGGTGACACGCATTTTGCCATATCAGTCTATCGAGGGCACTTGGATCTTGCCGATGGCAGGAGAGACAATAACGACTTTTCGGTTTGGCTAATTGAGCTGGGCTGACTCACCCCCTACTTTTCCAAAGCTGGTAGCTGCTCTCAATCACCCGGTGAATATGTCGGCGAAACTCCTGTGGCAGTTTTGCATACAACCGGGCTACTAAAGGTGGAAAGGGAATCTGCGAAAAGTGGTGCAGGTTCTCCACCCCGTACACTTCCGCCAGAGTAATCCCCACCGCCTCACACCAGGCCGGCAGCAGCTCCGCCGGCACCTTCTGACTGCCTGTTTCCATTTTCGAAATTTGAGATGACACAAGTCCCAGCTGCTTTGCCAGCTGTGCAACCGTCATCCTCTCCCGTTTCCGTGCGTTGTATATCCGCCAGTTTGAAGCAGTGGCCGAGAAGTATGGGCTGATGTAGCAAGGTGGGGTAAGCTACCTGTTGTTCGTCAAAAAACAATAATGCTTGGCTAGGAGGCCGCTATGGGATTCGGTGGGATTAGTATTTGGCAGCTGATCATCTTATTGATGATTGTGTCCTTCTTCGTGGTACCGGTGGTGCATGTGTTGGTTTCCAGCCGTTCCCACGGCGGGGCAAAAGTGGGTTGGTTCTTCGGAGTCTTTTTCTTTTCTTGGTTGGTTTATGCGGTTTTCTTGATCGTTACCCAGCCGGTAAAGGATGCGCAGAAAACCCCCGACAAGCCAGCCAGCCCACCCATGATTTTCTAGTGGTCTACTCAGCACTTGTAATGCATAGAGTCGCGCAATCAATGGCGGGATGACAATAGAAAAGCCACTCAGTAACTGCGTTTTGCTATGCGGGTGGCTTTTATTTGATTATTAATCATGTGTCAGGTTGCTGCTGAATATCAAACCATCAAGCTTTTCGGATTCAACAATTTCTTTGAAAGCTTCAGTGCAATAGTTGCTGATATTGGACTCTTTTGTTCTGAACACCGGTACCCCTTCCAGCTTTTCCTGATTGAATGCAATACCGGAGAGTAAGTTCCCGTTTCTGGTAACGGAGTCTGCTATTACCGCATCAAGGTCTTCAGCAATTGTCAGGGGGTTAAACAGATAAAATGCTGTGCCTTGATATGTACAGGGGAGAAATTCCCCAAAAGGGTTGAGCGTACTTTCGAGGACTTTGTAAGCCGATGCATGAAGCACTAAGTAATTTTGCCAACGAGAAAGCGTCGGAATGACTGGTGCCGAATCGCACGCTTTGATGCTCAACTCCAGCGGCTCCCAATCTTCACTGTAGGATTTAGGCGTTGTGTTGAAAAGGAACTTAATGCCTACCCGCTTTTTGAGCACATTATTTGGCTCGAAATAGGGGGTCATATAGTTGCTGCTATTTCCGTTTAACTGATAGATTTTCATACTTTTAACACACGTTTGAGCTCATCTGCTGGCAACATAACATAGTTTGGGAAGGTAGAGAATTTAAGCTCGTACTCTATTCCCTTAAGTAGTTTTTCCACCGAATCCGTAGATAAATTTTCCAGATCAAGTGAATCAAACTCCCTTTTTAGCCACTCGTAGTAACCATTTCTATGGATGCGGGAGTGCGGTACCGCGAGTGGCATCTTAGGGTGAGGCGTGTCTGCTGTTCTGCTGGGGAGCCAGGTGCCGTTCCGTATATCGTCTATGCGGATTTTCACATAGGCCAAAATAGCCCTTTGCTATCGCCAAGTGTGTCGGTCATTGTGGGAATCTAGGCGGTACTTATCGAGTCCTCCCTCAACCTGCTCTACAACCTTTAGCGCGATGTAGTCTGCTTTGGTGATGTTGTCCTTTGAGACAAACATGTCAATAGCCACTTCCCGGCGATCTTTCAGGTAGAACGGCTTTGGTTGTTCATAGTGCCCCATGCTTAATATTTCTCCTCTGAAGTTGAGTTGGTTTATATGAAGACAATTGGTCTTCAAAGGCTGCTGTAAGTCAATGAAATGGGAGGTGGCTCACCATTGTTGCCATATAAATTCGATTAACTCTGCATTGAGGGGTGCTTGGGTATCCATTCACAGTAGATTGAGGCCAGATAGAATATGGCCCAAGAGTCATACTAGCTACTTGCCTTCAGCGAGGCATCAGCAATAAGCTGTACATATATACAGCAAGCTGTGAGCTCACATGAACCTATCCCCACTAATTACCAGCGGCGTCAGCTGCGGCTTTCCTTCGCCAGCAGATGACCACAAAGAGCCCCCGCTTAGCCTTGATGAGCACCTGATCACCAATCCCCCTGCCACCTTCCTGGCCCGCGCCAGCGGTGACTCAATGCAAGACATCGGCATCTTCGACCGTGACATCCTAATCGTCGATCGCTCCCTGACCCCTGTAAGCGGGGATGTTGTCGTAGTCGCCCTGGATGGCCAGCTAACCTGCAAGATCCTGGACTTAAAGCGCGGACGGCTGCTGTCTGCCAACGGCAAGTACAGGCCGATACCGGTCTGGGAGGGGCAGGAGCTGATTGTAGAGGGGGTGGTTAAGGCGTCGGTGAGGTATCATCGAGGATAGTTAAGGCCGTTAGATTGGAAAAGGCGGTTTTCCCTTACAAATCAGTAACTTACATTTTTGTGTGCGGAAGACTGGCAGTGTTGAGGTCAGTGGTTCGATCCCGCTTAGCTCCACCAAATTTCCCTTGTCTATCAAGGGGTTGCGAGAATAAAAGGTTCACAGCGCCTTACTAGGTGAACACCAAGTCACAGCAATAAAAAAAGGGCCTTACCGGCCCTTTTTTTTGTCTAGATTTTCCCTATCCAGAATTCATTTCCAATTACCTGCTCGACCACTAAATACTGATCTCCTCATAGTCGATGCCATGTCCCGCTTGATAATCCTGAGTAGTTCGCTCGACAGTATGAGCCATCAACTGCTGCACCGACTTCACGCCATATCCCATTCGTTTAAACCGATCTGAAATTAAACTGCGGACTTCGTGGAAGCTGGGTAGGATCACCCGCCCAGCAAAGGATTAACTCGGTACTTGATGGCAACGTGAGGGTATTAGGGTCATCGGCCAAATTGGAGCGCACTATTGGGGTAATAACGCCGGTTTTTGTTTCCCAAATGCGTAGTGGAGTGAGGGCGATACCTCCGAAGCATTGCATAAAGCTAGAGCTAGCTACTCAGCGGGTTGTTACACGTGCTCGTCTGCGCGCTGATGTAATTGACCCTTTGGGTGGCCAAATAAATGATGAGGTCCAGCAGGAAAGCTAACCGAGCATGAGTTTGCTGGCGAAGGCTGAAGAGCAATCATTTTCAAATCCCTTTGTTGTGACTTGGTGATTCTGCTGCTTTAGCAGTAGGACAGTAATCAGGTACGCGCTATCTGGAAATTTATACAGGAGGTACGTGGTGAGCTTTGAACTCGCGGTATAGGTCATTAAACGCAGGACCAGAACACCAACAGCAAAGTTGGTGCTAATTGCGTTGGCTGATTGTCATAACAGTGATACGGGCCGGTGTGATCCGGGTAACGCGTATCTGGCCGATGTTGCGCGATGCACAAAGTGTTCGGTGATTAATGCCATCGAGGAGTTGGAAGAGTTGGGCTACCTGAGCGCCAAAAAATCCAATGGACGTAGAACCAATTATGATCTCTTTTTACAGGTCACCGGTGCAATGATTTAACCGGTGAAAATGACAACACGCGCTTTTCTATAGAGTCAGTAATAACAATACTTCGGACAGTTTTAGGGGGCGAAATAGGTAGGAACCACGGCCAGA
>NZ_JALBWM010000146.1 GCF_023895975.1 Microbulbifer okhotskensis
GGCATAGGCCGCTTCCCCGACGACTTCACCCCACCAGACTCCCCATACACCACCACCCCACCAACAGTGCTACGCATAGAACTGGAATCCAGCCGAGAAGAACTCACAAGCCGCGAGGTTTATAGCCACACATTAACCGTGCAATAAGATTTTGCTCATGCAAATTGGCAGCAATATCAACCTATCTGAAGAAAGTAGTTTGCGGAGCCCATACTTAGGATGCGACTTAAATTTGAATAGGAATATATATGAGTAAAGCTGTGTGGATTTGTCGATGCGGAAATACTCGCGAGTATCCGCTGACGACCTCTGAAGAAATATCAAAAGAAGAAACCCTCAAAGGATTACAGAAAAACTTCAAGGAAGGGAATACAGGATGTATCTGTGATAGAAGCAGCTGCGGCAGAATGATGTACCCTTACAAAATCAAATCGTAGTTGCAAAGCAGTTGCATAGAGTGCAACAAATTTAAGAAACCATTTAATGCATCAGTCGGCGCGATTTATCGCGCGCCGCTACAGCTTGCTAGCATGGGGATTATTCTGTGGCCCCGTGTGACTGAAACAGGGAGCTTACCTTTTTCCTATCCTGGTTGTGGGCTCGCTAAAGGTGCTCCGTGTCGAATTGACAATCTTTTGGTGCCTTGGCCCCTGGTTTTATCTGTCAGCACTCTTGTTTCAGATGCTGAATGACCTGCTGTACGGCATCACGGTTTTCTTTGATCAGTCTATCTGAGTGAATCTCAAGAGAGTCGATATTATTGTATTCAAACGGCCCTACAGAAGGATCACTGATTTCAATATTCAGGTAATTGTATTCGACCGTACCGCTGGCGGATAACAACTTGGCAATTTCCATTGTGTATATTTGTTGTTGGTCCATTGAGCGTTGGACATTGGTAATTACGTCCGGTATCCACTGAATGCTACCCCAATTCTTTAGTTTGCCATAACTGGTTTCGGTGCTGGTTAAAGGTGAGGTTCCCGCTCCAAGAATCAGGACATAGTATTTTTTATTGGGAAATTTCTTGATAATATCTAATAGCGCGAGACTGGCGGGGTTGTTGGCTGAGATGCCCGCATCGGCAAAATAACGATGGCGTATGTCTTTATTGGAGCTCATAAAATCTACTGGCGGAAATAAGGTCTCTGCACTTACAGCTGCAGTGACCAGCTGATAAAGACTATTGGTAGGAAGTTCGGTGACTTCCTTTCCGCGATTTTTGAACAGGTGTACTTGACCGGTATGGATGTCGAGAGAAGGGATGATGACATAATTATCCAAATCGGTGAATTTAAGTTCCTCGGTGTAGTGCTTTCCCAGGACTTTATGGAGGCGTTCACCAAGAAATTTTGGTGAAAAAAATCCTGAGGCCGATAATATTTTGTGATGCCAAGGCGAAGAAAATAAATAATCACTTTGAGATTTATAAAGATCTATGAGTAGGTCTACTTTTGAATCATAGTCACTGTATTGGTTGGCAAGTTGGTCCGACGGTATATTCAGCCCGCTGGCGATCACTGCTCCGGTAGAGACACCGCTAAAAACATCAAAAAGTTCATTGATGGGCTGGCCAACCTCCTGTTCAATGTGCTGAAGCACATAAAGTGGAATAAGGCCCCGAATTCCGCCGCCATCAATTACGAGAATATTGATAGTATCTTTTTGGCTCAGGTTGTCCTTCTTGACAATTTCTGACTCGCTAACTGACACATGATTGAAAGTGACGCTTTCTGTAAGGTGGGAGTTGTACAGATAGACGTAGGTAGTGGCAGTTAGAGCACACAGTATGCATATAACAATGATATACCTTAACTTCATCTCACTGCCTGAATTTAAGAAACATACCGTTTAGACAGTATTTTTTATATATTGATGAATAATATAGTGCAATAGTTTTTTTTTCTTCTTGGGGTGATGGAGGAAAAATATTTTCCTGCTGAAGGGGTTTCGAATGGGTTTTTAAAAGGCTCTTTTAGCTGCAGTTTGCAGTGTGAATTCGCAAGACGTCCAGGATAATTCAAAGGAATACATGCCTAGATTGTGGCTCATATATCCCAGTTCAAGATAACAGGCTACAAAAAAATAGTTTCAGAAGCCTGTTGGAAGCTCATTCTAGTGGGAGGGGTTGCTCTATCGGCAGGTAGATGTCAGTAATTGCTTCATTTTCAGAAGTATCGGGAAAAAATTTTACTCTCTCAAGAAAAAGTGGAAAGTCTCTTAGATTAAAAGCGGATTCTGCCAACCAATCTTGGTATAGATGGTTTATGGCATTGCCGATAGAGTCATCTGAGCCAATGTGCCTTATTGATGCGCATTCGCCAGCAGCTATGGTCTTCTTGAGTAAATCTCCATCCGGAAGCTTTACCGATGCGTCAACGCTGCAGCAAAGGTCTATTCTGTATTGGTTGGATGGGACCTGGCTTGGATCATTGTAAATTAAATTAAAGGTTCTGCTTACTTTTGGGGATAATTTATTTTTCTTTCGCCAGGTAATAAAGTTCTTGAGGCTGGCGCTTAAAAGGCCTGGGGCTGCACGATGTTCCAAGGTGGCAATGGTTGTTTCGGGGAATTCAATTATATTTACATCAAAGCGACTCTGGCGTAGCATTTCGTTGTTCCTAAGCTCCATAATTGGCTGGTATTTAGCCTGCCAATGTTCCCAGCTTGGGGTTTTTCTGAATTCTGAAGGACTGTAGCCAAGCGCTTTTTTAAAAGCTCTTGAGAATGCTTCATGGCTTTCGTAGCCTGTGGCGAGGGCGACCTCCAAAACCTTTAAATCGTGCCGATAGGCAAGTTGATATGCCGACCGTTTAAGTCTCAGTAGTCGTGTAAAGGCCATAATTGGCATGCCGAAGAATAATGAGCACTGGCGATGGAAATGATATTTGGATAAGTTCGAAATCTGGCAGAGCTTATCTATATCAATGTCTGAATCCAGATTGGCTTCGATATATTCTAGTACCAGGGTAAATTGATTATCGTATTTTGCCATTCAACATCACCTCTCTAAACTAATATTGATAGTATATCGAGGAGACGGGATGATCTTGATCAAAATTGCTGTATTTGAGGGGGCTGAGTGCGGGTGGGGAGCTCTTGGCTAGGGCGGCAGCTAATGAATGGAGGCATGCCGCCCATTGGCCTATGCTGTTGGGGATTTAGCAGGGAGTGGAAGACCTCTTAAAGGTGTTAATCATGGATTTTGCCTCCTTGAGGCTCAGCAAGTAGCCTTTAAGGGAGTTTGCCCCAGAGTTAGCTCCGATAGAGATCAGCTTCATTAACACAGTGAATGCGAGTTCAGATTTCAAGTAGGGCGTGAACGCTAGAAAGGCTTTGAAAATGGAGTAGTGAATCCTGTTGAGGAGTTCCTGTATTTCTTTGTTGTTGGTAGAAATCTTCTCTGCTTTCTTTTCAAAGGCTTTCAGTTCATTGACGTACTCTGAAAATAGTCTGAAGTTGAATACCACGGTTCTATGCTCTTTATATCCAGCAATGATGGTACTGAGGGCATCGTTGATCTTTCTGAGGGCGATATAGTCCGTTCTTGATAAGCCTTCATAGGAGTTGGAGAGATAACTGAGGGTGTCTCTCCGAAGTTGGCAGAACTCAAATATGTGTTGGTCATGCTTCTTCACCTCTAAGAGCCGATATATATGGAGGGCAATAAAGAAAAGTGCAATCGCTAACAATATGTAAAGCACTACTCAAACTCCTTTTCATTAACTGGCTTTTTTGACGCCGCTTTTCTGGTAGGCGGAGAATAAGAGAAGGCATTATCCATCAGCTTTAAGAACCTGTCTCTATATTCTTTATTATCTGCCGCTAACCGATCAATTTCAACTTGCCGGTCTTTCAGGCGCCCACTGTACATCCAAAAGAGCAGATAATGCGCAAAGATGAAAAATATGACAAACAGACCGTTTTTTAACCCTACGTCCTGCACAAATTGAAGTATATCTTTGAGGATATCAGTCATGTAGTCCCTTACTTCTGATTTGACGGATACATACCCATTTTTAACTATTGAGACTTTTGATTCAACTTGGTCTGTCTTTGTTCAATCCTTTTTTGGTACTTATGTATCGTTTGCTGGACAGGAATCAGAAATTCTCCGGGTGCTTTGGTCCTTCGCCGTATGGCAGGCCCTGCTGCCTGGGCTGAGCAGCAATGGCAGAAACTTCCCTCGCAAAGTAGTGATTTAACGGAAGTCGGAACTTCGTTGCTCAATTTTGGTGTATAGGGTTCGATGAAAAGTTCGCTGTCGATTGAGTCGGGGGTCCCCGAGGAGATCGGACAAGCAGGTTGCTGAGAGTAGGCATCGGGTTTACCGCTACCGTATTCCTGCAGATTGTACGCTGCGCGAGCCAGCGAGGGGCCCGGGCCATCTATTAGTGCCGGTATACAGGTGGGGGCGAGCTGGCCCATTTCGCTGTCAGATCAATAGAAAAGTTGCCGTACCAGCACTGCGAAAGGAGTGAGGGGCAGCCTATTGGATGAGCTGGAGCGGAGCGGGATTTCCCTGCCTCAGGCAATAAAAAAGGGGCTTACGTCAAATAACGTAAACCCCTTGAAAGTGGCGCGCTCGGGAGGATTCGAACCTCCGACCGCCTGGTTCGTAGGCTTGCAACTTTTCTATGTAAATCAATAAGATACAAAATTTATTTGCACCAATGGGTGCTCTACAGGCCGCATTTTCACTAGGGTTTACAGTGAATTTGCACCACTCAAATTGTATATATATACACTATCTCGTCGCCGGTACGAGCCTTGCCTTTCGGTTGTACACCGCCTCCATTTTCTTGCTGCGATGCCCACCCTCATTGTTCTTGTGATCGGTGATACCCTTAGCCTTTATGTCGTGAAATGTGAATGGCTCAGAAAGGAAAAACCTATCCCCATCCTCTACGGCGCCATCCTCTCTTGCTTCTTCAGCTAGGTCAGAGGGGAGGGTACAGCCATCAGTCATGGCTCGCTTCATAACCCTCTGCCAGGCGCTATCCAGTGCGTTTTTAGCGTAGGCTGTACCATCCCTCTTATGGAGAAGTAGTCCCCGGTCTGGAGCATCTGGATATACTCGTCGGCAGGCCGCGATTGCGGACTGAAGGCGCTCGCTCAGCGCTGTTAACTCGTTCTTTGAGCCTTTGCCGCGCTTTAGGAATAGCCCGCGACGGCGTATGTCCAACTCTGTATAGGCAAAGACTTCTCCGCGACGTGCGCGGCAGAGATAGGATAATTCCATGGCGGGGGCATAGATGGGGTTGCGCATTGACTCTGCAGCCCTGTAGACGACCGCATACTCCCAGTCCTGGATATACCGGTCCCTAGCATTTTCCTTATTTTTTGTGACGCCCTCACAGGGGTTTGATTTAACTGGAGAGAGACGCTGTCGCGCCCAATTGAAAGCGGCACTCAAATACTGGATGTGTCTATTGGAAGCGACCTTTCCGGGATAACTATCTAGGTAACCCCGGATGTGTCGCTGATTCATCTTATCTAGCGGGAACTCCCCCATTGTGCGGCCATTGCTGAGTGGGAAGTTGCAGATAGTCTTAAGGTAATTCTCGTATGCTTTTCGCGTACTTAATGCCAGCTCGTAGAATTGAGGGCTTTTATGATATTGCTCCAGCAGCCATGACAAGGTATACACGATAGGGTTGTCTAAAATTGCCGCAAATCGCTCGTGAAAAAACGTTCTAGACCTGCGCGCTTCCTCAACAGTGCATACGGTTATTGGGGGGAACCACTTCCCGTGCTCGTATTTGCGATAGACGATATTGTCGCGCTTTACCGAGCAATATGGGGGGAGCCAGCCAAATTCCCCGGTTCTTTTGCGACCTCGCGTCACCCTCCAACCCTCACGTCATCCCAATCGTTTTCAGCACTTAGTGCTACGCTTGATTGCAGAAGTGCCCCATCGATTGCCCCCTGTGAGGTAACGATGCAGCCGCCCACACCTATAGCATAGGGAATTCGTGCTCTCCGAAGGGCGCGTATTAAGTCTCCGCGGCGTTCGCAGTTCAGCCACGACTTCAGCTCTTCCTCTTGCAATAGCCCGCTCATATACTTTCCTGTAAGCTAAGGCGCGACCGAAGCCGCGCCGAATACCCTTTAGCCTGCCTCGGCCACATCAAAGGCAGCAGCCAGCTTGGTTAGCCCTTTAGTGGTCACGCGCACTTGCTCCACCACCTTCTCACTACCGTCAGTACGCTCTACCGTGGTGACCTTGTGCTCCAAACAGCCGGACTGAATACGGTCCTGGTAGGCTATCCAGCTGCCCCCAGTGCGCCGATATATCCACCGATTGGCTTGAAGCCAGGAGAAAAGGTCCTTCGGGCGTACTTGTAGGTCTTTGGCAGCATTGGTGATACACATGGAGCCGTCACTAGTGGCGAGCCGGTCATACGCCTCCACCTTTGGCGTTAACTCTGCCACCTTACCCTCTAGTCGCATTCGTTCCTGCTCAGAATCCATGGCCATCTTGAGGATATCCATACGGCTCAAGTCTTCGGGCTTGAACTGGTAACTTCCGGTTTTGCGAATACTTGGCAATACATGATCTACAACCCATTCCTCGAATGCCTGCGCTTCAGGGAGCTTGGAGCGCATAATCAGGCGGTAGATGTCTCGCTCCGGAATGACTTTGACTGTCTGTTGGCCTCCTGGGGTGGGGGTGACCATTTCGTTCACCCCTTTGCAGTGCTCTCGAATAGCCTTATGCGGATTCTTGTAACCCAATACCTCAGCTACATCCTTGGCCACAAACCAAGTCTCGCTATCGCGCTCCACAACTCGCACTAGGTTTCGGTGAAAGTCAAACGGAATGATATTGGTCATTAGTTGCTCTCCATGTGTTCAAGGTCTTCACGTTCACAATCGATAAGGTTTGCCCATTCATCGGCAAGGTGGGCGCCGATGACTGCTAGTTCGCGGGCGGTGGTGTTGTTTTCGGATATTTGGCTAATGCTTTGGAATAGGGTGCGCAGCTTGTTTAGCGATTCGAGGCTAATGCCTGCGATATCTAGTGAGCGAGTGACGAGATTGTCAGCCTGACTGATAGGCGTAACTTGGGCGTGGTGTGACATTGGAGCCTCCTTGTATTGTGGCATGACCGCCACCAAAGAGGTCTCAATCTCGATTGGGTGGCGGGGTAGACGGGTTGAGACTACCGCTACAAGGAAACGGCGGGCACAAGTGCCCCCCGAATACCCCACCATAAAAGGGATATTTTGCGCACAAAAAAAGACGCATACAACTAGAGGCGTCTTCCCGGCGCCTTGTAGATTCGGGGTCTCAATCCCGGCCCCTGATTTTGCAGGAGCACGGGAAGCATGGCACCAGCTGTCATCCATTGTCAACCCCGATTCTTCACTGTTAGATTTTGCGGCTCGCTCACCTGCGACTATCCCGGTCTGGACTCTCATGCCGCTACCTTTGCCTGTTCTACTCTGCGAAACTCAATAGCCCATACCCAGGGGTTTTGGTCCCAGCCTTCCGCTCCATAAATGGATTTCCACATCCGGCTAAATGCGGTAACTGGATAACCACCTAAATTGCTATTCTGGTGATACGTTGGCCGCGATTTAAAGCTGTCTATCCAAGATTGAATCCCTTCAGCATTAGCATCATCACCGTTGATATCCTGAATACGCTCAACGCGAACGTTTGTTATTTCTAAGGTGATGCGGCTAGCCCAGCGGGGCATGTGGATTGATGGCCTCCACTTCTCACCAACCATTGAGCAGTCTTCCCCGCACTCATCTTCACTAAAAGGGTTGCTGGAATAGTCCGCTCTATAAGTGACTTTATTTTGATGGCTTAGGTGATGTGTTTCACGCACCCATAGGAGGTCACCCGGCTCACCCAAAGGGCAATTGATGTCGATAAATCTGCTTTGCCAGGCACTGTTTATCTCTTGATATAAAGAGCGGCCCGCAGGTAAACCACCAATTTGTTTGATAGCCTCCTCATCGCTTGCGCCATTAAATGGCTGCGGTTTTATTGGCCTGCGCATCTGGGTTTTACGGCCATC
>NZ_JALBWM010000147.1 GCF_023895975.1 Microbulbifer okhotskensis
CATTTTAGCGAAAACAGTTTTTACTACATCTTCCATGGGCAGGTATTGTTTTGATTTGAGAACCTTATTTTCTCAGTATCTGTCCGTGGTTCCTACCTATTTCTCTCCTTAAAACTGTCCGAAGTATTGTTAAAGAACAAAGCAACCGGAAGTATCATTTTTGATGTAATCTACAACCTCATTTATGGGCACTACTACACCACCAAACTCACCTATTTGTTCCCATTTTTCCCTGTGACTCCACCACAACACTTCAACTTCACCACTCGCCTGAGATGCCCTAATTCTTGCAATCGGACGCTTAGTAGATGCTTCATAAAAGTTCACGCCTCTATTTACTTTTCTAGCACCAATATCGAGATTGTATCCCTCTATTTGCTTTAAAACTGTTTTAAACTCTTCACTACTTATCATTTTACTTCCACGATTTAAGGTGCTTCTAGACTCTTATTGCTAACGCCTGCAACATGGGCCAAGCACACGAATATTGTTGAACATGCTTGCACTTGTTGAACGAAGCCGCTTCGAGGCAGAGTAAAAACCCCACCAACTAAGCTCTTTCAGCCCAACCTCGGGCTGCAGATTAAAGGAGCTTATCATGACACCAATACTTCGGACAGTTTTAGCCAAGTAATCCTGGGGCTTGCAGCCCTAGAAGTCGATTATCGACAACTCTGGCCTACCCTAGACTTGCGATAAAGTAGGCCTCGATGT
Source organism: Microbulbifer okhotskensis (assembly GCF_023895975.1). Classification (GTDB taxonomy): domain Bacteria; phylum Pseudomonadota; class Gammaproteobacteria; order Pseudomonadales; family Cellvibrionaceae; genus Microbulbifer; species Microbulbifer okhotskensis. The sequence continues at coordinate 715 of NZ_JALBWM010000147.1, forward strand.
GGCTCTAGCCTTATAACTTCAGGATTCCAGCTCTCTAAAACTGTCCGGAGTATTGTTAATGGGTATATTTATCCAAGTGGTCTTGTTACAAATGACTTTAAAGTGCTTGAGAAAGAATACAAATTATTATTTCTTACAGTACGTTGGCTTGGATTTTTACTTGCAATAATTGGTACTTTAATTTGGGGTTATGGTGATATACCACTTAAAAGCACATAACAAGCGCCTGCAATCTAACACCGCAACCTGTCACTTTCTGTGCAAAAAAACGCACAAAAACCGCCAGTTTGCTACGCAGTTGAGGCGGGCGTTATCGCCGACTCTTCCAGAGCTGGTAGCTGCTCTCAATGACCCGATGAATATGCCGGCGAAACTCCTTGGGTAGCTGTGCATAAAGCCGTGCGATCAACGGCGGAAACGGGATCTGCGCAAAGTGGTGCAGGTTCTCCGCTCCATACACCTCCGCCAAGGTAATCCCCACCGCCTCACACCAGGCCGACAGCAGCTCCGCCGGCACCTTCTGACTGCCTGTTTCCATTTTCGAAATTTGAGATGGCGCTAGCCCCAGCTGTGTGGCTAGCTGCGCAATCGTCTTCCCTTCCTTTTTCCTTGCGTTGCGCAGGCGGTCGCCTAGTGTTTCGGCCTCAGACATCGAGCCGTATTGGGTACCCTCGTTTTAACAATATTTCGATAATCGAAAACTTCCGGCATTTTGCATTGCTAAAACCGAAACAATCCAGAACATCTATTTGAAAGCGGTCAATTAGCTAGTAGCGTTGGCTTGTCTGTCGTCAAAAGCCGGAATTAAACACTGCCTGGGTTTGGCGGAGACGGGCCGCTGCCGCTTAAAGGTTTTGTGGTGGTGAGGATTTTGTGGTTCCTACAGGAGGTAGATATGCCAATGGCTTCTCATATTCAACAACTTCATCATGTCACCAATCTATGTGCTGGCCTGGAATGGGTTGCGGATTGCCCGAATCAGCTGACCCGTAAAGCCTTGCTGCAGCTTATTGGCGAAGAGGTAGAGTTCTTGCTTCAAGGCGTTATCTTTGCCTATGAGCAAAAGACCCCAGGGGGAAGCCCTGCAATTGAAGAGGCGGCCTAACTGCTTGTCAGAGTCGGTGCAGTGAGTGGTGCCGGCTTTATAGTCACCGGTTGTTCTTGTTCGTTGTGCGCATGAAACAGTAGACTGTATTTATATACAGTAACCGGGCATACCAAAATGAAGTTCTCGCCTCTCTACGGCCATGGCGTCAGCTGTGGCTTCCCTTCTCCAGCTGATGATCACAAAGAAAGCGCGCTTAGCCTGGATGAGCACCTGATCACTAGGCCCGCTTCAACCTATATGGTCCGTGCCAATGGTGATTCCATGGTGAATGTTGGGATTCATGATGGTGACCTGCTGATTGTCGATCGATCCCTGACCCCAGTGCATGGTGATGTGGTCGTGGTCGCTTTGGATGGCCAGTTGACCTGTAAAACCTTGGACAGGCGACGGGGTAGGCTGCTACCGGCTAACGCCAACTACCCGGCAATCCCTATTTGGGAGGGGCAGGAGCTGATTGTAGAGGGAGTGGTTAAGGCTTCAGTGCGCTGCCATCGGCCAAGCTGAGAGCTGCAGCTCAGGGGCGCGGTTCTCGATAAGTCCCCTATTCAATATACGGCAGGGTATAAAGGGGCTCATGCCGTGAGAAGGCGGCCGTTGGTTTGTATGGCGTGCAAGCGGTTTGAAGGCGTGAAGCATTCTATCGATATAAAGGTGAGGGGCTTTTCTGTTTTTGAGTAGCTTGGGGTTAGTAAGCTGGGGGGGAGAGATGGGAGTTTTTAGAGGTGCACCATCTTTACACCAATTTGACCATAACTCATTGATTTGTAAGAGAATTATGGTGCCCGAGGCCGGACTTGAACCGGCATGGCCATGACAGCCGAGGGATTTTAAATCCCTTGTGTATACCAATTTCACCACTCGGGCTGAGTAGCTTTCCATAACTTTGCCGGGTGATTCTGTACCGAATCCTTGTACCAAAAATCTAAGTCATTGATTTAGAACGACTTGTTATAGATTTTAAGTCTCCTGTGTCTACCAATTCCACCACCCGGGCAGATCCTTAGCGAGAGAAGGTACAGTATATATTTGCCCTTCACCCTCACTTTCATTGCACTATACAGGAGCGATGCAATGAAAAGGAAAATGGAGGCTAGGGTCGGAATCGAACCGGCGTACACGGAGTTGCAGTCCGCTGCATGACCACTCTGCCACCTAGCCTCTATGTCCGCCTAAGGCGGAAATTAACACCGAGAATTTTATCTGATAAATCTGAAAAATCCTAGCGTTTTCTGATACTTACGTGCGCTTGGCTGCGTAAGAGGGCGCTATTCTAGGGACTCTTGAGGATTAGTCAAGCGTTGTTTTCATCGATATTGCGAAGAAGTGAAAAATTTTAGGAAAAGTTACCGTTTTACTGCCCGGTCGGTGCCGTAATAACTTTTTGCGATGGAGCGAAAGAAACTATTCCCATTTGTTCTAAATTAATTTTGTGGGGTGCTGGCAATCTTTCATCGGTGTTCGATACTGTCTTTATCTGGCTAACACATCTCCCCCAAACGTGTTTAGTAATGCTGGTAGGGTGGCCCACATGGCTGCCGCCCGCTAGGTAGCAAGGATGAAATCCTCCAAGTTTCACTCCTAATGGTCTTGGCCCTGACGCTCTCCCCCCCCGTCGTCAGGGCTTTTTTTTGCCTGTTTTTTAGCGAGCTGGGACTTCTCATTGGTAAGATTTTCAAAACCTAAGGCTTCAACAGGTCTGCCTGCAGCTTGCTCAGACAGTGATCTAAACCGTTCCAGGGTCACTTCTCCCCGAGAGCTGGCCAGCCCTCGGGCTACATCATCAATGCTTGCTTTGCCCCCGCTAGCCACCCGGATTTCTTTGTCCAGTTGCTGCATAACGCCTACAGCACGTGCGGTAATTGGGCCTGATGATCGCTTGACCAATAGTGATGGAACCCCCTGCCCCCAGGTGGCAAGATTTTCTATTGCTTCCTTGTAGCGGATTTCGCTGATGCCGCCGGTGCGCCTTAGGATTTCAAGGGAGTAAAACTCAGCGAGGCCTTCTACAATCCAGTCGCTCTCATCGTCTCCGTGAATACCCGTACCGACATGAACCAATTCATGGATCATACTGCTGGTTCGATTGCCGCTAATCAATGGTCGGTCAGCATGCATATATAGGGAGCGTGTTCCGGATAGGCCGCCGCGCCACATGGGGTCATCTGCAGTAACGATAAGTAGCTGATCGGGAAACAGGGGGAATATTTTTTTGAGTTCAGGCAGGTTCCAGTTGAGGAAGGCCAGTATGTCCTGACGGCGAATGTTCTCCTCTTTAGGGCCAGCGACCCTGGTGGCGGTGTTGGCAATTACGTCCTGCCGGCTGCCTATCTTCCCGACAATCATCCAGCCCTTGGGGCGCACAAATTTTCTTTTGGGGTCGGATAGCTGGTAAAGGTGGTTCTCAATATTGGGGTAGGGTAGGGCTGCAGACCATTCTTCCGGAAGTTTCAATTGTAAGCGGGCTACAGAGCGGCCACTGCTCTTTGCCGATACAGGGACTATGAGTTTGTCACTGCGGAGAATAGCCCAATTGTTGGTGATTCGTGAGTCGTAACCGCCGTTGCTGCGCTGGTTATCAATGACAAAGCGGTATTGGAGTCGGGCCTTGGTGCCCTTGGGGCGCCATATTGCTTTGTCACCTTCCAGTTCGAGAGGCCCATCACTTTTCAGGTTCTGATAGCGCCCGGAACTAAGGTTAAGGGTCAGTCTACTGGGAAGATCTTTGCCACTGAGGGCTATCTCAACCTTGGCCACCTTCGAGTCAGGATGGATCTCTGCGGTATATAAAATCTCGTAAGCTCTGGATGCGGGGGATAAAGTTACCAGCAGCAGAGTTAGGGTAAGTAGTTTTCTAAGCATTATTCATTCGGCTGAAAGTATAACAAGTTGTCGTTTCGACAGCATCTAAGCCTACAGGTGCCCCAGTGTCACCTTCAAGCAAACCGTCCACAGCTTGATAGATCCTCAGTCTGACGACAACTTTTGCGGCCAAAACTCGGATGTCAGGCGTCCTTAGAAGCTAGATACCAAAACTGTAAACCAAAAGAATACACGTAACAAGTCGTTACCAAACAACCTTCACTAATTTTCAATTACCTCCCGTACCCGCTAACAGAAGGGTGAGTGGTGTAGGCCAACCGCTATCAGGGACGCAGCTTGCTTACTTTCTGTGAATATTGATAGCTAAACGACAAATCGACAGGCTTTAATTCATGATCTGAATAGGGATGAGTGTAGGGGGGGGCGGGTTTTGGGGTTGTGGGGTTGTGGAGAAGAGATACTAAGTGTGATTAAAGAAGTTAAGGGCGTGCAGGGTGTAAATTGTTAAGGCCGCAATATTGGAGCGGCCTTAACAGATACTTCAAGGTATTAAGGCTAACTAGTCATGCGGGATTGATTACCAAAACCGAATGCCGCGCGGGTCTACAAATGGCACTCCATAGGCACCTAACGCGAATCCATCGGGGACGGTACTCATTACGGGCTGCTGTGGATTTACGGGCTGCTGTGGATTTACGGCTGCTAGATCTGCATTGTAATAAGCACTGGGTATAAAATGGGTTGGCCAGATAGATGTCGGACTATTCGTAAAACCTTGCATCTGACCGACCGTAAATCCTGTATATGGAGGCGCCGAGGCATTCGTTGCCTGGGTGTCTGTTGTGGTTGCATTGGCTGCCCTGGCGAGATCTTTGGCGGACTCAAACGCAGCGCCCATACCAAACATCTTCGGAACTCCGGCACCAATTCTCTCTGCACCAATCCCCATTGGGGATGTGAGTGATCGGACAAGCTGGAATAAGCCGGTTACCCGAGAGATATCTCTCTGGCGAAGCGATGCTTTGAACAGTGGGTGGTGGGCGAGCAGTAAGGCGGCTAATCCAGTAATATGTGGTGCGGCCATTGATGTGCCGGATTGCACGTCAAACCCTTTGTCGGGTACCGATGAAACAATACCTACACCGGGCGCAGCTACCGAAATTTCTGGTCCGTAGGAGCTAAAGGTCGGTAGGAACACTCCATCACCGGAAGCGGTTGAGGGGATAACTGTTTGGGCTTCCCAGGAATCCTTTGGAAACTCGTTGAGCATTCCGATTGCGCCTACAGCCATTGCGTTTGGCGATCTCGCCGGATACTGAACGGGTCCACCATTGTTGCCAGCCGCCACAATACAAGCAATGCCGTGCTGCACAGCTTCTTCAATCTGCTGTTCTACTGCATCAGAGGAATCAGAGCTCCCCAGACTCATATTAACGACGTCGATGTCTAGCTCGATACAGTGCGCCAGGGCATCAATTAAACTGCTGAATTGGCCGCCGGGAAAAACTTTGAAAATATGTATTTCGGATTCAGGGGCAAAACCTCGGATAGCTTCTGAGCCTGAGGGCTGCCCGCCAATAATCCCGGCACAGTGGGTGCCGTGCCCGACGATATCTTCCGCCCAGCTTTTGGTATCATAATTATTAGTAACGTCGATGCCGTTTTGTAGGTGGGAAAGAATAGGGTGCTGATTGTCCGCGCCGGAGTCAATGATGGCGATCTTGATTCCCTTGCCAGTGTATTCATCTGGAAGATGATCCAGGCCCATGTACTTTTGTCCCCAACCATAGGGCGCATTGTGAGGAAATGTTGGTATTGCTTCGCTCAATGGTTGTAATTTAACCAGGTTCACCCCGGTTAGAGATAGGGATGGACATCGTACAAACTTGTTCCAGAAATCTTTGGATGGCCGGATTAATAGAGATTTAACTTGGGCGCTACCACTTTGGGCAAATATGTTAAGCGCAACCTCGCCTTTATTATTGGTGACCCCTTCTTGAGGGAAGCCAGCACTTTCCACAATTACTTGGGCATCGCGTATCGGCTCGCCTTTTGATCCGACAACCCGGAGCCTAACCTGTTGGGCTTGGACATGATACTCCCGTAAAAGTCCCGGCTGTTGGGCAAATATTGCTGTAAAAGAAGGAGAAAAACTGGCTTGGCCATAAGATAGTAGCGAGTCTAATTCAATAGCCACATTGGGGGGGGCTGTTTGAAATAGTGACGCCGCGGAGTCAAGATCCATACGTACTTTATAAATACTTGTGGCTTCATCGACAGTGGAAAGCGTTTTCAGCTTTCTACCGGGGCGGATTTCACGAAGTATTTCGCAGCCAGATTGTCTTGAGATCGTGGAAATTACATTGTGCATCGAGTTGGCGCTTAATGGCTGTACGCCCATTGATTTTGCGATAAGACTACGGCGAGGTGAAATAAGTAACTCGACTTTTTCTGCAACCTCGACCGAAGGTTCTCCTGCGGCCTTTTCTTGTCGGGATTCAGTCATGTTCATGTTCCTTCGTATTCAGTGCGGTACTGATATAGAGCGTGTTCTAATCATCGAAAGTAATGAATCGAGAGCTATTCACGTTTAGCTGAGGGGGTGGATCGGCTGGTCGGAATCAATGATCACTTTGCCAGCCAATTTCCGTCTCAAGTTGTCAACTGCATCAGGTGTAGCGAGGAGGGTGACGGTGTTTTTACGCAAAGTAACATCTTTAACATCCGGGGAATTTTTTGCTTCTTTAGCCAGCTCCTCCAGTTCCATTGTTGGTGCAGGCGCCTTCCGGTTGGGAATAGCTACATATTGTTCAAACTTCTTCATTGTTTTTCTCGCTGTTATTACTCTTGCTAAAGAGCTTAGTTTTTCAGTCCTATCAGGACTGCTTAGTTCATTAGTGAAGTAATAAAAGGGATCTAGAATATTCCGGCAAGCTATTCCGCTTTAGAAGTGGGGCGGTAAACCATTCCGCCCCTTATTTTTTTGAAGCCTTAGTGTAAGTAAGCCTGTTGTTGCAGGGCCGAATTGGGCTGGGGCATTGCTTGGAATGGGTAGGGCTGCCCAATAGAGCCCAGGTTTTGAAATGCCTGAGGTGCGGGCTGCGGGGTTGCTTGGAATGGTACTAAGTGGCTAAGCCCTGTAGAGGCATGAATCATCGGGGCTGGAACCCCTCCGTATTGTTCAGCTGCTTGCGGCGCAAATTGGGGGATGTACTGGGGGGCGGCTTGATACGGCAGTAACTGGCCGTGGCGTCCATGCGCAGTTAACTGAGGAGCCAACTGAGGAGCCAACTGAGGAGCCAACTGAGGAGCCAAC
>NZ_JALBWM010000148.1 GCF_023895975.1 Microbulbifer okhotskensis
GACTACCAATAATCCACTAGCAAGAGCGGTTACACAGAATTATTTACACCCTCTGGCATCCCCCCAACGCACACCATCATTTTTAGCGATGGGAATTTACGCTATTTCTATCAGTTGATATGGCATTATGGCCAGCCGACAAATATTTAAGATTCAAATACACTAGGTAACACTATGGCAGCTATTATACCGATAATAATTGGAATGATGAGCAAGCAAACACCCCACACAGACCATTTTTTCTGCACAGCATTGAAATGCTCAAGGCTATCCCACTGCTTGTTCTTCCAAGCCATTTCACGCCCTTTAAACCCAATATAAAAGGCAAAAACAAGCCCAACATAGGGCAAAAGCACCAGCAAACCGATATATGTCTTATTAAATATTGCCCATATCCAGCTCAAAAGGAATGCACCCCAACTCCAGCCTTTCACACCCTCTGGAACGACATCACTTTTCTGACCAGAATTATTTTCAGCATCAAGGCTCACATCGGAACTCGGTGCAGTGTATGGATTGGACATTTAAACCCCCAAATATTAAAACTTCTAATTTATAGTAATCAACTGAAGAGCCAGCACTATCGATCCCGCCCAATAAATGCACGACAGATACAATCGTTTAGATGAGACCAAAATACTGGTACCGCAGAACAAAGTCGATTTTAATTCTCTATGTATTCCGACGCAACCACAATTTTGTCAACCAATTAAATTCATCGTCAAAAACAGTGGAGAGATACATACGAGAAGGAAAATAGCATGCTAAATCCAACCATTAATGCAACACCTTAACCAAGGATATGGCGAGGCAATCAGGCCTGCCATGTATTTTTCGCTTGAAGCCAAAACTAAGAAAAAGAAGCCCCAACTCCAATTAAAAAATTTTGAAATATTGCCAAATGATTCTTTCAATCATGCATGAAATATTCCTTACCTTCCCCACCCACACAACAGAAATCAACTCAACCGTGGTTTTTCTGCTTTTCCGGGATTGCAGCCCCAAGGAAAAACACTTCTGATCGACGATTTTATTGCGTAACTCATGAGAATTTCTTTAATTTTTTGCAGGTCGCTTATTGGCCACATACACCCAGGCGTCATACCACAAATCTTGATCCACCCGGCACCAAATAATTTCCTTCTCACTCAGGAATAAAGATGTAATCGATAACCTAGGGATAAAAACTGCGCTGGCACCCATTTTCAGTCACGCCAAAGGGTTTTTCCTTCCCAGGTCCCGTTCGAACCTTTAATACATCCATGACATAGACTCCCTTGACTTGCTCAATTAAATTTTTGGGCACCAACCAAAATTCTCCTACCCTGAAGCGCTCAACCCGAGCTTCCACATGGAACACAACTCTAGGTTGATTCCTACCTGCAGCTCTGTCGCCGCCCTGAATTAAGCGGCCGCTATTATAGTGGCAGGTGCCCATTCAAAAGCGCAGACAGCTTCACACTTTGAATGTGGAATACCTTTAGACAAAGGTACGATCGTGCAATATAAATCAAATCGAAGCTATCTATCTTTATAGTTATTCTTTTTGTACTAGATACAACAGGCAAGAGAATACCTTTAAAGCATCAAGAGAAAATATTTAATAGGACAAGCGGCAAGCCGTATCTCACCTATTCTAACTTTCAACAGGGCAAGGCCTTTTCACAACAGTCTACTTTCCGTACGCTAAATGTCACTTCTCTCAATAAACGGGTGCCTTCCCAGCTGAATACAGGCCTAATATTGTCACAACGCTAAAAATCATAACCTTTTATTTTTATCCCCCCCCGATCAAAAAACACAGGAAAGCTCCCAAAACCGGCCAAATGCTCAGAGAATAATGCCAAATTATTATGAATATCAGGTAGAGAGCGCTTTTTATCAGACTGGGGGTTTGAGTGAAATTCAGGGATATAAATCCAGTGAATTTCTTTTAACTCTGCGTAGGGCGCAGGCAGGCTATCAATGAATCTGGCGCTTTCAAGAAGCCCTAAAACATCGAGCGGGTGCTCCATCGCAATATCGCACCACAGAAACTTCCACTTGACAGCGCCTAGGGGTTCGCCAAAGGTTTCAGCGGCTTCAAACAGTTTTTTCCATTTGGTGTTGCTCATATAGGCCGCTTTGGCCGTGCCTATGAGTTTTTCAATTTCTTCGTCTCTGCCCATAAACTCAAACAAGGTTTATACGTGCGCCACATCCATTATCAGTGATTGTGGAAACAAAAAACCCCCTACCCGAGCGATCGACTCAACATAAGAGGTTCGAAAAGTACTATCAGTAAAGCGGCGAATTAAGCAATTCGTCCCGCGCGCAGCCATTCAGAAACACAGAACGCCAATTCCAACACCTGATCCGCATTCAAACGGGGATCACATTGAGTGCGGTAGCAGCTGGCCAGATCGGCTTCGGATATCTTCCAGGCCCCCCCCGTACACTCGGTAACATGCTCCCCGGTCATTTCCAGGTGGATGCCGCCGGGGTGGCTACCCTCGGCCCAATGAACGGAGAAGAAGTCGCGGATTTCACGCAGAATTTTGTCGAAGTCCCGGGTTTTATAGCCATTCCCAGCCTTGACGGTATTGCCGTGCATAGGATCGGTACTCCAAACCACAGAGCGCCCCTCTGCTTGAACGGCCCGCACCAGAGCTGGTAGCTTTTCACCCAAGGTGTCGGCACCCATACGGGTAATCAGAGTAAGGCGGCCGGCTTCGTTTTCCGGATTGAGCTTATCGATCAAACGCAGCAACTCATCCGGCTGCATACTGGGCCCAACCTTCATGCCAATGGGATTACACACGCCGGAAAGGAATTCCACGTGGGCACCATCGAGTTGACGTGTGCGCTCGCCAATCCACAACATATGGGCAGAGCAGTCATACCATTTACCGGTCAGGCTATCCGTGCGAGTCAGGGCCTGTTCGTATTCAAGCAAAAGGGCTTCATGGGAGGTATAAAGCACCGTTTCCCGGATGGCTGGTGTGTTCTCTGATTTAACACCGCACACCGCCATAAATTCTAGCGCTTCCTGCAGGCGCTCGGCCAGTTGGGCGTACTTCTCGCGCTGCGGGTTATTTTTCAGGAAACTGAGGTTCCATCCATGCACTTGATGCAGATCGGCTAAACCACCTTGGGCAAAGGCGCGCAACAAATTCAGCGTAGCGGCAGACTGATTGTAAGCCGTCACCATCCGCTGCGGGTCGGGTGTACGGGCTTCGCGAGTAAAATCGATACCGTTGATAATGTCGCCACGGTAGCTGGGCAACTCTATACCACTCACAGTCTCAGTGTTGGCTGAACGAGGCTTGGCGTATTGACCCGCCATTCTCGCCACTTTTACCACTGGCAGATTGCCGGCAAAAGTCAGCACTACCGCCATTTGCAATAACACTTTGAAAGTGTCACGAATCCGGTTGGCATTGAAGTCAGTAAAAGACTCGGCGCAGTCCCCGCCCTGCAAAAGAAACGCCTTTCCCTCAGCAACCAGGGCCAACTGTCGGCGCAACTCGCGCGCCTCTGCAGCAAACACCAGTGGCGGGTGGCCGGAAAGTTGTTTGGCTACTCGGGAAACGTCTTCGGCAGAGGCGTACTGGGGCTGTTGATCTGCGGTGAAGTTTCGCCAGCTCTGCGGGGTCCAAACTTGGGTGGGGGATTCAGGCACTGGAACTCCTAGCTCAACTTCCATCTTTCACTCTTACTTCTAAGGATAAATCTTAAAGGGATGAGCACATCGCTCACCCCCTAAATGTGCCGAATTTACAGCACGCTGGCAACAGCCCTGCAGAAGTATTCCATATTGTTGGAACTCAAGCCGGCAATACTAATGCGGCTGGAGTCGACCATGTAAATGGAATAGTCCTTCTGCAGCTGTTGAACTTGTTCGAGGCTGATTCCGAGGAATGAGAACATTCCTTTCTGCTGGCGGATAAAGCCAAATTCACCGGCAGCATCCACTGCAACGAGGCCCTCAACCAGTCCAGCACGCAGACTGTTGATACGCTCGCGCATTTCAGTCAGCTCCGCCTCCCAATTCGCTTTCAGTCCCGCATCAGTAAGAATAGATTCTACAATGGCGGCACCGTGGGAAGGCGGCATGGAATAGTTGCCACGAATAGCACTCAGCATCTGGCTTTGCCCTTTATCAGCGGCCTCTCCATTCGCATAAATCACCATCGCCAGGCCAACACGCTCACGATAGAGGCCGAAATTCTTGGAGCAAGAGGCGGCAACCAGCATCTCTGGCACCGATTCAGCCATCAGGCGCAGGCCATAGGCATCGTCGCCGAGGCTTTCACCGAAGCCTTGGTAAGCCATGTCGATAAAAGGCGTGAAGCCCTGTTTTTGCGCCATTTCCGCCAATACTTTCCACTGCTCACGGGTCAGGTCTGCACCACAGGGGTTGTGACAGCAGGCATGGAACAACACCACATCACCCTCGCCCACATTTTTCAGGGTTTCGACCATTTTATCGAACTGCAGGCTGCTGGTAGCCCGGTCATAATACGGGTAGCTTTTAATATGCAAACCGGCATTACCCAGCAAGGGTACATGGTTAGCCCAGGTCGGATCACTGACCCACACTGTCGCGCCCGCTTTAGCACGATTGATCAATTCGGCCAGTACCCGCAGGGCACCGCAACCACCAGGTGTTTGCGCGGAACGCACACGGCCACCCAACAGCGCCGGATGGCCAGCACCCAGTACCAGCTCTTGCATCACCGTATTGAAACCGGGAGTACCGGCTGGGCCGATATAGGCCTTGGTTTCCTCGCTTTGCAACAAACGGGTCTCAGCTTCTTTGACCGCCTGCAGCACAGCGGTATGTCCCGCTTCGTCTTTGTAAACACCCACCCCAAGGTCAATTTTTCCGGGGTTTTCATCCGCACGATAACTGGCCAGCAGGCCAAGGATCGGGTCTGGCGGAAGGCTGCTTAAATGATCAAACATCTGAAAACTCCTCTTACTTATTTCATTTATTCATCGATAAGGCCACGCTCAGACCATTCCTTAGCGCGCACCATTAATTTGTCAATAATGCCATCCAGCTGCTCTCGCTCATCGCCGGAAAGCGAGGCCATCAGGTCATTCTCGTACCGGTGCGCCAACGGCACTATTCGCGCATAGATTTCGCGCCCCTGATCAGACAGGTTCAATACTTGCCGGCGCCGGTCTCCGGGATCTTCACTGCGGGTAATGTAGTCATTTTTAAGCAGGGAGGAGACGGCGCGGCTGATCGCGACTTTATCCATCGCCGTCTGCTCAACCAGTTCTGCGGCAGACAAATCCCGAAAGCGCCCCAATATTGCCATTACCCGCCACGCGGGAATGGTGAGATGGAAGCGCGCACCATAAGCTTGCGCAATGGCATTACTCACCCGATTGGAGAGTACCGAAAGACGATATGGTAAAAACTTCTCCAGGCGCAGATCGTCGTTTTCTACAACTGTGGTCGGCGCTTTTTGGTCAATGGTCATGGCTGCTCTTACACCTGCCTGCTTGGGAATCCCGGTTGTACCTAATGTTCAATTTAACTAACATTGGTTTCAAATGTAACCACCGCTGTCATAAATACTTTCCCAAGAATCATGGGGTCACACAGCAAAAATGGCTGAACAGTATAGGTTTTTTTGCGCCATCTTTGCTAACTAAATGGCTCTATGGCGCAAGAAATTTGCGCGGTATCGACAGTGCGACACTCAATTTTTCGCCGCCCGCCTCGCCCCCCCCCCTCCCAAGGCGAAGTCATGCTATGAAACAGTGGATCAGCTTTCCGCGCACAGAAGGGAATACCAGCCGACAGGCCCACGCCGACTTCCCAGCCAACAGCTTTGAACGGGAAATGGGCAAAGAGGGCTTTTTTGGCCCCTGCACACATTTCTACCACCGCCACCCTCCCACAGGCTGGAGTCGAATCGAAGGCCCATTGCGCCCCCACGCTTTCGATAGCACCCAGATGGTTCACAGCGGCAAGAGCCCCTGGGATCAGCGGTTAATCCTGCGCAATGCCAACAGCCAAGTTGGCCTCTGGGTTTGCCGGGAATCGATGGATCATCTGGTGCGGAATGCGGATGGTGACCAGTTACTGTTCGTTCACAACGGTAGCGGGGAACTGTTCTGTGACTTCGGCCACCTCTCTCTTCGCGACGGTGACTACATTATGCTGCCCCGAGGCACCTTGTGGCGCCTGACGCCCGCAGAAGAAGAACCCTTGGCGTTATTCATGGTGGAAGCAACTGGCAGCCACTTCCAGCTCCCCGAGAAAGGTATCGTCGGACCTAATGCCATTTTTGATCAGGCCGTGCTCGATGTTCCCGCCATTGATCAAAGCTTTCGCGATCAACAGGAAGAGGAAGAATGGCAGGTGGTGGTCAAGGCTCGCCAGCAGCTCTCCACGATCACCTATCCCTTTAACCCTCTGGACGCCTGCGGCTGGACCGGCGACAACCTGGCAGTAAGAATCAATTGGCGTGACATACGCCCCTTGATGAGCCACCGCTATCACCTCCCCCCCTCCGCCCATACCACCTTTGTGGCACAAGGGTTTGTAGTGGCTACTTTCGTACCACGCCCGATTGAAAGCGATCCGGGCGCACTGAAAGTCCCGTTTTTTCACAACAATGATGACTTTGACGAACTAATCTTTTACCACCGGGGCAACTTTTTTAGTCGCGACAATATTCATTCGGGGATGCTTACTCTGCACCCCATGGGCTTTACCCACGGCCCCCACCCCAAAGCCTTCGCCACCGGCGCCCGCCACGCACGAAAGGAAACCGACGAAGTCGCCGTGATGATCGACAGTCGCAGCCCCTGGGATATTCTCCCCGATGCCCATGCCGTGGAGCTGACGGATTATGTAAACTCATGGAAGGAAAGGTGAAACAGCCCCAGCCCTCCCATAACACAAAAAATTAGCCTGTAGGGCTAACATTGGAATAAAGAATAAGGAAAGAGAATGGACCTTTACGGATACTTCCGCTCGTCGGCAAGCTACCGGGTGCGCATTGGACTCAATCTTAAAGGCTTGGATTATGAATATTATCCGGTCAACCTGCTCAAAGGGGATCAACACGGCGAGCACTATCACAGGCTAAACCCACAGAGACTTCTACCAACACTGGATGATGGCAATTCTAGGCTCACCCAGTCCCTCGCCATTCTGGAATGGTTGGATGAAACTCACCCAGAGCCAGCCCTCTTGCCAAAAGACCCTATAGCCCGCGCGCAAATCCGCGCCCTGGCCCACAGTGTTGCCAGCGATATCCAGCCGTTACAGAATCTGAGGGTGCTAAAGTACCTGCAGGCACAACTTGAAATCAGCGACGAAGATAAAATTCAGTGGATTCAGCACTGGATTCAATTAGGTTTTTCCGCACTAGAGAAACAACTAATACCAGCCCCCTTTGCAGCTGGCGATACGCCCGGACTGTTTGAATGCTGCCTGCTGCCGCAAATCTACAGTGCAGAACGCTTTGGAATGGACATGGATCAATATCCAAAAATCCAAAAAATAGCATATGCCTGTAATGAACTACCGGCCTTTATCAAGGCACACCCCTCGGAACAACCGGACTGCATTGTGTAACATTCACTCCTGGATGCCTGGTCCCTTCAGGCATCCACCATATATCCTGGCCTGATCCGAGCCCTCAGCACACCTATTCACTTGCCACAACCCATGGTTAATATCGTCATCCAGATTTGAACAAATAATTCAAACAATAAAGTCAGCCCAGTTGCTACAGTTAATCAACCAAGGTCATCAATATGGATACTCAAGATCAGATCTCCCAACACTTCGGACAGTTTCATGCAGCTATAGCCCCATAGTCACTGTACCGCTCGTAAATACGGGCAACTTTTCCGCAACTCAGGTCAAGATCTAACTCGTCAAAAAGTCTATCCATAAGGTGCTGATTGAACTTTCGACGTTTCC
>NZ_JALBWM010000149.1 GCF_023895975.1 Microbulbifer okhotskensis
TATTCTAGGTCTATTCTGTTCGTTTTTACACCGATTTATATGGGACAGCCCTGGGGGAGACCCCTACCAACAAAACAATCACCTATGACGCAGTAGAATTCGTTAAGATTGAAGGCGGCAAAATCGTCGTGACTTGGGTCACATGGGATAAATTTGGATTTCTAAAGCAAATTGGTATATTGAAATAGTTTTATATACGAACGACTAAAGCGGGCGTTGCCATAGGCGACGCCTGGTGCTTTTGCATCAGGTTGTCGAAAGTATTACTGGCTACTTGTCTCACATCCTGGGGCAGGCTGCGATCGTTGGTGTAATTTCCGCTGTAATATTGAAACTCCTATTTCACTGCCAAAATTATTTAGGCTAATTGTCGATAGGGGGGCTGCTGGCGGTGCTCACGATAGTCAACTGGGGTCAGCAGCTTCTTTCCCCATCTATAAGATGTTCCGGTTGTATTAACCAGATTGCAAGCCTGTGATAAAAAAGGCGAAGAAGGGACGTCTTTTAGAGCCTATTTGGGAAAGACCTTTTTGTCTTTGGTTTAGGTTGAGCTTATTCCCTTTATCTTTTTAAGTGATTTTTAGGCGACAGTTACTCATGCTTTCGGGTTAATTATTCGAAGTGAGAGGCTGGTCAAATTGTAGGGTATTTGTAGTAATTTCATTAATCTCTCTATTTGGATACTGATTTTTAATCGATGGATAGGTTGTAAATATAATTGCTTTTTTGTCAATACATCCATATTGGTGGGATGCTTTATAAGTGGCAGGGTTGGGGGAGGTGATTTAACCATGTTTCTTCCAGTTGGATAATTTGTCCTTGATAGCAACCTAATTCAGGGTATGAATTATTGAAGATAATTTCAGCATTTACCTGCCTGACTGCTTGGTTCCTATGTTTTGAGGTTTAAACTTTCCTGGTGGGTGGTTTGTATAACAATTCGAGTCTTGATTTTTTTAAAATATTATATTTAACTGCATCGCATTCTTGTTTGGTGGGGTGGCTTTTCTGAAAATGGATTTTGTGGGCGTAAAGCAAAAAAACAATCTTCTTTATTGAAGAAATATACCACTATTTAAATTTAATAGATATTGTTGTTTGTTCGTTAACTACTGCGCCAAGTGTTGCAGTCGGCCGTTTACTCAAGGAATATAATGAAACGTCGCGATCTTTTGAAAGCTGCTGGGGCCCTCTCTTCGTTACCGCTTGTAGGTATGTCTCCTTTGGCCGCTCAGGCACGCAATAGGATAACGGATACCGATTTTCCGGAATCTATTATGCATGGTAGTCTGAAGGATTCATCGGGGCGGTTGTCAGTTATTCAGGGCAGTCTACCGGATGATGCCACTGGTCATTTATTGATGGCCGAAGGAATTCCGGTTGCTGCTAATCACCTTACACCAAATGGTAAGGGCGCCCTAACTCGATTGGATTTCACCGGTCGAAGCAGTAATTCCTATGTTGGTTATACCCGAAAAATGATTCGTACTGCTTCTGCCATTATGCAAGAGCAGGATCTCAGTGGTTTCGATAAGTTTAACCTGCTCGGCGGTACTATCTATTCCAGTCCAAACCTGGGGTTCATGAACTATTGTAATACCGCGCCTAACTATATGGGGGATAACCGCTTTGCAATGAGTTATGAGGGGGGAATGCCTTATGAATTTGATGCAACGACCCTGGAGATGATTACACCGATTGGTGAAGTGGATGAGTGGGCATCCAGCTTGCCCCCTCTGCTAGAGAATATCACGCCTAAAAAATGGTTGTTCCCGCAGATCCGCACTACTGGCCATCCTTTCTTTGATCTGGAGACCAGAGAGTGTATCACCATCAACTATGGCGGGAATATGGGGGACACCGGACGTTCAGGGTTTATTCGCCTGATTTCCTGGGACCAACAGGGAGCCTTCAATAGTTGGAATATTCGCGATCGCCAAGGGAACAATGCTTATATTGCTGCCAGTTCTCACTCCCTAGGAGTAACTCGAAACCATGTGGTGATCTTTGAGACCGCTGCCAGAGTTGAATCTACCCGTATATTGGGTACGCGTATTGTCTTGCCACAAGAGCATCGCACGCGCTGCTGGGTACTGCGTAAGACGGACATGGTACCCGGTCGAGAAGTGATTATTGCCGATTACCTTGAGTTGGACTTCGATACTTCCGATATTGTATGCAATTATGACGATAGCGATGGAGAAATAACGCTTTATGGCCAATATATGGGCGCTATGGATAAGTCGGAGCAGTTGTTTCGCTACGAGATCCTGCAAGAGGGTGGCCTGGTTCCCTCCTGGTTGTCGGGTTACCCTGCCGCCCCGGTCGATGTTGGTGGTCTTGTGCGGGCACGAATTCAGGTAACTTCTGAATCCGCTCAGGAAATCAAGGAGGACTACCAGCTTATCCGGGATGGGAACCTGCTTTGGGATATGAATGACCCCGCTTACCGCGGCCACTTTCAGTTTCCAGAAACATTTGACCACTTATATTGGGCCGCGGTGGGCTACCGGCCGAATTTGGTTTCTATGCGAGTGTCTTGGGCATACCGCAACTATCCCGGACGTTATTTTGGTTATTGGGATATGCCTGAGGAGGCGAGGCCTTCAGCACTGGTGCATATGGATTGTAATCAAATGCGTATTGCCGATGCTTATCAGTTCCCTGAAGACTGTGTGATGCGCACGCCTCAGTTTATGGCAAGGCCCGGCTCAACTGCACAAAATGATGGTTACGTGATCACTGCTGTGGTCAGAAAAAATCCCACCACATCAGAATCTAACGGTAAGGAATTTTGGATATTTGATGCGGCGGGAATAAGCCAAGGGCCTATCTGTATTCTTGCCAGTAGTTCGCTGGAATTTGCCACCACTAACCATGCTTTGTGGGTGCCCTCTATTGCTCGGCGCCCAGCGGCTGCTTATCGCTCTGGTTATGGCGATTTCTTACGTAGTAAAGCATCCGATCACAGCAGCAACGTACAAGATATTATCAGCAGGGAACTATTGCCTCGATTCGGTTAATTCAATGGACTAACTGTAATGCAATCATAAGGAAACAAAGGCATGTACAACCAATTCTTTTCCAGGCGATATCGTTTGTTGCGCCGGGCTACTAACCTTCTTTGTGCGGCAGGTTTATTGACTGCTGCCGGAGCCTCAGGAGCGCAACTACCTCCCCCTATTGAAGTTCCTGAGGTTATTCAAAACTACCAGGGTACTCAGGATTGTTTTCCGGGTGTTATCTATGATCCATCTTCTATTGAGGAGGTTCAGGGAATCGTGCGTGACGCTGCGGCACAGGGACGCAAGGTCATGGCAGGGACTCGCCGTTTCAACAGCCAGATTGATGCAGCTTGTGCTGGAAATGGAGAGGTTCAGGTTACCTTAAAAAATATGGATCAAGTGGTTAGCCTGGATAAGGAAAATCATTTGGTCACTGTGCAGGCCGGTATGCGCTTTAATGACCTGACTGCATACCTGCGTGAACATGAATTAGGTGTTCCGATGGTGACGGAGTTAGCGATCTTTACGATCGGAGGTATGCTCGGTAGTGGCACCCATGGCTCCACTTTCACCCAAAAAAGTAACATGATTTCCGACTATGTCACGGAGTTAAAAATCGTCGATGGCAAGGGGGATCTGCGTGTAGTAAATGGAGAAATGCTGAATGCGGCTCGCGTAAACTTAGGGGTTCTGGGAATAGTAGTAGAAGCCACTATTGAAGTTGAATCCGGTTATAAGATTCAGGCGAAAGTAAAAGGACACCGGGATGACGATGACCTTGAAAGCCTTATCCTGGATTTCGCACGAGACAATCATTCGGCGAATATTGCCTGGTTCCCTGGATTGGGTCGTTATACTGTAACCACTTACAATAAGGTGCCCCTGAATAGTAAAGGTAATGCCTATAACGCTCAGGCAGATGTCTCAGATTTCTCCGAGTACCTTTTTGGTCTTATTTTCGATAGTTTACATGAGGCTGACAGTTCTGCATTGCAGTGTTTCGCTGCTTCCCTACGCTATACCGCACGTTCCAGTTCTTACTTCCGAGATGTAGACACGGGATTTAAGAAATATATCAAACCGACTGGTCATGCGGATTTGATGCAGCACTTTGTTTGTAAAGAACCCAATAACTGCGTGTGGGATAAGCTGCCTATTGCTTTGCAGGAAGTGGCAATTCCCTTTGAAGAGCTACCTAACTGGATTGCGGATGTGCGGCAGATTGTCGCTCACAGTGAACGCACCTGCTTTCCCTTGAATGGTATCTACTTCCGATTTGGCAAGGCATCTAATAGCTACTTGGGAATGAGTTCCGGACGCGATAGTGCTTTTGTGGGAATTGAGTATACATTGCGCCAACGCGGCGAGGCTGTGCCCAAGAATTATTTTGTAAATCTGGAAATTGAACAGATGTCGCTGCGCAAGTATGGTGCCAGGCCCCATTGGGGGAAAAACTCAGTGGCAATATTTGAAGATATGCCATCGCGCTTCCCCAAGTGGTCTCAATTTCTCGATGTCAAAGCTGAGTTGGATCCTAATAATATCTTTACGAATCCCTTCTGGGAAAGGGTGAGCGGGCAGGATCCACTAGAGAATTACTTGACTCCAGAGTGCAATGCGGATGGTCAGTGTTATTGCAGAACGGATGCCCATTGTGAGTCCGGCACAAGTTGCCAGGCGGGTAATTGGTACTCTGACGCACGTATTTGTAGGGCGGAATAGCCGCTATTTGTAAGTAATGAGTGGGAGTAGCGCTGAACGCTACTCCCATCTTTGAGTGGTACCTTAGGGCTCAAAAGCCCTCTAAGAAGTATGTTCTTTGACCAGCTGGATAAATTGTTGGGGGTTTTCCAGTGGTAACATATGGTTCGCTGATGAAACCTCTATCAGTTTGGAGTTAGGGATATGATTTCCGGCTGATTTTGATGTGATTATAAAGAGTGGTCTACTTTCTGCGCCAAATGCCACCGTGGTTGGAATCTGAATTTTCGCAAGACTGACTTTGTCTAGAGTTGGCTGTTCAGTTTGAGATAATTGCAAGGGTAGAGTGTGAGCATTGTCTAATTGCTGCGTACGATATTCTGGCGATTGGCTTGAAAAATACCCGATATTGTTACCAGACCCATCAATAAGATACTCTACAGCTTCCTTAAGGTTCTCATCAGAAATTGCCTGAAAAACGCTGCCAAACATAGCCTCGGCATCTTGCATATAGGTATTCATTTCTTTGCTGTCCAGGTGCCCTGGATATCCTGGCTCATAAACAAATAGACTCTTAACTAGGGTTGGGGATTTTATGGCTGCGTTCAGGGCTACATCAGCTCCGTAAGACCAAGCGACCAGATGGACAGCCTTATTGAAATTTTCATCTAAAAACGAGATAAGATCATCGGCATGGGTATCTATGCCAAAGCTACCCATAGAATTTGATCCGTTCTTGCCGAAATGTCTCTGGGTGATAGATATCACCCTGAATTCTTGAGAGAGAATTTTGGTGTGAGCCGCCCACATTCTTTCGTCGGCAAGGGCGCCATGTAGAAGAACAAGGGTGTCGCAGGAGTCTTTCTGAAGAGGCTCGATTACTTGCAGGTTAATGCCTTTGTAAGTTTCTAATGTAGTCATCATAATAAGCAGTATGTACTGTAATTCTCAGAAATTCCGTTTTATACCTGGGTACCTTACTATCTGTATATCTTACTATCTATACCGGCGAAGGGTGCCTATTGCAATGTATTCACGGTTGCATATCAATCTGGAGGTGCACTTAGGCAAGAGGAGACCGTTGTATTTGGGGGCGATTGATAAGGCAGTGAGTAAACAGGGGGGAGCAGCTGGTCGGGGTCTATTCGGTAGTGAGGATTGGTAAGAACTCAAGGATGAAATCGCTAGTTAGTACCCAAGATCCAAAGCTATCGTAATGGTCGACTTGGCCTGATGAATTAGTCTGGGTAATTCTACGTAATCTGGTTGAAATTGACTGCACTGACTAAACTCAATAAGCAGCAGCGGGGGAAGCATTAAGTAAAACGATGGCCACGCCTGCTTCATCCCTCAGTAAAAGCAGCAACTATGGATCACGCCACAGGCGGCAAAACAAATGTTTCCTTGATCAGTGCGACGCTACTCAGTGCTACCTGCATGATAGGGTCGGGTTGGTTGTTCAGTGCGCAGTTAACGGCTCAGTATGCCGGAAATTGGGCCTTCCTTGCATGGTTGCTTGCTGCTTCTCTGGTTTGGATTGTGGGCTTGTGTCTTGCGCGTGTCGTGGCGATCTACCCGGTGCGTGGCGCATTGGTGCAAGCCAGTGCGCTTTCGCACAATAGAATTTTCGGCATGCCTTTTGCTTTTGCCAATTGGTTCGGCACCTTAATGGTTGTTGCAACTGAAGCACAAGCCACAACACAGTATTTGTCATCCGCCATTGACTCAGCATTTCTGATAGAAAATCATGTGCTCACTCCTTGGGGAAAAGCGCTAGCGCTCGGCATTCTGGCGGTTTACTTGTTGATTAACTTCTATGGAATTAGCCTGCTGGCAAAGGTCAACAATATAATTACGGTACTAAAAATATTTACCCCATTGTTTGCTCTTACCGTATTGCTCATTGTGGTGTTTAGTAGTGATACAACAAGCTCGAATTTCTCACTGGTTTCTAATCAGGAATTCGGGTTTGGCAATGCCTTTTCGGCCATTATAGGTGCTGGGCTAATCTATTCGTTTAATGGATTTCAGATTAGCGTTGCATTTGCCAGCGAAATTAAAAATCCCGAGCGTAACATTCCGCTAGCCATCACCCTGTCGATAGCGATCATTACTCTGGTGTATCTTGCGCTGCAATATGCGTTCATGGCCTCGGTACCAAATGATCTTTTGGTGGCAAACGGTGGTTGGCAAGGTTTGGATTTTGACTCTCCACTTTTAGATCTTGCTACCTTGCTGGGCCTCCACTTTCTGGCGATGGTGCTGCTTGCAGACAGTGTAACTAGCCCTTCGGCCGCAGGATATACTTACCTTGGGGCCTCATCGAGGGTCCTGTTCGCGATGGCGTCCGTAGGCCAAATGCCCCGTTGGTTGGCTGTTTTAGATCCAGTCCATAATATTTCCAGGCGGTCTATGCTGACTAATTGGCTATTGGCGGCCATTGTTCTTGTTAATGCCGAAAGCTGGGCGGAACTTATGGTGATCGTTACAGGATATCATGTAATCGGTTATATGGCCGCTCCTATCAGCATGGGTGCACTTGAGCCACAAACTCGTTGGTTTGGTGGGGGAGTGTTTGCCTTGCTTGGACTGATATTATTGACAATACCGCCATCTTCATTGTTTCTGGTTAGTATCTCCTTGACCGTTCTGATATGCCTGTATGGTTTCTTACAAATCGCTGATACGGGGGCGCCGAAACTGGTAGCTTTCGCCTTGCCATTTCTCGCCTATTTATGGTTTTTATATTTCGTGCAAATTATTTGGGTGGTAGTAATTGTATCTGTTGTTTTTTATCTGTTAGTATCAACTCAATTATATGTGAAGTTTTGTAAAACCTATAGAAAATATATAGGTGAATATTAAAGTGCACTATTATATACCAACACTTCGGACAGTTTCATGCAGCTATAGCCCCATAGTCACTGTACCGCTCG
>NZ_JALBWM010000014.1 GCF_023895975.1 Microbulbifer okhotskensis
CGAGCGGTACAGTGACTATGGGGCTATAGCTGCATGAAACTGTCCGAAGTGTTGACTTAGGTAATACTGATTTTGGAGCTGACAAACCCATAAGCGATGCAGGTACATTGCGCACATACTCGGGTTCTGAAATTGATAGAAAATCGAAAGACACTAGGGCAAGGGGGGGTTGCTTGATTTATATCAAAAAAAGGGGGCCGGGCCCCCTTTTTTTAAACTCAGATCCGCTCTTTATCGGAGCAGATTACCAGAACCATTAAAGGTTGCTGATTTCCTCAAGTTGCTGTTGCAAACGCTCTTGGGCACCTTTCATTTCTGCGAGCTTGTCCTTTTCCTTGGCAACAACGGCTTCGGGGGCTTTGTCTACAAACTTGGGATTGTTGAGTTTGCCTTCAACTCGTGCGAGTTCTTTAGATAGCTTATCAATCTCTTTTTGCAGACGCGCGCTTTCGGCTTTAACGTCGATCAGGCCGGCCATGGGTACTAGCAGTTCTAGTTCACCTACCAGGGCGGTAGCGGAAGCGGGTGCGGATTCGCCGCTTTCCAGCCAGGTGATCTCCTCAAGGTTTGCCAATTTGGTCAGAAGGTTACGGGATTGCTCTAGTAGTTCTTGATCTCTAGGAGAGCCATTTTTGAAGAAGAGAGGAATGTTCTTTTTCTCTGCGATCTTCATTTCACCGCGAATATTACGGATGCCATCAGTTACTTGCTTCAACCAGGCAATAGCCGCTTCGGCTTCCTCGTCGATCTTGCTGTTATCGGCCTCTGGGTACTGTTGCAGCATAATGGTGTCACCCTCGGCCCCGGCGAGGGTTTTTACACGCTGCCAGATTTCTTCGGTGATAAACGGCATCAGTGGGTGCGCCAGGCGCAAAATGGTTTCCAGCACGCGGATCAGGGTACGGCGAGTGCCTTTCTTGACTGCGTCGGAGGCGTTGTCGTCCCACAGTACCGGCTTGGACAGTTCCAGGTACCAGCTGCAGTATTCGCTCCAGATGAAGTCGTACAGGGCCTGGGAGGCGAGGTCGAAGCGGTAGGTGTCCATGGCTTCGCGCACGGTGATCTCGGTGCGCTGCAGCTGGGAAATAATCCAGCGGTCGGCGATGGTCAGTTCAAAATCCGTGCTGCCGTCCTGTCCACAATCGTGCTCTTCGCAGTTTTGCAGTACGTAACGGGAGGCATTCCAGATCTTGTTACAGAAATTGCGGAAGCCTTCGATACGGCCCACGTCAAACTTGATGTCGCGGCCGGTGGAGGCGAGGGAGTAGTAGGTGTAGCGCAGGGCGTCGGTGCCAAAAGCAGAGAAGCCTTCGGGGAAGTCCTTGCGGGTTTGCTTTTCGATCTTCTCGCGCAGGTGCGGTTGCATCAGGCCTGAGGTGCGCTTCTCTACCAGGGGTTCCAGGTCGATACCGTCGATGAGGTCGATAGGATCGATTACGTTGCCCTTGGATTTGGACATCTTCTGGCCGTGGTTATCGCGCACCAAGCCGTGTACGTACACGGTGCTGAAGGGCACTTCCTTCTTGAAGTAGAGGGTCAGCATCATCATGCGTGCAACCCAGAAGAAAATAATATCGAAGCCGGTGACCAGTACGGAGCTGGGGTGGAAGGCTTTCAGCGCTTCGGTATCTTCGGGCCAGCCCAGGGTGCCGAAGGTCCACAGGCCGGAGGAGAACCAGGTGTCGAGTACGTCGTCGTCCTGGCGCAGGCTGATGTCGGCGCCCAGGTTGTGCTTCTCGCGCACTTCTTCTTCGCTGCGGCCCACGTAGACTTTGCCTTCGTTGTCGTACCAGGCGGGGATGCGGTGGCCCCACCACAGCTGGCGGGAAATACACCAGTCCTGGATATCGCGCATCCAGGAGAAGTACATGTTTTCGTAGTTTTTCGGTACGAACTCGACGCTGCCATCTTCAACAGCGGCGATAGCCTCATCGGCCAGCGGCTGGGTTTTTACGTACCACTGATCGGTGAGCCAGGGCTCGATCACGGCACCGGAGCGGTCGCCATGGGGCACCTTGAGGGTGTGGGGTTCCACTTTTTCCAGCAGGCCGAGAGCGTCCAGGTCATCGACAACTTGGGTGCGCGCGGCAAAGCGCTCCATGCCCCGGTATTTTTCCGGGACGGCGTCGTTCAGGTGGGCGTCGGCATCGAGGATGTTGATCATCTCAAGATTGTGGCGCTGGCCCATTTCGTAGTCGTTGAAGTCGTGGGCCGGGGTGATTTTTACACAGCCGGTGCCGAATTCACGATCAACGTATTCGTCGGCAATAATCGGGATTTCGCGGTCTGCCAGGGGCAACTTGATGGTCTTGCCAATCAGGTGCTGGTAGCGCTCGTCTTCCGGGTGTACGGCGACGGCGGTGTCGCCGAGCATGGTTTCCGGGCGGGTAGTAGCGACTACTAAGTGGCCGGAGCCGTCGGAGAGCGGGTAGCGGAAGTGCCACAGGTGTCCCTGCTTCTCTTCGTTTAATACTTCCAGATCAGAGATGGCGGTGTGGAATTTCGGGTCCCAGTTCACCAGGCGCTTGCCGCGATAAATCAGGCCGTCTTCATACAGTTTGACAAAGACTTCCTGCACCGCTTTATAGAAGCCGTCGTCCATGGTGAAGCGTTCGCGGGACCAGTCGGGGCTGGCGCCCAGGCGTCGCAGCTGGCGGGTGATGGTGCCGCCGGACTCTTCCTTCCACTCCCAGACCTTCTCAATAAACTTGTCGCGGCCCAGGTCGTGGCGGGATACGCCTTCGGCGCCCAGCAGGCGCTCTACCACCATCTGGGTGGCGATACCGGCATGGTCGGTGCCCACTTGCCAGAGGGTGTTGTCGCCCTGCATGCGGTGGTAGCGAATCAGGGCGTCCATAATGGACTCCTGGAAACCGTGGCCCATATGCAGGCTGCCGGTGACGTTCGGCGGCGGGATCATAATGGAGTAGGACTTGGCTTCTTTATCCCCGGAAGGCTTGAAGTAGCCGTTCTCCTCCCAGGTTTTGTACCACTGCTGTTCGATGGCGTTGGGCTGGTATGTTTTGTCCATGCGGGCGGGAAACCTTGTGTTTAACTGACTGCGTGCGCGGCATTTTGGCTCAGGATAGTCTGGCACTTGCTCTGGCTGCGCGGAAAAGGTGGGGAATTATACCGCTGGGGTCTGGTGGGCAAAAGGCGGCATTTTCGGTTAGTGTCGATTAATCCCAAACACCGAGCTCATCTACGACCTTCTCAATCTGGGCGCGCAGTTGGCGTTCCAGGTCTGGAAGTTGCTGAGCGACCAATTGCTCAATCAAATCGTGACGTTGACGCTCCTTGACGGAGGGCTCTGCCTCTGCGGATGAACCGTCTTTTTCTGCCATGGCCTGCGCCATTACCAGTGCCTTGGTGCGCGTGTTCGAAGCGGTTGTCTTTTCTATGGCTTCGGAAGTTGCGTGAGAACGGCTGAGCGTTTCGGCACTTTGCCTTTTGGGGAGGCGCCCACCGGTAAGCCGGGAGCGGATATGATCCGGCAGGAAAGGATTTTCTACTCGTGCCTCGGGTTCTGCTCTGTCTGCAGTTGTGGGCAGGTTTGCAGTAGCCGGAAGGGGTTCAGATTTTGATGCTTGAGGGCTATTGGCGGGCACTTCGGATTGTTCACTTTTGGGGGCTGCCTGGGTTTGCTCAGTATCGTAGGTATCGGCTGGCTCATCACTCTCAACTGCCAGCTCCTGCAGCGGGCGTAGTAGGGCCAGGTCAGATTCCGCCAGCGACATAGACTGCTGTGCCAGCATTTCCTCCTCAACCGGTGAGAATAGGATTGGCAGGTCGACTTCATCCTCGAGTGCCTGCGTATCTTCCGTTGTGTCGGATGTCGGCGCTGTACTTGGCTCAGCTGTGGGACTTATTGGCGGCTCTTCGGGCTCGCCCTGGCTAGCAACCTGATTGAGCACAGGAATCTCATCGTCTTCGTCAGTGATGAGCAATTCATGCAGTGAATTGAGGTCGTCGAGTAATTCGCTGGGCTGCTTGCGCTGTTGTCCGCGATGCTTGTGTTTGTTTTTTCTGCCGGACATGACTCTTGGGAGTGGTTACATACTCTGGGTAATCTTATGGGATTGTAACGGATATCCGCGGTCGCGAAAGTGACCAAATCGCAATCGTGAGCGTTTTAGCGGTTCCGGTTGTTGGATAACGATTTCTGCAAGGCGTTCAAAACGGCTGAACCACTTGGGCACTTTACTGCAGAGGTTGATCAGAAGCCCATGATGATCTGCGGGATCTTCGCCGCTATTGATCTCCACGGCGGCCTGTTGCAGCTCGGCTTGCGGTGCATGGGGCAGGAAGCTGTCCTCGCGAAATGTCCACAAAAGCTGGTCCAATGCTTTGGCCCGCTCAGGATTGTCTACGGCAATTAATACCCGCATACCCGCACGGTAGGCCTTTTCTGTCAGGCGGCAGGCGAAAATATCGGCGTGCTCCGGCTGTTCGGAGGAAAGGATATAGAAATCAATTCGAGTCATTATCAATACGGGTCAAATATTTCTGGCCATGCGGTTGTGCCGCCTGTAGACAAAAGCGGCCCACAAAGTGGACCGCTCGGCTTGCCCGGCCCGCAAGTGCGGGCGCCGGCTATTGTGCGCTTTGGCTACTTATTTGCCCAGTAGATATTCAACCAGTAGCGGAACCGGGCGGCCGGTCGCGCCTTTCTGGGCACCGGACTTCCAGGCACTACCGGCAATATCCATATGTGCCCAGTTGTAGTCTTTGGCAAATCGCGCCAGGAAGCAGGCGGCGGTGACAGAGCCGGCTTCGCGCCCGCCAATATTCTGGATGTCGGCAAAGTTGGAGTCGAGGGAAGATTGGTACTCATCCCACAGCGGCATCTGCCAGGCGCGGTCACCGGTGGTTTCTCCGGCCTGGAGAAGACCTTTGGCCAGCTCATCGTTATTGGCATAGAGGCCGGTGGCGTGGTGGCCGAGGGCGATAACACAGGCTCCGGTGAGGGTGGCAATATCAATCACGGCGCTGGGTTTGAACTTGGCTGCGTAGGTGATGGTATCGCAGAGAACCAAGCGGCCTTCAGCATCGGTATTCAAAATTTCAATGGTCTTGCCAGACATAGAAGAAACGACATCACCGGGCTTACTGGCGCGGCCACTGGGCATATTCTCTGCAGCGGCGACCAGGCCGACAACATTAATAGATGGTTGCAGTTCTACCAGGGCATTCATGACACCAAATACGCAGGCTGCACCGCCCATGTCGTATTTCATTTCGTCCATGGAGAGGCCGGGCTTGATGCTGATACCGCCACTGTCAAAGGTAATCCCTTTACCGACTAACACCACGGGCTTTTCGCCGGCCTTTCCGCCTTTGTAATTCATGGCAATCAGTGCTGGTGGTTGATCGCTGCCTTTGGACACGCTGAGAAATGCGCCCATTCCCAGGGACTGCATTTTCTTCTCGTCCAGTACGCTGGTCGTCAGTTTGGGATGCTTTTTTGCCAGGGTTTTGGCTTGGGCTACCAGGTAGTTGGGGGTACAGATATTGCCGGGCAGATCTCCCAGGTCTCGGGCGACATTACTGCCCAGCGCTTGTGCTGCGCCTACTTCCATGCCGCGCTGGATGCTCTTCAGTTGCTTGCGGTCCTGAGCGTGAACGGTGAATTTTGCCAGAGGCAGTGGCTTGGCATCGGTGCGGCAGTGGGTAAAGCGGTAACTGGCCAGGCCGGCAGCTAGGGTAACTTGCTGTGCTTTCCAGCCACTGTCAGCTTCGTCGACATCGACTTCACACAGGTAGCTCACCGCTTCTTTAAAGTTTTTGACTGCGTTGGCGCTGGCTAGGGCCAGCTTGCGGAACTCTGCCTGGCTGGGAAGACCCTTGCCAGTGCGCACCAGGAGTACTCGCTCACTGGGAGCATCCATAAGATTGATCAGTTGGGTGCTGCCGGGCTTGGCTCCCAGGTCTCCCCGCTTGAGAATTTTTGCAATCATTCCCCCGGTTGATTCATCCAGGCTCTTGCCACTTCCGTTGAGGCCGTTCTTGGCATCTACTGAAATAATGGAGCAAGCACTGCGTTGTTTACTGATATCTGCGACCTTGGCGGAGAACTGCATTTTTCGCTTTCCTTAAAATCTGACAAAAGATTGCATGTCTCTGGGCCGAGACATAGCAAGAATTTTTAGTGATAATGCTTCGCACAAGTTTAACCCGCCTATCTATGGATTGCTGTACCCGGTGGGAAACTTGCCCATTTTTGGTTCAGACTCCATCACACCGTTGTCACCAAGGAATTTGTTCGCCCTGTGATTATTTTTCGCTATCTCTGCCGCGAGCTGCTGCTTGCCACGCTGGCAGTCAGCGCAGTTTTGCTGTTAATTGTGATGAGCGGCCGATTCGTTAAATACCTGGCGGAAGCTGCTGCAGGTGATATCTCGGCTAATATCCTCTTTTCCCTGATGGGCTACCGTCTACCGGGGTTCCTGGAACTGGTTTTACCGCTGGGCTTGTTCGTTGGAATTCTACTCGCCTATGGGCGCCTCTATATAGAAAGCGAAATGACAGTCCTGCACGCCTGTGGCTTCAGTGATTGGCGTCTGCTGATGTATACCCTGATACCGGCATTTATGCTGGCTCTGTTGGTCGCTTCTATGAGTTTGTATTTCTCTCCTGCGGGTATGGAGCGCTCGACTAGCTTGCTGAATTCTGAAAAAGCCCGCGGCGAGTTTGATCACCTAGTGCCAAAGAAATTTATATCCACTGAGGCGGGCCGCGCCGTTTATTACGCGGAGGGACTCAGCGAGGATAAGTCCACCATGCTGGGGGTGTTCCTGGCTGAGTTGGGGGGGGGCGAGGGAGATACTGAGGCGGGTCAGCAAGTGGTAATTCGTGCGCGGGAAGGGGTGCAGGAAATTGACCCTGAAACTGGTCTGCGCTACCTGGTATTGCGCGATGGCTTTCGATACGAGGGCGTTCCGGGGCAGCGGGACTATCGCCAGATGAAGTTCTCCAGCTACGCGGTGATTCTGGAGGTGCCCAGAGAACGCAATCGCTTGCGGGACCAAATGGAGTCGGCGTCTACCCTGGACCTTTTAAATGGTGAGAACCCTCAGCAAAAAGCTTACCTGTACTGGCGCCTGAGCCTTCCTATTTTAGTACTGGTGGTTGCGGTCTTGGCCGTACCCCTGTCTCGTACCAATCCCCGCCAGGGTCGGTTTGCAAAAATGATTCCGGCGATACTGTTGTATATCACTTACCTGGTGATCTTACAGGGGGTTCGGGGCGCTATTGAGGATGGCAAGATCGCCAATCCAGCGATGATCTGGCTGGTACATCCTCCTTTCTTACTTCTCGGTTTACTGCTATTGGCCGGGAGAAGCTGGCGCAGAGCGCCGCCCAAGCGGTTGCCTGAGGGCGTGAAGGAGTCGCCAGATGAATAAGCTCGATCTATATATTGCTCGCACTGTGGTCGTTGCTGTCGGTGGAGCTCTGCTGATTATTCTAGGTTTGACGGTTGTCTTTGCATTGGTCGACCAGCTGGGAGAATTGAAGAAGGGTTACGGCTTTGTCGATGCGCTCAAATACGTAGCCTGGACCTTGCCAGCGCGTATCTATGAGCAATTGGGTTTCTCAGCGCTAGTGGGCTGTTTAGTGGGCCTGGGTACGCTGGCTGGCACCAGCGAACTCACGGTAATGCGGGCCGCTGGGATATCCATAGGGCGAATTACCTGGGCAGTAATGAAGCCGATACTGTTATTGATTCTACTGGGCTTGGCCCTGGCTGAGTTTGTTATTCCCAAAACCAATGTGATTGCGGAAAGTGATAAGGCCCGCGCGCTTGGAGAATTGGAAGCCAGTGGACTTGAGAGTGGGCTCTGGCTGAAGGACAGCGGTGAGTTTGTCCATTTCAATGCGGCCTTACCGGATGGCGATCTATACGGCGTAACCCGCTATCACTTTGGTGCTGATCGAGAGCTTGAGCGGGTGGAGTTCTCTGAGCGAGGCCACTTTGACGGTGAGCGTTGGGAGCTGGAGAACAGCCGCATTACCACTTTTACTGCTGAGCACACCGGCAGTGAGTTGGTGCCGGCGAGCGAGTGGAAGGCGGAAATTTCACCGGAGCTATTTGCCCTGGTGGTGCCACTGCCTGCAGACCTCTCGCCGCGTAACTTATGGGCTTACGGCAACTTTCTGGATCGCAAAGGCGAGGACTCCAGCCGCTATTGGCTGCAGTTTTGGAAAAAAGTATTGCAACCGCTCACCATTGCCAGTCTGGTGATGGTAGCTATTTCCTTCATTTTTGGACCCCTGAGGGAGGTCACCACCGGACTGCGTGTATTTATCGGTTTGGTAGTTGGTCTGGTGTTCCAGTTTATTCAGGATATGTTGGGGCCTTCCTCCCTGGTATTCGGCTTTCCGCCCTTCCTTGCGGTTCTAATGCCGATACTGCTGTGTTTTGGCGCCGGCTGGTATTTGCTGAGGAGAGCTCGTTAGCAGGTTGTTGGCAATCTAGCCGGCAGCCGACAGTGTGCTGGCCTACAGGGCTGTCCGGCGACAAACCAAGCAGGTGCCCACTTGGTTTGTCGTAGAGGGTTTGAGGACATCAGCCGCAAACCCGGAGATTCTTTTTCAAGGGGCCGTTGGGCAGTAGAGCTTCACTGCTTTGTCTTTTTCGGAAGTACGCGTACCTGAGATTCTGAGATAAGGTCATGCCAAGTGGCCTTATCGGATCTGGCCCAGGCAGAGAAATAGCCCAGGCCCAGGCAGGCAATGGAGAGTGGCGCGACAATGGCGCGCAGAATACATTGGCGCCAAGTCAGCTGCATACCATTCGGACTGGCCAGCAACAACCGCCAGGCGCGCATTCCTACCGTTTGGCCAGCCGCGCGCCAAGACCAAAAGTAATATCCCGTGATTACCACCAGAGCCCCGAGTTGAAAGATGGGGCCGCCCACACAAGGGTTGTAGTCCATGGTTTCCGGTTGGCAGTTAAGACCGACTACCGTTGAAGCAACCATCATGGCGATAAAGCCATAGATCACCATCAGGCCCATCAATATCAGCAGGTCATAAACCAGTGCCGCCAGGCGCGGGCCTACCCCGGCAATCGGGAGTTCAGTGAAAGATTTGGGGGTGTTTAAAGTGCTCACGGTTGTCTCCGCCGGTTTCAATTGGCGGAGATTCTAACAAACCTGTTAGCGCGGAAGGAGGGGGAGTGCGACGGACTCAAAATTCGACTTCAAATGAGAACTTAAACTTGTCATTGGAGAGAGACACACCGTAGTCGACTGAGTTGCCGATTTTACCCTCGCTAGTGGTATAGCGCAGCAGGCCGCTGCGCGAAGCGCGGGAGTTCTGCGCCTTATAGGTTTCCAGGCCCATTCTCAGGATTTTGGAGAGCGCCTTGCCGCCCGTGGTGGGCTTGAATTTATCTGGGTTGGTATGCATTTGCAGCCACTGGTAGTTAAGACGCCTTTGTACATTGCTCATGTTGTTGGTGCGCAGGTACTCTGCAGATTGGATTAGAGCGGCGTTATCCATAGCAAATGCGGTATCGGAAAAGAGCAAACTATCGGACTCCATGTTCAAAGTTTGATGGGAGTCCGGAATAAACAAATCCTCGGCAGTACAGATACAGCAGGCGGGCAGCAGGAATAGGCCAAAAGCCCTTGGTACAAAGAGATTAGCGCTGTATCGGAAACTGCAGAGTGGCATTCTTTTTACCCCTGGGTGTTAACTTCTCATTTCGTTGGCCGCATGCGGTCGTTGAATTTATTATGGGTCACCCGTAACAAAGTATTTTGTCAGATAAATTAGGCGGCTCTTGCAACTTCACTCACTGGACAGTCCAGAAAATCCTGTCCTTTTACTGGAGGCCGCATGAAATGGGTACTTTTTCATTTTTGTCTAAGTGGTCGAGTCCGTGAGCAGGGGGCCGCCAATGTTTTTTTATTATCGTTTTGATATTTGAACGTCATATTTGATGAAAAAACTGTCTTATATTCCCACGGTTGGAACATCATTCGACAGTGCCAAGGCTTAGCCGCCAGGATTGAGTGCCAATTTGCGCTAGTCGGTATCAGCGTTGATTTTTCCGCAGAGGATTAGTGACGAGGGGTGAGGCAAAGAGGCGGCTTTGGGTTCACGAAGTGCCGCTAGCACAAATCCGTTGTCGGCAAATAACTGCAGCCAGCTTGCCAACGTTCGAAAGTACCAGGGCGCAGCGTCGTGAAAGTCACCCGCGATACCCTCCCAGGAACCGCGTCTCCAGCCATCGAGATAATCCGCGTCACCACAAGATTGGTAGGGATGCAAGGTTTGAACAATCAAATAACCATTGGGGTGAAGAATCTCGCCGGCATTTTTAAATATCTGTTCAACCGACTCTCTACCAATCAGTGAGAAGTTACATACGATAACTTCGAACTTCTGTGCCAGATTTTTGGCACAAATCTCTTGGTATTCAAACTGTCGATATGACTCATTGATCCCGGCGCGTTCGCTGGCTGTTTTTACCAGTGGCGCAATGCCATCAATGCCACAAACCTGAATACCTTGCCCGGCGAGTTTCCTGCTCAACCATCCTTCACCGCAACCGATGTCCAACACACTTGCCGGATTGTATTCCAGCACTGTGGCGACTATGGCGGCATCGGTGATTAACTTGCGGCTAGGAATGGCGCCGTTATCAACTACCTGGGTCCATGCTTGTGCATTCTTATGCCAGCTACTGAGAACCTGATCATCGCTAAATTCGGAATTAGGCATGTTTGGATGGCCTTCAGTCTGTCATTATTTTCTATGTGAGTGTACCGTCAGGTGACATCCAGCTACAAAGGTGCTGAGGTCCCATGTCCACTCAAATGATTTTTGATTATGTGATCGTAGGTGCCGGCTCTGCCGGTTGTGTATTGGCCAATCGACTCAGTGCTGATGAACAGCACAGGGTTTGTCTCCTGGAGGCGGGGCCCAGGGACAGAAGTCCGTTGATTAGCATTCCCTTAGGGATTGGCCAGTTGCTACCAGGGACCGGTTATAACCTTCACCAATATACTGCGCCGCAACGGCACTTGAATGAAAGGCGGCTGTTTTGGCCGCGTGGTAGAACCCTTGGCGGTAGTAGCGCTATCAATGCGATGGTTTATATCCGAGGCAATAGCGATGATTACGATGCTTGGGAGTCTGCTGGCAATCCGGGGTGGGGCTGGCAGGACTTACTGCCTTACTTTTTATTGGCCGAGGGCAATGAGCGGGGCACCGATGCCTATCACAGTGGATACGGCCCCTTGTCCGTATCGGACCTTAAGTGGAAAACTAAATCGGGGCAGGCGTTTGTGCGCGCCGCCCAAGCGTCGGGACATCGGCTGAATAGTGATTTTAATGGCAGCCAGCAAAATGGGGTGGGCTTTTATCAGGTAACCCAGCGACGAGGGCGCCGATGTTCTGCGGCTGCAGCCTATTTGCACCCGGTGGCCAATCGCCCCAATCTCTTTGTGCGCACTAATAGCCAGGTTGCCCGCGTGATATTCCGGGGGGAAAAGGCAACGGGTGTTGAGTTACTCAATGGCACAAAAATCCTGGCCAATAAGGAAGTGATACTGTCTGCGGGTGCTATCCAGTCTCCGCATTTGCTTTTACTCTCCGGCGTCGGGCATGAAGGGGCGCTACGCAACATGGGTCTGATGCCGCAAAATCACCTGCCC
Source organism: Microbulbifer okhotskensis (assembly GCF_023895975.1). Taxonomy (GTDB): domain Bacteria; phylum Pseudomonadota; class Gammaproteobacteria; order Pseudomonadales; family Cellvibrionaceae; genus Microbulbifer; species Microbulbifer okhotskensis. The sequence continues at coordinate 11,667 of NZ_JALBWM010000014.1, forward strand.
GGTGTCGGTAAGAACCTGCAGGATCACCTGGATATTATTCAGGTTGTGAAGGCTTCGGCAGCTGTCAGCTTTTCAGAGTCCCTTTGGCCGAAGGCGTTAACTGCACTGCGCTTGCCTGAATTGATTTTTTTAAACCGGGGGCCTTTGAGCAGCAATGTGGCCGAGGCCGGAGGATTTGCTAGTTCGAGTCTGGCGGGGGGCAATCCGGATATTCAATTTCATATGACGGCGTCACCGATCTTCCAGCACGGGTTTGAGAAACGCCCAGGCTACGGTTACTCCCTGCACGCCTGCGCTCTTCGCCCTAAAAGTCGCGGTGAGATTACCCTGGACTCCACTGATCCACGGGTACTGCCGAGGATTGAGCCCAACTATTTGAGTGAGCCTGAGGATCTGGAAGTACTGGTGGAAGCTTACGAGATGGCGAGGGATATCCTTGCCCAGGAGGAACTCAGTCGCTATCAGAAAAGGCACTGGCTGCCAGAGCAGAAGTTGACTGATAGAGACTCGATCATCCACTATATTCGCCAACATGCTGAGTCTATCTATCACCCTGTAGGTACTTGTCGAATGGGCAATGACGACTTGGCGGTGGTGGATAATGAACTAAAAGTACACGGTGTAGATGGACTGCGGGTTGTGGACGCCTCCATAATGCCGACCTTGATCAGTGGCAATACCAATGCGCCTGTGATCGCTATTGCGGAGAAGGCGGCAGATTTGATTTTGCAGCGATCTCCGCGCTCGTTTGTAAAAGAGAATAGACACACTCAGGAAGTTGAATGATCTGGCAATGCCCGCTTTGTGCTGCCCCTTTAACATTGGGAAAAGATACATGGCACTGTACTAATCGACACAATTTTGACTGCGCGCGGGAGGGGTACGTTAATCTATTGCCCGTTTATCGCAAACGTCGCAAAGATCCCGGCGATTCTTCAGAGATGCTGCACGCGCGGCGGCGTTTTCTCCATGCTGGATATTACCGCCCATTGGTGGATAGCATTGCTGCGTTATTGCCCTATAAACCTGGCCGCCGGTTGTTGGATATAGGCTGTGGTGAAGGCTATTACTTGCGAGAGCTCGAGTCCGCCGGTTGGCACGGGCATGCGCTTTCCGGCATTGATATCTCCAAGTCTGGCGTGCGTATGGCTGCCAAACGGGACAGCGGTGCTCAGTTTGTGGTTGCCAGTAATGTCAACCTGCCAATTGCCGCGGGTTCTGTGGATAACTTACTTAAAATCTTTGCCCCCGCCCCCGACCATGAAATGGAGCGCGTGATTAAAACCGGGGGGCACCTGGTGGATGTTTCACCAGGGCCCGATCATTTATGGACGCTCAAGCAGCACCTATATAGAGAACCGCGTAAACATACGGCTCCGAAAATTATCGAAAAATTGTCGCCGGAAGTTGATTTGCGTACCTGTTTCCAGTTTGAGCTGAAGGGTAAGCAGGCAATCTCCGATTTCCTTGCTATGACGCCTTTTGCTTGGAAGGGCAATCGTGAGGCGCGACAAAAGTTAGAGGAACGGACGAGCCTGACGCTGGAAGCGGACTTTGTCATTCGTCGATTTATCAAGCACAAATAGTAATAGTGCATCGTAAATGGCGGTACGCTCGGCTGGGGTGTTTGACAAAGATCAGATAGAGGTAATTGAAAAGCGTTATGGCGACTCCTAAAGACTATGGATTTATGCGCCGGGCTCTTGAGCTTGCGCAAATCGCGGCAGAGCGTGGAGAAGTGCCGGTTGGCGCTGTCTTGGTGCAGGACGGCAAGGTGATTGGTGAGGGTAGTAATCGGCCTATTGGCAACTGCGACCCCAGTGCCCATGCGGAGATTGTTGCCCTGCGTCAGGCTGCGGACAAGCAACAGAATTATCGCCTGCCCAACACCACACTGTTTGTCACGATTGAACCCTGCACAATGTGTTTTGGCGCCCTGGTACATGCGAGGGTAGGGCGTCTGGTATATGGTGCCACTGAGCCCAGGGCTGGAGTCGTTGAGAGCCAGCTGGCGTTGACTCAGGCCAGCTTCTTCAACCATAAAATTACCGTAGAATCGGGAGTGATGGCGGAAGAAGCCAGCCAATTGGTACGTGAGTTCTTTCATGATCGACGCTGAAATGGTCTTTGCTTTCATGGTGAATTCCATTGTCGTTGCGACGGTGGTTCTGATTCACCATGAGGCTCTCAGCGCCCTTGCTCGAATAGGACACTGGCTGCCCCTGAAGCGCAACCTGGCCATTGTCATGGGGGTGTTTGGTGCTTTGGTCGCCCATGTCGCGGAAATTTGGCTGTTTGCATACAGCTATTACTTTATGGTGAATTCGCCGTATTTTGGCACTTTGGTTGGGAATTTTGATGGCAGTTTAATCGACTGTGCTTACTTCTCTTTTACCACCTATACCTCACTCGGATTTGGCGATATCGAACCCCAGGGACATTTGCGATTTACAGCGGGACTTGAGGCCTTGACAGGGTTGGTGATGATCACCTGGACTGCATCATTTATGTTTTTGAAGATGCAGCGGTACTGGGATATTTAAACTAGCGTTTTATTCTCGCAGTTCGACCGATGCTATAGATGGGTTTTTGTGCGGGGTAAAATTCTCTCGCGTGGCGTTTCAGATAGAGGTGTCTCTCAACACTGCGCCATAATTTTCCGAATGGGTGCAACCAATATAGCCAGCGAGGTACATTGGCCCGGTGGATATTGGACTTGATAATGCTCGACGTGTGTTCACTTTCCCAAAGCAGGTGCGGTTCAATACCGTAGAGCTTTAAGTCAAACTGCCAGAAATGGTCAAATACCTTATCAATGGGCTCGAAGATGCGGTTAGCATAGTTCAGAACCTTCTCCATACCGGCCCGGTTGATCAGGTAACCTTGGGCCCCGCACCAACCACGCTCAGGCCGAACCAGCCGGTGAACGCCATCGTTCAGTGGTTGAATGATCTTGCGCTTCCTTACCTTTAGTCCCATCAGTCGAATCATTTCGATATCTTCTGGTAAGCGCTCCAGTTCCGCCAGGACCCGACCGAAAGAGGGCTCTAGCTGCACATCGTCTTCAAGAATACAGACCCTGTCCAAACCGGAGCGGTATGCCCTGCGAATAGCGCGCAGGTGAGCGAGGTAGCAACCGATTTCCGAGTTTTTAAGCTCACATAAATGTCGCCATCGGCTTGTCTCGTTATCAATAAATTCACCGTCAACCAGGTGCGGTCTACCAGCACGACCATCGACACCTATGATCGTGCTGACATGTAAACGCTGCATTTTGGCGGCACTGACCAGGTGATCTACGCTGTTGCTCCGAGGTTGAAGGGTGATAATCCAGCAGGGCGTATTGGCAACATAAGGTGCCAGGCGCCGTGGACGCGAAGTGATTGGGGTTCGAGAGCGCAGCGGCAGATGCTGCCGGGGTTTACCACGGGGTAGGGGGGGCTTGCGTGCGCGCTTGGGTTCGGCAGTAACCGACATGATACCGGCGCTAAACCGTGGTGCGGTTAGGAACGTTATCAATGCTAAAATGACAGGGTTTTTCCAAGCTTGTGAATAGGATATGGCTCCATTTTTGGCAGAAGCTTGAAGGGATCTACTTTGTGGGCAGGGAATCATGCCTGCTCTCCCTCTGTGTGGGCGATGATCAACTGCTTTAGGATGCCGCCCTCTACAGTACTTTTAGGTTCCGAAGCAGTCTGACTTTTCGACAGTCAATTTCTGCATACTACCCTGTCAAGATTAAGGTTCGACTCAAGAGTCCGGGATATTTGAAAATACATTGGGTGACGAGCTAGCAAGTCATTCTTGAATATCATTTGGAGCGACTTTTGTTAGCAGTCTTATCAATAAAAACATTTGGTGAGTGTGAAAATAAGCGGGTTAAATCACTAGGAACGGCAGGACAATATCAGGGCAGTGGATGAAATCTGATTTTATCAAAATGGCATTGATCTTAGGGCTGCTCAGCTCTGTGGGTCCTATGGCGATAGATATGTATCTGCCGGCATTGCCTGCGATGGCAAATGCTTTGGGAACCTCAAGCAAAGCCGCACAGTACACTTTAATGGCTTATTTTATTGCTTTTTGAGCCTGCCAAATTTTCTATGGCCCCGCTTCAGATATGTTTGGTCGCAAGCGGCCTCTGTATTTTGGCTTATCTCTTTTTACACTGGCTTCGCTTTGTTGTGCTCTCGCGAAGAGTATTGAATGGTTGATATTTTTCAGGTTATTACAGGGGGTTGGCGCTGCATCAGTGATGTCTATTCCCCGTGCGGTTATTAGAGATTCCTATACGGGTACTCAAGCTACCCGTCTTTTAACCACTGTGATGTTGGTCCTCGCGATTTCTCCGATGCTCGCTCCATTAATTGGTAGTCTTTTATTAATACCGTTTGGGTGGCGAAGTGTATTTGTCGGGATATCAGTCGCAACTTTTTTGGGTTTACTGCTGGCAATTACCAGTTTACCTGAGACATTAAAACCTGAGGACCGGATACCCTTTAAGGCCGAGGTGATGTTCAATGCATTTTCGACTTTACTGCGTGATCCTGTCTACATGGGGCTGGTATGTATTGGTGGATTTGGGTTTGCCAGTTTCTTTGCTTTCCTGGCTACGGCTTCATTTTTGTATATCGATTACTATGGATTAAGTCCTGTGCAATTCAGTATGGCGTTTGCACTGAATGCCCTGAGCTTCTTCCTGTCGAGTCAGTTTGCGGCAAATTTTGGCAGTCGCTTTGGGATACCAGTAATTCTCAAATGGGCGATAAGAGGGTTTATGGTGAGTTCATTGATTATGTTTGGCGTGATCACGGCCGGATTTGATCACTTTGCATTGCTGGTAGTGATGTTGCTGATGACTTATGGCTGTCTGGGATTGGTTCTTCCAACCACTTTAATTCTTTCTCTGGAACAGCATGGTTCCATAGCGGGAACGGCTTCATCGCTTGGTGGTGCGATACAGCTATCCATGGGGGCTGTAGCTATCGTCATCACCAGTTTAGTGTTTAATGGTACTCCCCAACCACTGGCTGCTGTAATAGCAGCCTGCGGCGTGCTGGCACTATTGATGTCAAGACTAACGTTACGCAAAGTGATTAAATCGGTGAAGGAATAGTATTTCCCCTTCATATTTTCACCCTGAACACTGAAGAAACGTCAGTATTCAGTTAATTTTTGGCTGGCTGTTAGTAAGCACCCGCGCTGTAGATCAGCTCATAACTGTGGCTGTACAGCTCCAGAATATTGCCAAATGGATCTTCCATATAAATCATGCGGTAGGGTTTTTCTCCCGGGTAGTAGTAGCGGGGCTTTGGCATGCGTTTTTTACCACCAGCGGCAACAATTCTATCGGCCAGTTCCTCCAAGTTGGGGTCTTGCACACAAAAGTGAAAAATTCCCGTTTTCCAGTATTCAAAATTGTTCTCTGGGTTTTCCTGGTTGTTAAATTCAAACAACTCTATGCCGATACGATCGCCTGTGGATAGGTGGGCAATGCGAAAGCTGCTCCAGTCGGGCCCAAAAACATCAGTACACATTTCGCCAATGGCACTTTTGTCTTCTTCAATTTCCGTGGGTTTCATAATCAAGTACCAGCCCAATACCTCGGTATAAAATTTCACGGCTTTTTCCAGTTTTGGCACCGAAATACCAATATGTGAGAAAGTCCTGGGGTATACATTGCTCATTGGAGTCTCCTTGATTTGAATTAGCGCCAACGTTACAGGGTATTTTTAATTACGTATAATTATCATTTGAAATATTATTGAGTATGTATCGTAATGATAAATCCGGTTTGGTTGCGTAGCTTTTGCGTACTTGTGGAGGAGGGGCACTTCACGCGGACGGCAGATAGACTCCATATGACCCAGTCCGGGGTAAGCCAGCAGGTGCGGAAGCTGGAGGAATACCTTGGAGTTGCTTTACTGGATAGGCAGGGGAAGCAATTTACGCTGACTGATGCCGGAGGCTGTCTGTATAAAGAAGCGCAGGAAATTGTCCAGGCTTTGTCGGACTTAGCCGAAAAGGTGGCAGCCGATCCCACCTATGAGGGAAATGTTCGGCTTATGTCTCCCGGAAGCGTTGGGCTTAAAATCTATCCCAAGTTATTGGCACTACAAAAGCGGCATCCGGGTCTGGCGATAGATTATCGTTTTGCACCCAACTCCGATGTGGAGCGATATATGGTGGAATACAATGCTGACATCGGCTTGATGACCCGGCCCTCATCTTTGCCGGAGGTCAACAGCCGACCAATGGCTAGTGAAGAGCTCTTGCTGGTCACACCCTTTATGAATAATGCTCCAGATTGGCAGGAGCTACTAACTTTGGGGTATATCGGTCATCCCGATGGGCATCATCATGCCAGTCTGTTACTCGGCGCCAATTACTCGCAGTTCCTGAATGTAAGTATGTTTGCGCAGAGGGGGTTTTCTAATCAGATCAGTTTAATTCTCGAACCAGTGAGTATGGGGCTGGGGTTTACGGTGTTACCGGCGCATGCGGTTCGGGCCTTTCACCATCCTAAACTAATTAGCGCGCATAGACTGGAAAACCCCGTTAACGAAACGCTCTACTTAATTACCCGGCGACACAGGAACCTTCCTGCTCGGATGAATATGCTGGTAGGGGAGATTAGGCGCTGGTTATAAACTAGAAACTTGATTTTATCGAGCCGGAGCTATGTATCGACTACTGATAATTGCAGTATTTCTGATTATTACACCTTGTGCCTACAGCGATCTTAGTGCTTCAGAAGAGCGTGAACAAGATGAAATATTAATGCTTCTGGCCTATTCACTTGTGATGAAAAATTGGGTGGTCCCCGGTGAAAAAAAAAAGCGAGGTTACAATATTGGAGCGGTTCTTTTCGATGAAAAATCGGACAAAATTATAGGTGTTCAACTGAATTCGATTGGCATGTGCCGGGATAAAACCCAACATGCAGAATTGCGGTTGATGCAACAATGCCTGTTTGCTAAATGTCGTGGTGAGGAAACTAACTCCCTGACAGGAACAACCATTTACACCACTCTGGAACCTTGCATGATGTGCGCAGGTATGATGGTGTTTCTCGGAGTTAACAGGGTTGTCTACGGCCAGTCAGACCCGGATTTTGGGAAAACTATTGAAAGGCTAAAGCAGGAGTATCGATCTGGGTGCAGTTATAAGGTTGCTGATAAAAATAGATTGGAGTCTATTTGTAGAATAGAAGTGCCGCCTAATTTCAGGGCCAGGAATATTGTCTCTAGACCTTCCGGTTTGCTGGAGAGAGAGCAGCTCGACAATAGTTTTTCTCTATATCGCTTACAGTTTGGTAATGTGATTACCAATTTCCTGATGTCTGGTGTGGCCGAGGAAGTTTATCGCCAGGCACGAAAAAAATTGAATGATTACAAGGTTATAAATAATGTTAATCAATCAATTTATCGGCAAGCCATATCGACTTTAAGAGATATCAAATTGGACAATATGGCATTGGATCAATGTGCTTTATGGCAAGGGCACAAGCATTAGTTCCTGCATCACCTCATTTATTTTTTACTCAAGTTGATGCAGGGATTTTTTAGCTTGAGCGGTAAGATTCAGGGTGATTTCTTTGATCAGCTTGGATTTTAAATTCCATACGTGCCAATAGAGAGGGATCTTTAAGTGCTGGTCTTCGGCAAGCTTAATCAACCTACCGCTTTTAAGTAAGCTGGCCACCTGAATGTCCGGCGCCATGCCCCACCCCAATCCCAATGTCAGGAAGCTGAGGAAACTCTTTGACGAGGGGATTTCATGAGAAGGATACTGGCCGGTCTCTACCCCCCAGAACTGTTTCAGGTAACGGCTTTGTAGCTGGTCTTTGTAGTTGAATTCAACTGCTGGAGCATAGCGAAATTCATCAAGATGAATAGGCTCCGAGAAGAACTTATCTTTAAATGACTGAGTGCAAACCGGGTAGTAGGCCATATGACCGAGAAGAACTGACTGACACCCCTGTAAGTTACTGGTCGTCGAGCTGATACAACCGATAACTTCCCCATTTTTTAGCAATTCGTGAGTAGCATCCTGGTCGTCCACCTTGAGGTCCACGAGTAATTGATGAGAGCGAATCAACGGAGTGATGGCTTCCAGGAACCAGGTATCCAGACTGTCTGAGTTGAGGGCAATACGAACTTTGTTCTGATTACTGTAAAGGGTTTTGCCACCTTCGGGGTCGATATCGGTAAGAAGCTCTTGCTGCAGAAGGTGCATTTGCTGGTAGTAGCCCAACACCTTCAAGCCTGCTTCGGTGGGCCTCAAGGGGGTGGACCTGATTAGCAGGGCTTGGCCGACCTGGCTTTCCAGGGCTTTAATCCGCTGGGAAATCGCCGACTGGCTGACATGCAATAGGGCGGCAGCTTTATCAAAACTGCGCTCCTCCACGACAAAGGCAAAGGCTTGAAGCTGTTTGAGGTCTAGCATAAGAAATACTTATGAGGGATCAGTATAATTAAATTTACTTATTATAGTTTCCCTCTTAATCTCGCGCCACCAATCAGGCCCGCAGCCCTGCGGGCAGTCCAAAATATAGAGTTAGTTAAAGGAGGCATCGTGGTTTCGGGGTTGTTACTGGCACCGCTCGCAAAAGGGTTTTTGACCACCATCAGTTTGATTATGGCGATTGGGGCGCAAAATGCGTTTTTATTGACGCAGAGCATTCGCCGTCAATATCACTTTAGCATTGCGGCTCTGTGTGTTCTGATGGATATTGCGCTGATTACCGCTGGTGTGTTTCTGGTCGCCAATCTCGCGCAGGCCGGTGGCCACTGGATGCTCTGGCTTACCTGGCTCGGTGCGGCCTTCCTTTTTTCCTACGGGGCCATGGCCTTCCGTTCTGCTTTTACCAACAAAGGGTTGAGTGACCAAAAAGAATGGATCAAATCCCGTCGCTCCGCGCTGATCACAGCGGTAGCGCTAACTCTGCTTAACCCCCATGCCTATGTGGATACCGTAGTTCTTATCGGTTCTGTGGGGGCCCAGTACGCCGGGCAAAGCTCCTGGTTCTTTGTGTTGGGAGCCTGTAGTGCGTCACTGCTCTGGTTCACTCTTCTTTCAGTGGGTGGCAGCATGATGCAACCGCTGTTTAAAAACCCCAGAACTTGGCAGGTTCTCGATGTTTTAGTGGGTATTATGATGTGGACCATTGCTGTTAGTTTACTGTGGGCTCAGTAATCCAATAAAAGGCCGGGGATGTGCTCCGGCATCCTGCTGACCCGAAAAGAGATATTCGCGCTCAAAATCTAGCATGCCGGTGCTTGATTATTTGTGACGTGTCTACGGATGTTTGCCTTACCGATTTATTGACAGAGCCTTTATAAAAGAGGCCACCTCAACATCTGCCGGTATGAATAGCGCCTGGATGGGAATGCCCAGGCGACGATCCCCCCGCAGAAAGATTACAGAAGGGTCCAGAGGCTCCCTAAGCTTTGGCGATAATTTTATAGCCCTTCTTTTTATGGGCGTTTTCGAAAGTAAGGGGATCACCGCTGAGAACGCGCCCAAGACGGATAAAAGGCCTTTCGATAAATCGATAAATGAAGCCTGCCAATGCAAGGCTGACCGCAGTCGTTACTGCCAAGTAAATGGCCAGAGGGTATCCAATAAACATTTCGCCCCAAGGTTGAGACATCGCCCACTTCATTAAGTACACCACTGTCAAGTGAAACAAGTAAATGGAATAGCTGATTGTTCCGGCGCTCGCCATAAATCGCAGGGGTCTAAAGGGGATTGATACAGTCATCAGGAAAATTCCCAGGGCGATCAGGTGCGATAGTGCAAAGCGAATGGGGTCATCACTGATTGGCCACCCGAGGATATACAGCCCCCACACCAATAGGGGAATGGAAAAAGTGGAAGCTACAGCCCAGAGCGTGTAATGACGACCCGTGTTGGTTTCATAGTTGTACCTTATCAAGGCACCGCAAAACATGACGGCAATAGCAAATGGGAGGTAAATAATGTAGGTGGGGAATTGAAAGTGGTGAGTTGCCGATTGCTCCAGGAGCTGTAAACTGATAAACAGAGACAGGCCGCCCCAGCATAGCAGTAACAGTTTTTTCGGACTTCCCAATTGTCCCTGGGCAAACATTACTGCGCATAGGCAATAGAAGATCAGTTCAGCGGTAAGAGTCCAGTACAGCAGCTGCACATTTCCAAAACCCAGCAGCCCCTGCAGCATCGTCGTGTTCGCCAGTATAGTGGACGCAGGTAAAATCTGATCGTGGAGCAGCCATGCCAAGACGGTGGCGACAGTGAGTGATACCCAGTAGGCTGGATACAGCCGGAAGAAACGGCGAATCGCAAAGTTTTTTAGAGATCGATTCGCTGCGAGCATACTGTGTGGAATGACAAACCCGGATATTAAGAAAAAGCAAAGAACCCCAATTTTGCCGAAATCAACCTGGCTGATAAAGCTCGCCAGTACCATGCCCTGGTGGGCTAGCTCGGGATTGTGAATAAATACTTCACTACCGTGTTGCCAAACAACTAAAATAGCAGCCAATCCCCGCAGGGTATCGAGGTTAAGTAAGCGCTCACTCATTGCCGGTGACCTTTATCCTTGGTCAGTAGTGCAGGGGACGGAATTGCCCCCCGCAATTTGCCTATTTCAAACACCATTAAACGATTGGCCAACACAATCCACTGGATAAATAAAAGCAGTGGTGTGGGACCGCTTGACACGGCGGTGTAGCTAGAGGTTGAACTCTACCATGAATCAGTTCTTCAGCTAGCCAAAAGGCATGTGATGGATGTCTATGAGGGGGCACAAATCTTCATGCCGCTATACTCAGAGGTTGTAATCTAACATTCGTTGACAATGTTTTTAGGCTGGAAGGGGCGCCAATCGATTATTTAAGCTTTACCGCTCGACGAAAGTTGGAAACATTGGTTTTAAAACCTTCAAAATTCCACTCTTCATAGCTAGGAGAAGCACACAATTTTCAGCGTATTTTATATGATGGATGGTTTCGTTTTCTGTATATAGACGAAACTGAGCCGCATACCGATGGCTAAAGCGAAGAAGGTTAAGCTAATTGGGGTTGTCCCTTTATTGGCTTCGACCCTCTTGCTTATTGTAATTTTTATTGAGTGTCAGAAAGTGTTCCCTGATCCTATTTGTTGCCATTTTTCAGCTATTTGTCAGGCTTTCCTTGATCCAAATATCCGGTATCAACCCCAAACCAAAAACTGTTGTCTGTATTGTCGAAATACATATACCGAATATTCCCACCGCTGGGTACTGTCGTTTTACTGATGAATTTCTCGCTTGATGTATCAAAGGCAAAGAGAATATTGGGTATCTCTCCGGTATCTGCAATCCATAGCTGCCCCTTATTGTCCAGTGCGGTGCCGTAGGGGCGGGGACTTTCTGTGGGGAGTTTCCATTCTTTAAATTCCTTGTTGTTGGGGGAGTAGCGACCTAGATATCCGCCTGTGTAATCGACATACCAGATATTGCCGCTCGGATCTATCTCAAGTCTGCGGGGGCGGGCATCAGGGCGGGGGAGGATGATTTCGGTCACTGCCATATTTGTTGGATCTACCCAGGCCAATTTATTGGTGCCAAATAGGGCTATCCAGGGGCGGTCTTGGGCATCAACTTTGATTCCATAAGGGCGGGCATTGGCCGTTGGCGGTGTGGCGACCTGCACCTGTCCATTACTCACATTTAACAGGCCGATACGATTGCTTTGTTGAGCGGTGAACCAGATATTGCCCTGCTGATTAAGCACCAGTGTGTGTGGATCGGCGACGCCTTGGGGCATGGGATATTGTCGAATTTTTCCGTTCTTGGGATCCATGCGTCCAATGTGGGCATTGCGGTTACCGGCGTACCAAACCTGACCTTGCTTATCCACAATCAGATTATGTGGGTGTGTTCCCTCAGGCACCTCATACTTTTTAAATTGCTGGTTTGAGGGCGCGAATCGGCCAATGTAATTACCGGCTTGCCCGCAGAACCAGACCTGACCGATGGTATCTACATGAGGGTCCCTGGGAAGTCCTTCCCAAGGTACTTTCCACTCGTTTAAGGAGAGCCGGCTAGGTAGGCTGTTTTCCTGTGCTGAAGAAACAGCAGGTCCTAGAGCGCAGAGGCAGATAATTAGTGTTATAAGCTGACAAGCGGACAATAGATTGATGTTAGTAGACATTTCCTGGCTCCTGAAAGGTATCTTATTGTTGGCCTAGTGGAGGTCGACTGGGTGAGAGCTCCACTTTAGGGTCGGTAAAGCATAGGCTAATAAAGCGGGGCTCTTTACAGCTTGAAGTCAGGCAAAGGGAAAAGGAGTTATTGGCAGATGAATGCGCCTAGCAAAGGACTTGTGATATTGGTCATCAATTCTCAATTGAGTAGAAATTTGGGCGTGTTACGGAAGAACTAAACGCTTAAAAATAAATGGAACTTCCATAAAAAATCGTTTGGGTAGGCTATGATAGGCTTGCTTTTGAGTTGGCTGAAGTTGGCTGAAGTTGGCTGAAGTTGGCACTAAATTTCAATTGGTGTATACCCGCCGAGCACTGTGGAATTGAATACAGGATATCAAGATATAAACGATTTTCTTGGTTTTACAGTCTATTGCTGAGAGCGTATATTGCCTCATCTGCAATAGGAGCTCATTAATGTTACAACGTCTTCGCCGGCCAGAGGTTCTGTTACTGATTCTGGCGGCTTCAATGCCACTCTCCTTTGCGGTCTGGAACACTCTGCTCAATAATTTTGTGATCGCCAAGGCTTCATTTACCGGGGTGGATATTGGTTTGCTGCAGAGTGTTCGGGAGATTCCCGGTTTCCTCGCTTTTACTGTGATCTTTGTTTTGCTGCTTATCCGCGAGCAGCGGCTGGCGCTGTTGTCACTGATTGTGACCGGAATAGGCGTAATGCTCACAGGGTTTTTCCCATCACTCACCGGCTTACTGCTCACAACACTGTTGATGTCGATCGGTTTTCATTTTTATGAGACCTTACAGACCTCCCTTGCTCTGCAGTGGTTTCCCAAACAGACTTCGGCCATCTGGATGGGGCGTATGGCTGCGGCGGGTTCGTTTGCGGCGCTAGTGGCTTATGCTTTGGTATGGTGCCTGATAAATCTGGTGGATTTGGATTATTCCTGGATTTACCTGGTAGGTGGTGGAGCCACGATAGTGATTGCTTTGTCGGCCTGGATACTTTTTCCGCAATTTCCACAGCGTCATTGTCAGCGCAAACATCTGGTGTTGCGAAAACGCTACTGGCTTTATTATGTGCTGACCATGATGGGCGGCGCCCGCCGACAGATTTTCATTGTCTTTGCCGGATTTTTAATGGTGGAAAAATTTGGCTATAGCGTGAGTGAAATTGCCGCGCTCTATACCGTAAATCACTTACTCAATTTATATATCGCGCCCAAAATAGGCCAGTTCATAGTGCGGTTTGGAGAACGCCGTATTCTCACTCTGGAGTACATAGGCTTAATACTGGTCTTTGCCGGATATGCATTGGTAGAAAGTGCCATGTTAGCGGCGGCGCTCTATATTATTGATCACTTGTTCTTCTCCATGGCGATTGCGATTAAGACCTATTTTCAGAAAATTGTCGATGAACGTGATATTGCTGCCTCGGCTGGGGTCAGCTTTACTATTAATCATATTGCTGCAGTTATTATCCCTGTATTATTTGGTCTGCTTTGGCTCACTTCCCCGTCTATGGTGTTCCTTGCCGGGTCCTTTATGGCCCTAATTTCCCTTGGGTTGGCGCAATTGGTACCAGAGCAGCCGGGGCCGGGTAATGAAGCGAGAGTCGGTCATGCTGTAAGTGCTACTTAAGCGGAGAGGCGCTATCGACAATTATGGTTAAGGGGTAATTTAAAGTGGAACTCAGGTAGCGCTAAATATCGCTCTCAAATGTCTATTGTTTTCTTGGCAAAGGAAAGAATAAGGTGCGTTTGAGAGCAAAGGGTTTCGTCAGCTCTTTTTGATTTTCTATTTTTTCCAGCATTACGGTGGGGCGTCCAATAATTGGTGCGCTCCTTTTTCTTGATTTCACAGGGTTCGATAAAATCCAAAAAGCCAGTAATCGTCAGGGTTATCTGGGCAGATGCTTGGGCCACATTCAGCAAAGGTTACCAGGATATTTGTGGCCACTATGGCAAAAGTGATAACTATAGCCGTTTTGCCTGGTTGGCTCTGATTGCGAAAGCTGATGAATGTCGGTTTTTTATATTGTTTTTCAAACGCACTGATAATAGCGATACCAGTAATGATCAGGCAGAAGAGAAGGAATGCCCAGGTGTAATAGTGATATCCCATTAAAGGGCCACCGTAGCCCGGCGTTCCAGGTATCACATGCAGGCTGATCTGCCGCAGAGCGGTGGCGGCACCCAATAGTGCCGCTAGCATGGCTAGACTGTAGTGTTGGGGGCGAGGGCCATAGATCAGGTTTAGCAGCAGGCCGAAGAGTACCCCGACTAATCCGGCGCGCTGTAGCAGGCAGAGTGGGCAGGGCATTTCCCCGCCGATTAGTTGAAAGTATTCGGTTAGAGCGAGTACGCCGCAGATGATAACCATGCCCAGGGCGTTCAGATTGCGAAATGTCCCGTCCATACCTTTCCTTTCTTAAAGAAGGATATCCAGAGTATCAGTGGAATGAAAACCCAGCCATGCAACACTCAGCGTTAATACGAAGACAAATGTCACTATAGCCAGTGGGCGGTGGTTGCTTATGGCCAGCGCCATTGCCGCTAAGTACATCAGAAATATCAGGCTCATCATTGATTGTGAAGCTCTGTTGCAGGCTGTATTAACGGGTGACAGCTGTCTGTTATGTATAAAAATCCACAGTTATTACGATAGCTGTTCAGCGGAGAATAGGGCTGACTGCCACGCCGAAAACAGTCGAACCCTATTGGATGCGAGCTTGCAAGATATTGAATCTGATGTTGGAGATTCTTATTGGTTCGATAGTCTTATATAGACGGAGGTTGTCAAAATAAATTTGCCTTTGAGGAGTTTGAGGTGGGCTTTGTTTGCCAGTTGGCCTTCTTACCTGTTTAATGCGGGGTTTGGTTCCGGTGATTACCGGAGGGCGCTTGTCATCGTTAATGCGCACAAAGAGTGGTACGTTAGGGTATCTCTGAAAATTAAGTAACTATAAAAGTAGCTAGGAGTTGTACTTATGGCACAGATCAAAGCTTTGGATAAGAAGGCGCATTCCGGCCTGAAACTTACTCAAGACATCACTTTTGACCATGTAAGCGGTAATCACATTCTGCCGCTGGTGGTTCAGGAGATCGTACAGGCAGCCCAGAGCTATCCGATCCTGTTCGTCAAAGATCAAAATACTGAACAATTCAAAGTGGTTGCACTGACCGGCCTGCGCCCCGGTGAAAATCTGTTCTCTGGTGCTGAGGGTTGGAATGGTAGCTATGTTCCTTTGCAGGTTCGCACCTACCCGTTCGTTCTGGTGAAGAATCCAGACAATGCCGATCAGGCAGTACTTTGTATCGACGAAGAATCCAAGATGTTGGGTGAATCCGGTGGTGAGCCACTGTTTGATGGCGAAGGCGAGCAGACTGACTACTTGAAGAACCGCGCCCAGGCCGTGGTTGAAACTGCCCAGCGTGTAGCGGTAACCGAATCGTTCATTGAGTTCCTGGTATCCAAGGATCTACTCGTTCAGAAGAAGCTGACCCTGCGCGTCAACGAAGACGACAAGCCTTATGACCTGACCGGTTTCTTTGTTATTGACGAAGAAAAGTTGAACGGCCTGTCCGGTGAGGACTTCCTGGAGCTGCGTAAGCGCGGTGCACTGCCGGCGATCTACGCTTCCATGATGTCCTCCATGCAGGTTCAAAATTTGATCCGCAAGAAACGCCTGAACTAATGCCAAAGCGCCCGGTAATTTAGGTTGCCGGGCTATTCTTACGGTACCGGTAATTGGGACTTGAGTATCAGTACTTTAGATCCCGCCTTGATCCCTTCCGACACTCGTACCACTATTAGCCCCCTCTGTTTTTTTAGTTCACGAATAATAAGATGAGATACCTAGCGCAGCACTCTCTCCGCTATTGGTTTGCCTGGCTGCTTCTTTTTTATGGCGTGTGGCTGTTCCTGATCGTTCAGGGAGATAACTTGACCCTGGCATTGGAACACGGGTCTATGGCGCTTGCTATGGCGCTTGGCAGCTATGCGGCAGGATCTACGCCGATGGGCGGCGGCACGATCGGGTTTCCCGTATTAGTGCTGTTGTTCGATATGCCGGCCAGTCTCGGTCGCGACTTCAGCTTTGCCGTTCAGTCGATAGGCATGGTCAGCGCGAGCATTTTTATTTTCTGCCGCCGCCAGCCGTTGGCCTGGTCCATGTTGCGAGGGGCCCTGCTGGGCGCTCTACTGACAACGCCGATGGGCATATTGTGGTTTGCGCCTTTGGTGCCTGAGTTGTGGGTGAAGCTTTCCTTTGCCGTCCTGTGGGGTAGTTTTGGTGTGTTTCATCTGTATCGGCTCGGCGAAATTACCGATTGCGAGTATTCGGGCGATCCTCAGTGCCCAACTGATTTCCGAGTGGGTTTATTGCTCGGTGCTTTTGCCGGTTTTTGTGTGGTCGCGGTAACGGGTGTCGGTGTCGATATGTTGGTGTATGCGGCGCTGGTGTTATTGAGTCGTGTGGACCTAAAGGTAGCTATACCCACCTCTGTGGTGGTTATGGCATTTTGCTCAGTGCTCGGCGTAGGGGTGAAATCATTGACGGGCGATTGGCAGCCGGACGTATTTGGCAATTGGTTGGCGGCAGCGCCGGTTGTGGCCCTGGGGGCACCACTGGGGGTTTTTGCGGTAAGTCTGCTGGGGCGCAAGCCCACACTTCTTATTGTGGCCTTCTTGTGTGTTGTGCAGCTGCTGTGGACCTGCATATCAGTAGGGGAGGCACTGCAGGGGTATGGCGGTTATCTGGTGTTGCTGGCGCTGTTGTGTTGCCTGGCGGGATTTGAGGGGTTGCGCGCGTTAGGTTTGCGCCGTGAGCGTGGCGATAGATCGTCTGGGGATACAAGGGGTTCGGAGGGGGAGAGTAAATCCACTGAAGTCGACGCAGTGCTAGTCCAGACTGCTGAGTAGTTTCTCGCGCAAACCTGTGGATAAGTGAAGCGTACACCGGTGCATTTCAATTATTTGAGGTTATTAGTATCAATGATTTTTTGAAGTGCTGCCCAGAGATGGGCCTGCTAGATAATTCGGGAAAATGGCTGGGGCGGAAGGATTCGAACCTTCGCATGACGGGATCAAAACCCGCTGCCTTACCGCTTGGCTACGCCCCACTTTCAAGATTCACAAAGAATAGTCTCTGTGGTTTGAAATGGTAGCAAGGGGGAGACTCGAACTCCCGACCTCAGCATTATGAGTGCTGCGCTCTAACCGGCTGAGCTACCTTGCCATTTCAATTTGTTGCCTCGGCTGTACCGAGGGCGCGCATTATCAGTCGATGTGCTGAGTGTGTCAACACCTTTTCTGTATTCTTTTCAGTTAGTTAGCGATTTTTTATCTGAACCCTGGGAGTGCTTGGATCGACGCTTGGATCGGATAGCCGCGAGGGTTGAGCCTACTACCACTGTGCCAGCTCCAGTCCAACTGATCCAGTTGAGAGGCTCAACGGCAATATAGTTCGGCCAGATACCGCTGACCAGTGTGCTAAATAGCAGAGTGATCACTGGCACCAAAGACAGGGTGGCACTAACACTGGATGCCTCCCAGTGGGCCAGGGCTTTACTGAAGGCACCATAGGCGATCAAGGTGTTGGCGGTGAGAAACGCGAGTAACCCCCATTCTAACCAGTCCAGGTGGACGACTTTCATGGGCTCTGCCATTGGCAGGAAACAAAGGGTGCCGGCGATGTAAATTACTACCAGCAAGTCTTGGGGTGTGGCGCGGCTCAGTATTTTTTTCTGGAAAAAGCCATAAACTGCCCAGGTGATGGCGGCGATCAATATATAGCCGAGCCCCAGCGTGTAATCACTTCCCGCACCACTGACCAAGCCGTCCAGGCGCTGGTTAAAAAACAGCAGCAGGCCAATCACCACCAGTACCACGCCGCCCCACTGGCGCAGCGAGAAGCGCTCTCCCAGCCATAGCACGCTGGAGATCAGGAGGAGTAGAGGAGCCAGCTGAATGACCACCTGCGCGGCGCCAGGAGTGATGTAATGCAGCCCACTGGCGTAAGCGAGATAGTTCACCAGAAGGCCGGTAACGGCTAGGAGCGTGAAGGGCAGCAGTGCGCGGCTAAATAGCGGGCGAAGTTTCAAGCGTCGCGCCTGGCCGTAATAAATTCCGGCCAGCAGTGCTGCACCGGCAAAGCGAAACCAGGTCGCTGTTCCGGGACTGATATGCTCGAGCAGCCCTTTGAGAGCAATGGGTAGTGCTGCCCACATAAATACCGTAACCAGAGCCAGGGGCAGGCCGATTTTCCAGTTTGATGGCGCCATGGGTTTTACGCTGCTGGGGTCACCTCCCCGAGGTAGGGAGGTGAAAAAGGGGAGGGGTTTAGACGTTGAAGCGGAAGTGAATGACGTCGCCATCTGCGACAACATAATCCTTGCCTTCCAGGCGCCATTTACCGGCGTCTTTGGCTCCGGCCTCACCGTTGTGATCCACAAAGTTGCTGTAACTGATCACTTCGGCGCGGATAAAGCCTTTTTCAAAATCAGTGTGGATCTTGCCGGCCGCATTCGGTGCGGTGGCGTCCAGCGGAATGGTCCAGGCGCGGACTTCTTTAACGCCGGCGGTAAAGTAAGTGTGCAGGCCGAGTAGCTGGTAGCCTGCGCGGATAACACGATTCAGGCCTGGCTCTTCCATACCCAGTTCTTCCAGGAATTCCTGCTTCTCATCGTCTTCCAGCTCGGCAATTTCTGCTTCGAGCTTGTTACAAATAGGAACCAGTACCGCGTTTTCTTCCGCGGCAATCGCGGCAACTGCGTCCAGGTGTGGGTTGTTCTCGAAGCCATCTTCGTCGACGTTGGCGATGTACATAGTGGGCTTAATCGTGAGTAAGCTCAGCTCGCGCAGGTCTGCCAGTTCGTCTTCGGATAACTCGAAGGAGCGCAGCGGTTTGGCTTCATCCAGGTGCGGCTGTATCTTCTCCAGCAGCGCCTTCATCTTGATGGCGTGCTTATCCTGCCCCTTGGCTGCGCGGGTAAAACGCTGCAGGGCCTTGTCAACGGTATCCAGGTCGGCCAGGGCCAGCTCGGTATTGATCACTTCGATATCAGCTACCGGATGAACTTGGTTGGCCACGTGAATCACATTGTCATCTTCGAAGCAGCGCACAACGTGGGCAATGGCATCGGTCTCGCGGATGTTGGCTAGGAACTTGTTACCCAGACCCTCACCTTTGGAGGCGCCTGCAACCAGGCCGGCGATGTCGGTGAACTCCATTGTGGTTGGAATCACTTTCTCTGGCTTGACGATTTCTGCCAGCTTATCGAGGCGGGTATCCGGCACCGGCACGATGCCGGCATTGGGCTCGATGGTGCAGAAAGGGAAGTTCTCTGCATCGATTCCTGCCTTGGTCAGTGCGTTGAATAAGGTGGATTTGCCCACATTAGGCAGGCCGACAATGCCGCAAGTAAAACCCATGGTGATATTTTTCCGTTTGCCTGAGGCGCGCACCGCGCGCACTGCTAATTGCGTTTGAGATCCGGTAGTGATTGCGCTGGCGGGAGTTTGGGTGGGCGGGGGTATCGCGGCCACCAATGATCCGGGCCAGCCGGGAAAATACCGGCAATTTGGCGCAGCACACTATCGATATTTCCGGGGCAAAAGGCAAGCCGACCGGAGGGATCTATTTAGTGGTGTGCAGCGTTTTCATGGCTGCGCCCCAGTCGCCGGAAGCGGCGGTGGGTGTTACGTCGATCGCGCGATCGATCGCGTCAGCCAGTGTTTCCTGTTCCGCCCGGGGGGCTCGTTGGAGTACAAACCGGGCCACTTCACTCGAGCTGCCGGGGTGACCGATACCGAGTCGCAGGCGCATAAAGTTCCGGTTATTGCCCAGTGCGGGAATGATGTCCCGTAGGCCGTTGTGCCCGCCGTGGCCGCCGCCAGCTTTCAGGCGTGCGATACCGGGGGCCAGGTCCAGCTCATCGTGAGCGACCAAAATGGCTTCCGGGGGAATCTTGAAGAAGTTCGCCAGCGGGCCGACAGATTGGCCACTGCGATTCATGTAGGTAGTGGGAATCAGCAGCCGGATATCCTGACTACCGATCCGCACACGGCCAGTAAGGCCGTGGTATTTGCTGTCGAGGCTGAGCTGAGCGCCGTGTTGGCGGGCCAGCTCGACAACAAAGTCGGCACCGGCGTTATGCCGTGTCCGGTCATATTCAGGCCCGGGGTTGCCCAGGCCGACAATTAACTGGATCGGGGTATCCGGTGCCGCAGCCAAGACGATTACTCTTCGCCTTCGCCAGCTTCACCTTCGGCTTCTACAGCGCCGCGAGGCTTGTGTATAGAAGCTACAACCAGGTTGTGGTTCTCACCGTGGCTCAAGTCTGCAGACTCAACATCTTCTGGCAGTTTCAGGTCGGAGATGTGCAGGACACCGTCCATATCCAGATCGGCCAGATCGACTTCGATAAACTCAGGCAGCTTGCCGGCTGGAGCGTTAATTTCCAGTTCGGTCAGGGTGTGAGAAACGATACCGCCAGCCTTGACGCCCTTACTGCTGTCTTCGTTGAGGAAGTGCAGGGGGACTTTTACATGTACTTTGGTATTGGCGGATACGCGCAGGAAGTCGATATGTAGCAGCAGGGCTTTGGCCGGGTGACGCTGCAGGTCGCGCAGGATGACTTTTTCTTCTTTACCGTCTACGTCAATAGTCAGCATGGAGGAGAAGAAAACTTCGTTTTCCAGGGCTTTGCTCAGGTCTTTGTGCATTACAGAGATGGAAGCAGGCTCTGCTTCGCCGCCGTAAATGATGCCGGGTACACGGCCTTCCAGGCGACGCAGGCGGCGGCTCGCACCTTTCCCTTCATCACTGCGGGCAATGGCGTTCAGTTTGATATCAGACATGGGATAAACCTCGGGTTGTCTGTCCAGAGTGACCTGCGACCGGACCGCTCTGGCATTAAAGTAAATTGGGCTTGGGCCCAAAAGTAATTGCCCGGCAGTACCGGGCGGGCGCGTATTCTACGGGAATCAGCGCTAAAGGCAAAGCCCCGGTATTTGGGGTGTTGGGATCTCCGGACCGGGCTCCTTATCGGAACATCGCGGAGAGAGATTCCTCATTACTGATGCGGCGCATGGACTCGGCCAGCATTGCCGCCAGGGTCAGTTGGCGGATCTTGGGGGCCTTATCTATCTTGTCGAGCAGGGGGATTGAGTCGGTAACTACAAGCTCGTCCAAAACGGAGTTGTTAAGGTTGCTGATGGCGTTGCCGGATAGCACTGGGTGCGTGCAATAAGCTACGACCTTTTCGGCGCCATGCTCCTTCAGGGCATTGGCTGCGTTGCACAGGGTACCGGCAGTATCGACCATGTCGTCTACCAGTAGGCAGGTGCGGCCGCTGACTTCACCAATAATATTCATCACTTCGGCAACGTTGGCAGCCGGGCGGCGTTTGTCGATGATGGCCAGATCGCAGTCAAGGCTTTTGGCCACGGCGCGGGCGCGTACAACACCGCCGATATCCGGGGAAACGACGACCATATTCTGGTACTTCTGGCGCTCGATATCGTCCAGGAGTACAGAGGAGCCGTAAACATTATCCACAGGTACGTCGAAGAAACCCTGAATTTGCTCTGCGTGCAGGTCGACGGTCAGAACGCGGTCAATACCCACGCTCACCATCATATCGGCAACCACTTTTGCGGAAATGGGTACACGCTGGGATCTTACCCGGCGGTCCTGGCGGGCGTAGCCAAAGTAGGGAACTACGGCAGTGACGCGACCGGCGGAGGCGCGGCGCAGGGCGTCTACCAGCAGGATCAGTTCCATCAGGTTGCGATTAGTAGGTTGGCAGGTGGATTGCACCACGAAAACGTCGCGGCCGCGCACGTTGTCGGTAATTTCTACTGCAATCTCGCCGTCGGAGAAGCGCTTAACCGTGGCTTCACCCAGGGGGATCGCCATATGGTCGACAACCTTCTGCGCCAGTTCCGGGTTTGCGTTGCCGGTAAAGACCATTAAGTCAGCCACTGCGAGTTCCTTTAATTCTGTCTTGAAGTGAGTTGAAGTGTAGATGCCTGCATTTTGCTAGCTGTCAGGGCTTTTTCTGCAACACTTTTGTGCTGGCAAGCGCACCGTTTCCCCCTTCACCCATAGGTTTGTTGCGGATTTTTGGATGCATCTGCACAGCCGTTAGGGGCTTGCGATCAATTCTGCTTACAGGATTCTTAAAAAATTGGGGAGAGGCTTTGCTAAGCCCTGTGCGAATGGCCTGGGCCGGTTGGATCAGCGCTGACTGAAGCATGTCGGGACCAGTTTGTGGTTGCGCCATTGCAAATAGAGAAATTGGCTGGGGCGGAAGGATTCGAACCTTCGCATGACGGGATCAAAACCCGCTGCCTTACCGCTTGGCTACGCCCCACTCGTGTTTCCTCTACCGCTCGAGGATATTTTCGACAGCGCTCGATGTGTGGGCGAAACCAGTACACCTGCCGCTGTAAATCCCTTCCATCCTTTCGGCAGCTTGGCAAACACCTTAAGGGCTGCCTGTGCCGAAGGGAATGCTGCAAAAATGCAGCCTCCTGAGCCGGTGAGTTGCGCCGGAGCGAATTGCTCTAGCCACTCTCTGGCATCGCGAATTTCAGGGTAGAGCTTCTCTACCAGTTTCTGGCAGTCGTTACCGGAAAGTGCTTCCAGTTTTGCACTGCTCAGAGACATCTCGTTGAGCTGTCCCTCGCGAAGGGCCGCTAATGTAATTGCGACGGAATCCCTTGTCAAACGTGAATCGCGAAAAATTTTCGCAGTGCTTACTTCGCAACCCGTAGAGATCACTAGATAGTGGCGTTCATCGGTTGTAATTGGGGTTAATTTTTCACCGATGCCCTCGGCCCAAGCGGTACGCCCGCGAACAAAAACGGGGATGTCTGCGCCTAACTGCTGGCCGATTTCAGCCAGCTGATCGATTGATAAATGGCATCGCCATAATTGGTTGAGTCCCAATAAGGTTGTTGCCGCATCGCTGCTGCCACCACCGATACCACCGCCGTGGGGCAGGTTTTTTATCAGGCGAATATGTGCGCCGGGTACACGCTTCAGTTGGGGTTTGACGTGCTGGCGCAACAGCTGGGCCGCGCGAAAAACCAGGTTGTCTTCCTCGGCCACCTCCAAACTACCGGCATCGACAGTGATAGTGCCAGCGGAGTTTTCACTGAATTCCAGGGAGTCGCCGTAATTGAGTAGTTGGAATAAAGTTTGTAATTCGTGATAACCGTCTGGGCGGCGACCGAGAACACGAAGGATCAGGTTGAGTTTTGCGGGGGCGGGTAGTGTCAGCAGCATGGGGCGAAATCGGGTGTGTTAGTTACAGAGCCGCCATAATACCGTCATGCTGCCTTTTCGGCATTTATAAACCCCAGTCTTTGATTACCAAAGTGACCAACACCGGCCCGGCGGGGCCATTGGTTTGCGCTTTGATTCGCGCTGGCAACATGAAGGAGCCCTCGCTGCGGTAGTCGCTAAAAGTCAGTGCCCAGCCAGATTGTTGCAAGCTTTGCAGCTGCCCCTGGGCGTTGCGCTGTTCACCGTTTTTCGCACCGGGCGCCGGTAAACCTCGCACCCAATAAAACATTTCGCGAGCCGGCAATGGCCAGCCGAGTGCCTCCTGGGTGAGTTCCGCAGGGTTGCGTGCGTAGATGGGGGGTTGGCCGCCGCGCACTAGGCTGACACCGCCCGCTGAACCGGTAATTATGGTAGTGCCGGCACCGAGGGGGCCGCTCAAGTGCAGGCGGAAATTCTCTGCGCCGCCCTGCAGCCATGCAAGGTTGGCACTGCCGTTTTCCTTGGGTGAGCGGACTCCCAATTTGCCTTTGAGATTCCATTGGGTGAACTCTACTACTGTTTGAGGTGCATTGTTTTCAACGGTTGAGCCCGGTTTCTCGGGTTGCTCTTTGGTTTTCTGTCCGGCGCAGGCGGAAATTAGCAGGGCCAGACTTGCCAGTAGTAACCAATGGAATTTTCGGGCTATTGTTTTCTCAATTGTCTGATGCATGTTGTTCCACTGAATCTTTGATTTGCAGGCGCTTCATCGCTGCCGGAATAATCTTGCTGTGGGGATTGAGTAGCAGGCCTTTCTTCCACACTGCCAGAGCCGCTTCGAGATCGCCTTGAGCCCAAAGCACTTCGCCAAGGTGCGCGGCAATTTCGTGATCGGGCAGTTTTTCCATAGCCTGTCGCAGATATTTTTCTGCGGCACTGTAATTGCCCAGACGGTACTCTATCCACCCCATACTGTCGATAATGGCCGGGTCTTCTGGCTCGAGTTCGAGGGCGCGGCTAATCAGTTCATAGGCTTCGGTATGCCGGGATTTATCTTCAATCAGTTTGTAGCCGAGTGCATTGAGTACGGTGGCGTTATCGGGGTTTTTTTCCAGTAGGTTTCTGAGATCCTTTTCGAATTGCTGCGCATTGCCGAGTTGGTCGTGCAGTAATGCCCGAGTGTACATTAAGCGGCCACTGGTACTATTGGTTTGCAGGGCTTGCTCCACCCGTTCAAGCGCTATGCTGGGCTCGCCGCTTTTACGAAGTATTTCGACCTCCATCAGGTAAAAATGTTCTTCTTGTTGTGGGTGTTTTTCTCTCAATGTATTAAACCAGTCCTGATTAACCCGATGTTGGCCCAGGCTTGCCAGTAACTCGGTGCCGCGAGTAATAGCTTCTACATAGTCGCTTCCGGGTCCCACTTTGCGGAAATGTTCGATGGCTTTAGAAAAATCCCCTGCTTTTACAGCAATACCGCCCAGATAAAAATGCGCAGCTGACTCGTGCTGTTCTAATTCGAGCAGCTTTGCAAATAGCGATGTTGCCTCTTCCACCTGATTGGTCTCGTATTGAATTAGAGCCAGGGACAGAATCAGGTTGCCATCATTTGGGCGCTGGGCAACCAATTTGGCGAACTGTTGGCGTGCCAGGGTAAGATCCTCGCGGATTAACAGGCGTGCATATTGCAGGCGCAGGCGGCTTTCCGAGGGGTGAATGCTGACAAGTCGCTCGAGCAGAGAGATGGCTTCTTTGCGTTTCCCCTGATCAACCAACAGGTGGCTCTCAAGCAGCGGTGCATCGAGTTGGTCTGGATGACGCTCCTGGATACGGCGCACCAGCGACAGGGCGTGCGAAAATTTCTTCTCGTCGCGCAGCACCATGACGTAACTGAGTACGACCTCATCGTCGAGGGGGTAATCTTTGGCCAGCCTGGAGAATTCTTGCCTTAATTGCTCGGTTAGTTGTTCGTGGGCAATGGCAGTTGCTGCGAGAGACTGCAGGGGGGGGCGGCCGCCGAGTTCAAGCGTTTTTTTCGCGTGGAGCAAGGCGGTTTGCAGTTTGCCCGCCAAGGTCAGTTCTGCGGTAAGGGCCAGTTGAGCTTCAGCATTTTGCGGTTCCAACTCCGCCCAGAGCTGAGCCGAACGCAAAGCGGCTTGGCGAGCGTTTAAAAAGCGTGCAATTCTGGTAGCGCGGGCAGCGACACCGGCATCTTTGGTGACTTCCGCCTGGTGGTAGTAATTGGCTAGGGCGACATCGTATTGTTCCCGGATACCGGCCACCTCAGCAACCAACAGGGTGTAAAAAGTGTCAATGGGAAAGGCCTTGGCCTCCGCTGGATTTGACTCCATGGTTTTCAGGCTGCGTGTTTCGATAGTGGCGCCTGTCAGGCCTTCCTCTGGCGCCGCAGGGGCCTGGACCTGTGCACAGGCGGTTAGCGCCAAGGCGGTCAACAGGAGTGCTGAAAATTTGGCCAGTAGGCCGAACGGCATGCATGTGGAGTGTTTTGCGCGAGGTGGGAGCATAGATCGTTTCCATACGTTGTCGCTGAAGGAAAGCTGGATACAGTTGGCGTGTTTTAAACGATTATCGCCATATAATTCTAGCTGTGAATCGGGTTTCGAATGGGGGGGGCTTGGGGATCTGCACCAAATCGGCGGAGAATATAACTGGCTCATGCGCTTGCAAGGGAGGCGGCTGCCCGTGAAAATGCGCCCCTGTGCGGTTTCCGCCTATCAAGATTTAATGTTAACGGAAGTCTATGCCAATTCTTACCCTGGGTATCAACCACGATAGCGCGCCGGTGGAGGTGCGCGAACGGGTGGCTTTTGCTCCTGAGGTGATGCCGGGCGCACTGGGAGATGCGCGCGCAGCACTGGGTTGCCGCGAACTGGCAATCCTCTCGACCTGCAATCGCACTGAAATTTACGGTAGCGTGGAGGCAGAGCCGCTGCTGCAGTGGCTGTCGGAATACCATCAGGTTCCGCTGGAGCAGCTGAAGAGCTGTGCCTATGTCTACAGCGAGGAGGAGGCCGTGCGCCATATGATGCGCGTCGCCTGTGGCCTTGACTCGTTAGTGCTGGGGGAGCCGCAGATTCTCGGGCAGATCAAGTCCGCCTACGCGGTGGCGCGGGAATCCGGCAGTGTTGGCAGCGAGTTGCACCGGGTCTTCCAGCGGGTATTTACTGTGGCTAAGAAGGTGCGTACCGAAACGGCCATTGGTGAAAACCCTGTCTCCGTTGCCTATGCCGCAGTTTCCCTGGCCTCACGCATTTTTACTGACCTGAAAAAACAGACGGCACTGTTGATCGGTGCAGGAGAAACGGTTGAACTGGTCGCTCGCCACCTATTGGATCAGGGGGTCAAGCAGGTAATTGTGGCCAATCGCACCCTAAGCCGCGCAGAATTGCTCGCAGAGAGCTTCGGTGCTGAGGCGATTTTACTTGCCGATATTCCCGAACATCTGGCGCGCGCGGATATTGTGATTAGCTCCACCGCCAGCCAGTTACCGATTCTGGGTAAGGGCGCGGTTGAATCGGCACTGCGCAAGCGCCGCCACAGGCCCATGTTTATGGTGGATATTGCGGTACCACGGGATATCGAATCTGAAGTTGGAGAGCTTGACGATGTCTATCTCTACACGGTGGACGACCTGCGCGGAGTTATTGATGAGGGCAAGCGTTCCCGCGAGAAAGCGGCGGAGGCAGCTCGGGAAATTATTACTGCGGCCGCGGCTGAGTTTACCCAGGATAGCCGTTCTCTCGGAGCAGTGGATAGCATCCGCAGCTATCGTCAGCGGGCGCAAAAAGTGAGTAGCGCCGAGCTTGAGCGGGTACTGCTACAGCTGGACAAGGGTGAGGACCCGCGACGGTTGATGGAGCAACTGGCTCGCTCTCTTACCAATAAATTAATTCATGCACCTACCGTCAGCCTGAAAAAAGCGACTGCGGAGGGCGACCTTGAGCGTTTGCGTATCGCTCGCGAGATTGTCGGCTTGGATGATCTCACCGATATCGAATCAGAGAAAAAACAACAATGAAAGAGTCGTTACTGAACAAACTGGACAATCTGCAGGAGCGCCATGAAGAAGTCTCTGCGCTGCTAGGTGATGCGGAAGTCATTGCCGATCAGAATCAGTTCCGTGATCTTTCGCGGGAATATGCTGAGCTGGAAGAAGTAGTCAAATGCTACGGCAGTTATAAGCAATTGCAGGAAGATATGGCTGCGGCGCGGGAGATGCTTCAGGAAAGTGATCCTGAAATGCGTGAAATGGCCAGGGAAGAACTGCGCGAGGCAGAAGCCCAGATTGAGCCTTTGGAGCGAGAGCTGCAAACGTTACTGCTTCCTCGCGACCCCAACGACAGAAAAAATGTATTTTTGGAAATTCGCGCTGGAACCGGTGGCGATGAGGCTGCAATTTTCTCCGGTGATTTGTTCCGTATGTACTCCCGCTATGCAGAAAAGCAGGGTTGGCGCATAGAAATTGTCAGCGAAAATATCGGTGAACACGGCGGTTATAAAGAGATTATTACCCGCGTTGCCGGTGAGGATGTTTACGCAAAATTAAAGTTTGAATCCGGTGCGCACCGGGTGCAACGGGTTCCGGAAACCGAATCCCAGGGGCGCATCCACACCTCCGCTTGCACTGTGGCTGTGATGCCGGAGCCCGATGAGCGCGACGCAATTGAAATTAGCAAAGCCGACTTGCGTGTGGATACCTACCGTGCATCGGGAGCTGGTGGTCAGCACGTTAACAAAACCGATTCGGCGGTGCGCTTGACTCATATTCCCAGCGGTATTGTAGTGGAGTGCCAGGATGAGCGTTCCCAGCATAAAAACAAAGCCAAGGCGATGACGTTGCTGCAGGCCAAGCTCAATACTGAGCAGGAAAATGCAGCGGCTCAGGAAATTTCCGATGCCCGCAGGAGCCTGGTGGGCAGCGGTGATCGCTCAGAGCGAATCCGTACATACAATTACCCTCAGGGCCGAGTTACCGACCACCGCATTGGTCTTACGCTCTATAAACTCGATGAGGTGATGCAGGGAGCACTCGCAGAAGTGGTCGGGCCCTTACGCACCGAATACCAAGCGGATCAGTTGGCCGCATTAGGTCAGTAACCTCGAATTATTGCGCTGCCCAGGGCGGCGATGCCATAGGTTTCCCTCATGACCAGCGTCAAGGAAAATATCGCGCGCTGCGCCGAGATAACAGCGAGCGACAGTGCGCGTCTGGATACAGAATTGTTGCTCGGCAGTGTGCTGGGTCGCGAGCGCACTTGGCTTTACACCTGGCCAGAATATGAGCTGACTGCTGTCGAACAGCAACGATTCGAACAATTGCTGCAACGCCGCCAAGCGGGGGAGCCAGTGGCACATTTGATCGGTGAGCGCGAGTTTTGGTCGCTGCCGCTCAAAGTAGACCCATCAACTCTGATCCCTCGCCCAGATACTGAATTACTGGTAGAGACTGCGTTGGAATTTTTTCCCCAGCAAAGACTGCGGGTGTTGGACCTGGGCACCGGCAGTGGTGCTATTGCATTGGCATTGGCATCGGAAAAGCCTGCTTGGCAAATTATTGCCGCAGAAAAATCACCCGCAGCTCTTGCCCTTGCTGAAGAGAATCGTCGCAGACTCGCCCTGAAAAATGTCGAGATGATCCAGAGTGATTGGTTTTCCAGTCTGGAGCAACAGCCTTTTTCCCTGATTGTGAGCAACCCTCCCTATATCGATGCCTCTGACCCCCATTTGGGTCAGGGGGATGTGCGCTTTGAGCCGCTCTCTGCTCTGGTGGCAGAGCGGCAGGGGTTGGCGGATATCGAGCATATTGCAGCAGTGGCTGGCGACTATCTGGAAGAGGATGGCTGGCTTATGGTTGAGCACGGCTGGCAGCAGGCCGACCGTGTGCGGGAAATCTTTACGGCAGTGGGATTTAAGGGGGTTGCCAGTCGTAGGGATTACTCCGGCTGGGAGCGGATTACGTTAGGGCAAAAATAGATTACTTAGGTAGCTGTCCTGGAATTCAACGGAGTGAGTGAATGCACGATCACGTCCATCACCGCAATGGCAATGGGGCTTTGCGCCCGCTGATTATTGCACTGATCCTAACCTTGGGGTTTTCAATTGTCGAAGCGATAGGCGGCTGGTTGTCTGGCTCCTTGGCACTCCTCGGCGACGCAGCCCATATGCTGACCGATACTTTCGCCCTGGCACTGGGGGCTATAGCCGCGGTGTTGGCGAAGAAGCCGGCTGACCGGGAGCTGTCTTTTGGCTGGGGGCGGGCAGAGGTCCTGGCAGCGGTTACTAACGGCTTGATCATGTTGCTGATAGTTGTCGGAATTTCCTTTATGGCCATCGATCGGTTACGCAATCCACAGCCGGTGCACGGCGGCACCGTAATGTTAATTGCGGCTGCGGGCCTGATGGTTAACATTCTGGCGGCGTGGGTTCTGTTGAAGGGTGAGCAGACCCTTAATATTCGTGGAGCCCTACTGCATGTAATGGGCGATATGCTGGGCTCTATCGCGGCACTGGCTTCCGGTGCGGTGATCTATTTCACCGGCTGGGTGCCTATCGATCCCCTGCTTTCTCTGTTGATTAGTCTGTTAATTCTTTTTTCCTGTATCCGTTTGTTGAGGGATGCAGTGGATGTATTAATGGAGAGGGTGCCGAGAGAGCTCAGTTTGCCGGTAGTGGGTGAGACACTGGTGAATGTGACAGGCGTGCGTTCTGTACACGATTTGCATATCTGGCGCTTGGATTCCAGCACTATTTCCCTGTCCGCCCATATCGTGGTTGACGACTTACTGGCTTGGCCCAGGGTATTGGAGCGCTTGCGGGAAACCTTGGGTAAGCGCTTCGATATCGAGCATATCACCCTGCAACCCGAACCTCTGGCAAAGCCTGAGGTGACCGTGGTTGATCGGGTTAGTGATAGATAAGGTACGAATTTACTCCTCTCCTTCAGTCGGTGCCTGGGTAGTATTTGGAGTGGCGGGTGCTTTGCTCTGGGATTTGTCCGCCACCGACTCCTCTGCCACCACTTCCTGCGGCGAACTGATTTGCTCCTGGGGTGCCTGTAGGCCGATATGATAGGCGGCGAAACCTGGCTGCACGACCTGATTCAGGGCCATACCGAGAATGCGGCCGTTGTGTTTCGAGCGAATTTCCGTGCGCACATTGGTGATCGGATTGGTGACAGTACCCAAAAGATCCCCTTTGCGTACAAATTCCCCCAGTTGTACTTCACTGAAAATAACCCCGCCGGTCGAAGTCCGCTGCCAGGTGGAGGTGTAATAGACGGGCTCTGGGTCTCCCCAGAGGCGAAATTTGCTTACCATGCCCAGTTGGTTGAGCAGGGTGCGGATACCTTTCACGCTGTGGCTTACCGATAATTCGTCGAGCACCATGGGGGCTCCGGCTTCCAGAGTGACGGTGGGGATGCCGGCCTCGACGGCGGCGCGGCGCAGAGTGCCTTTGGCTCCAGCGCTGTGCAGCACGACTGTTGACCCGAAACCCTGGGTCATTTTAACCACTTTAGGATTGCTCAGATCACCGCGCAGCTGCGGTAAATTGGTGCGGTAAAAAGAACCGGTATGCAGGTCCACGACCGCGTTGCAGCGGCTGATGACTTCGTGGAAAAACGAATTGGCAATTCGCGAAGCAGAGGAGCCATCGGGGTCGCCGGGAAAATGTCGGTTTAAATCGCGTCTATCGGTTAGGTAGCGGGAGCCTCGATGAAAGCCCTGCAAGTTTACGATGGGGACGCCAATAACAGCGCCGCTCAAGTGGTCGGCGTCGAGGTCGTACATCACTCTTCGCACTGTCTCCACGCCATTCAGTTCATCGCCGTGTACTGCGGCAGTGAGACATAATACTGGGCCGGGCTTGGCTCCATTGACCACCAATACCGCAGTAGGGCTGTAGACGCCTTCAAAATGTTGGCTGGGCGACCAGGCCAGACGCGTAGAGGTAGCGGGGGGAATTTCCGCTCCGAGTAAGCGCAGTGGCTTGGCGATTTTTCCCGGTACCAGGGAAATTGTGCCGGGTTCTGGCAGTTCAGCTTGCGCGTTTACTGCTTTCGTCTCAGCTACTGCTGCGGGCGCAGTTTCGTCTTTTGCCACGGGCTGCGGGTCCAGCTCCTGAATAGGCTGATCCAGTTGCAGGTTTTCTGCCTGCGGTAGAGAAATGTCCTCAGCGCTGTCTGCTGCCCTTGGAGTGTTTGCCGCTGCGGGTTTTACGCCGGCAGGGGGCCCCAGTTCGGTAATTACTGGCTGATCTAGCTGCAGGTTGGTTGCTTGGGGTACCGCTTCTTTTTGCGCGGCGCTAGTGTCGTCAGTCCCTAGAGCCTGGGTAGATGTCAGTAGCAGGGCGAGGCTCAACAGGCGTCGGGCCCTTTGGCGGGATAGGCGCGGGGTCATTAGGCACTCCGGTCAACTTCAACTATCGGGATGTGCCGGAGGGCCTTGTGTCCGGCACGGGTTGGGACTTGGAGCGCCAGTATAGTCAAAGCGTTCCCTGGGAATGTGATACACGCCGAATTACGCGTATCCATAGGCCCGTTTAATCGCCCTGCGGCTGGTCCGCCAAAAGCGGAAACCGAGCAGAATAGAGGCGACCCCCAGCCCGATACAGACTCCGGCCCAGTAGCCATATACTCCCCAAAAATTCTCTCCCAACCAATAGGCGCTGGAAAGTCCCACCAGCCAGTAAGAGAAAAGCTGGATACACATGGGCGCCCCCGTATCTTTGTATCCGCGCAGTGCGCCCCAAGTCATGGCCTGGGCGACATCTACCAGCTGAAAAGCGGCGCAGAGCAGTAGCAGGTTAGTTGCCACTGCGATAATTTCTGTGTTGCTGGTATAGGCCTGCACGAACAGGGTGCGCAGGGTAATCAGTAGTATTCCCGTCCCCAATGCATAAATAACGCCGCTGCCGATACCCACCTTGCCACAGAAGCGTGCGCGCTTTGGCCGCCCCTGCCCGAGAAGTTGGGCGGTGCGAATGCTTAGCGCTTGGGCCAAAGCCAGGGCGACCAAATAAAATACGGAGCCGACACTCATACCTATCTGATGGGCGGCGACAATAGCGGCGCCATAGGGGGCGAGTAGTATGGTGAGGCTGGCAAAAAAGGTTACTTCGCTGGCAGCGCCTACGCAGATAGGCAGGCCTACGGCCAACAGGTGTCGCAGAGTCGGCCAATGGGGGCGTGGCGGAATTAGCTTCAGTCTCAAGGTGTGGTATACGGGATCATTGTTGGCGTGCCAGAAAAGTGCCAGTGCGATCAGGCAGCTGACCGCAGCCGTAGCCCAGCCGCACCCGGCGCCACCCATCGCGGGTATGGGGCCGGCACCGAATACAAGAAGAATATCCAGCGGGATATTTAAAATCGCTGCGGTGATATAGATACGCATTACTGGGCGAACTTGCCCCATACCTTCGCAGTAGCCGCGCAATGCAGTGCCCAGAGCAAAGGGCAGAGTACCCACGGTGAGAGCCAGGACATAGCCTTCCAAAACCTGGCGAACAGGTTCTTCTGTATCGATCCAATGGCTCCAGATCGGAACAGCAAGTAATGCCGAAACGACGATAATACCGCCTATCAGGGCAATCCATAGGGCTTGCAGCAATTGCTTGGAGCAGCCTTCTTCGTCTCGCCCGCCGCGCAGGTGAGCGACCACGGGTGAAATCGCAGCGAGTAACCCAATCAAGGTGACCGCGCAAACTGCCCAGATGCTCGACCCCAAAGCCAGTCCGGCCAAATTGACCTCGCCGGCGCGCCCGGCCACCAGAGTATCGACAACGCCCATGCTGACCACTGCGAGGTTGCTGACCACCAACGGACCTCCCAGGGTAGTCAGGTGCGACAATTCGGTCTTGGTGGCGTTCCGGTAAAACTTGAACAAGGGGAAACCCAGGCTGTTGTCACTTGCGTTGGTGGATGATTGTGGGGTTTGGGCTAATTTCGACAACAAATTAATCCTGTTAAATGCTCCGCAGTGCGCAGTTGCAGCTGAAACAGGCGCTGAGCCGGGTATTTGGAAAAGCTTTCAACTTACTTGGGGCGGGCGGGGCGTTACTGCAAAAAGGCCCGACATTCTACGGCACGAATAGCTCTGTAGCCCAGTGCTAATTAAAGGGATTCCGCAAGAAGTTTGGCCACCAGTTGGGGCCTATTGATTATGCAGTCATGGTTCATCTTCACTTCCCGGTATCGCCAGCCACGAAACTGCCTGGCTTTTCGGCTGCTGTATACCGCTGGCGGGTACTGTGGCTGGGTGCAGTGGATGAAGGTACATGGCGGTCCGTCTTCAGGTTTCCGCCGAAGGTGAATAGGGTCGAGCAGGGTTTTCATTGGGTGTGGGGTCATCCGGCGCTTCAGCCATTGAATATCCTCGGGCTCAGTCACTCCCAACAGGCCTGGCTCTGGGGGCATCATACAAATAGTGCCATCTATCTTTCTTGCTTGTTTCAACCTTTCCTGCAAAGTGCCCTCGGGGAGCTGGATACTAAAAGGCTGGTCCGGTTCAGGTATTGCTCCGTCGAGATAGACCAGTCGCCGAATCCGTCCCGGTAGTGCATCGGCGGCACCGGCTGCTGCCATGCCGCCAAAGCTGTGCCCCACCAGAACCACCTGCTGTAGCTCCCGATACACAATCACATTGATCAGGTCTTGAATAAACGTGCTCAGCCCGATGTCGGGTGAAAGAAGGTGTCTGCGCTCCCCCAAGCCGGTTTGGGTCGGCGTAAAGACCTGGTGCCCGAGATTTTGCAGGTATCTGGCTACTTTGGCCCAGCACCAGCCTCCATGGAAAAGGCCGTGAACCAGTACGTACGTTTCTCCCACCTGATGACTCTCCAGCTGACCGCACTGTGCAAGCATAGATGCGCTTTGCCATGCCCTACTTCGGGTTGAGTGTAAGAGTTAGCGGAATCGCTCGACTAAAGTGAACAAAGACACTGATGAGAGAGTGATTTAAATGAGTGGTGCAATGAATTGCCTGAGCCGCGGGTATAACTGCTTTGTACATTATGTGCGCAAAATTGATTGGTCGGGGCCGCTGTTGCTGCGGATTTACCTGGCGCCAATTTTTATATTGGCTGGTTTGAATAAAATGAATAACATCGAACAGGTCGCGGCGTGGTTTGGAAATCCGGACTGGGGCCTGGGGTTGCCCGCGCCCATGCTGATGGCCTGGCTCGCAGCATTGGTAGAGTTTTTTGGTGGTATCGCTATTCTGGTGGGGTTTGCCACACGCTTGGTGGCAATTCCTCTGATGTTTGTAATGGCCGTAGCTGCGGTCACTGCCCACTGGGATAATGGCTGGTCGGCGCTGCCAGACAAGACCCTGAGTGTACCTTGGGAATGGCGCAAGGACCTGCTGGATGAAGCAGCTGTGCGTAAAGAAAAAATCGTTGATCTACTGAAGGAGCATGGCAATTACGAATGGCTGGTGGAGAGCGGGGGGGTCACGATCCTGAAGAACGGTATTGAGTTCTCCGCAACCTATCTCATTATGCTGCTGGCTCTATTTTGCAGTGGCGGTGGGCGCTTTTTTAGCGTGGATTATTGGTTGTGCCGCCACTATAGCGGGCAGGGTGCCACGTAGAGGTGGTATACTCGCCGATTATTTGAACATTTTAGCGAGTATTTCACTTGATAGGAAAGCTGTTCCGCCGTTCCTCCTCCAAAGAGGACAAGGATTCCCGCCGGGGAGAAGAGAGCTCCGGGCGCCGAGAAGAGGTGCAAAAGTCACCCGAAACGGCCTCCAAGGGGAGCGCCAAGTCCACGCAACAGGAGGGGAAAACGCGCAGGAGCGGCGACAGGGCGGCTCATAAAGGGCGGCAGCGCAGCAGAGAGCCACAAGAAGCCGCTAAGCCCTGGTCTCTGGATGAGTTTCAGGTGCCTGAACAGGAGGGTAAAGTACGCTTTCATGATCTGGGGCTGCCCCTCGAAGTGATGCGCGCAATCCACGATCTGGGTTTCGAATACTGTTCTCCCATTCAAGGGCGCTCTCTCCCGCACACACTCAACGGCCACGATCTGGTAGGCAAGGCGCAAACCGGTACTGGCAAGACAGCAGCATTCCTGGTGACGGTGATAGATGATCTCCTCAAGCATCCGTTTGAGGGGGAGCGCTATGCTGGTGAGGCACGCTCCTTGATTATTGCCCCGACACGCGAGTTGGTGATGCAGATTGCAGATGATGCCAGGGATTTGTGCAAATACACCGATCTGGAGATTCATACCCTGGTCGGCGGTATGGATTATGAAAAGCAGCAGCGCAATTTGAATGAACGATTGGTAGACATCCTGGTTGCGACACCGGGACGCCTGCTGGATTTCGTCGGCAACCGTGACTGCTATCTGGACCAGGCCGAAGTTTTGGTAATCGATGAGGCGGATCGCATGCTGGATATGGGGTTTATCCCCCAAGTGCGCCGTATCGTGCGTCAAACTCCTCGAAAAACCCACCGTCAGACAATGTTCTTCTCCGCAACCTTTACTCCTGAGGTCGATTCCCTGGTAGAGCAATGGACCGATGAACCGGTGGTGATTGAAATTGAGCCGGAAAGAGTTGCTACAGATTCTGTGGAGCAGCATGTTTACCTGTCTGCGAGTGAGGAGAAGTACTCGCTCCTTTACAACATATTGCAGCGGGAAGAAGTGGATAGCCTGATTGTGTTTGCCAACCGCCGCGATCAGTGCCGCCGTTTGCATGAGCGCCTCCTCGCACACGGGATTCCTGCCGGCTTACTCTCTGGGGAAGTGGCTCAAAACAAGCGAGTGCGTACCCTCGATGACTTTAAGTCAGGTAAAACTAAGGTCTTGGTTGCCACTGATGTGGCTGGGCGCGGTATCCATATCGACGGTATCAGTCATGTGGTGAACTTTACACTGCCGGAGGAGCCGGAGGATTACGTACACCGTATCGGCCGTACGGGGCGCGCAGGTAAAACAGGAACTTCTATCAGTTTTGCCTGTGAGGACGATGCTATGCGCCTCGAACCTATCGAGCAGTTGCTCGGCGGTAAGCTGAAGTGTGAAGTGCCGCCTGAGGAACTTTTGGTAGAGCCGCCCAAGGTACATATTCAGCGCAGCCATTCCGATCGTGATGGCCGTCGTGATGGTCGCCGGGGCGGTAGCGGTGGGCATCGCCGCCCACGGCGTTACTGAGTCGAAACGCAAGCGTGGTTTGGGAGACGCTTCTCCCGTACTAATCAATGTGCCGCGCTGTATCCCACTTCTCCTCTGAAACCAACTGGGGCTGTCGCCGGAAGCGGTGAGGGCTCTGGTGTGGCGCTTTAGTCGATAGTTGTAACAGGTCCCCGATCCGGCGATTGCAATACTGAAATAGCAGATCTCTGGGCTCCATTACCTGAAGTGGCTCCCTGCCACCTCAT
The DNA here is from genome assembly GCF_023895975.1 of Microbulbifer okhotskensis. Classification (GTDB taxonomy): domain Bacteria; phylum Pseudomonadota; class Gammaproteobacteria; order Pseudomonadales; family Cellvibrionaceae; genus Microbulbifer; species Microbulbifer okhotskensis. Next base: position 48,529 of record NZ_JALBWM010000014.1, read on the forward strand.
CAGAACTTGACCCCAGTGCCAATCCAGCCAAAGCGTTAAGACATGGCCATAGGCTCAAGTCTGCTTTTTATAGCTTTCAAATACCTCGCCAAATCCAGCTGTTTGAGTTGTGTGGTCAATATTGTCAAATACCGGCTATTGAAATTCGGGTATTAATATCCGTGGCTATTAAGCCTTTGGTACTTTGTTAAAGCCGATATTGTGACGAATGTACCAGAAGTGGCTATATTTTCTTCCCGCCTCTCTATTTTGTCCTAAAATTAATCAGGTTTAGTCTGCTACCCGAGTAATCATTCGGTAGCTAGGGAGCGCTCCAGCTGTATTGGGGCTTGCCTGGATTCGGTCATGTTTTTTTATTAAAAATTACAGTAATAATTCGGATGCGCACCCTCTATCTACATATTGGCTTCCACAAAACAGGTTCAAGCTCCCTTCAATTAGCCTTGAAAGAGCAGGTACAAGTGCTCGGCACAGCCGGCATTGAATTTCTGTCGCTGGGAAAAAAGGGAAATTCCTCAGGTTGTGTTGAAGTCTGTCGTCAAAATGACGAGGTTGTTTTTCGGCTGAATAAGCGCCTTGCCGCTCTTTTGGCCACAAGCAGCAGTGATAGAGTAATTGTTTCCGCTGAGCATCTGTGTTTTTTCCATCAGCGTGAAGATATCGAAGAAGTTCAACGGACTTGCGCTAAGTATTTTGATGATGTCCAGGTAATTGTTTACCTGCGTAGACAAGATCTGCAAGCAATTTCGTTTAAAAAACAGGGCGCGCGTGGCGCGGCGTCAAATCGAAGTTCCTCGAGTAAATTACTTGGACACGATAAGGGGGCTTTCCCAGCTTTTGATAAGAATATCGAAGCTTACTACGATTATTTTGCCAAATTGAAATTGTGGGAAGCAGTTTTTGGGACCGGCTCTCTTATGGTTAGATCGTTTACTCGTGCGACCTTACATGGTGGCGATATTATTAGTGATTTTTTATTGTTGCTTGGGGGGGGGGTGAAAATAAGTAGCCGATTCGTTAACGAAGGTGTGGGGCGAAAAGAGTTTTTGTTGACTCACGACTTGTTAAAGCTGGGGGTGGCCGAGTCCGATATTAATAAGCTGAAACCGATGATGTTGCGAGAGACTGCCGAGTTGCAGCCGTCAAGGAATGTTGCTAAGCAATTCTTTATGCGCTTTGAAGAGTCCAATCGGCACTTGAATGACATTTTTTTAAAGCATGATTCGGGCTTGGCCTTTGATGATGATTTTGAAAAATATCCAGATCAGGGAAATGACCGGATTACGATAGACGACTTGTCCAAGTGGATACCTCAGATTTTAAAAACGGGTATACAGAAGCCTGAAGGGTTGCAAAATGCGCTGTTGGCTGACAGGGTTCAGCAGATGGTGGACAGGAAGCTTCCAGTTGACGTGCTTGACAGAGAGTTGGAAGGTTTGGCGAAATGCCTATCAGCAACAGCTTACATTGCCAAGGAGCAGCAGCCTTGGTATAGAGCGCTTAAGAAAAAGAAGACTTCTGGTCGGTAGCCTGGCTGTTAAGCGTATCAGAACGAGTCATTGAAAGGCGGTTTCAGGTTTCACTTTTCGCCGCCTGTCTTCACTCTAGCCCCCTATAGATAAAGGGGAAAAGTGATCCTTGATATGTGCCCTGTGGAGAAAAATAAAAGCCCCCTGGGTGAGAGGGCTTTTCTCTTATCGATACTTTGCGGCATCAAATAAGACTGGCTGGCTACTGGAGGAGTTGCGCTGCGTTGCCAGGATCACCTTCCTGCCGCAGGCGTTCAATCCAAAGTGCGGTACCGCCAGCGACGGCGGCGGGCATCACAAAGATATTTAAAATCGGCACCATTTTAGCCAGCATTACCGTTCCGCCAAAAGCGAGGCTGGTTAATTTACGACGGCGCAAAACCGTTTTTAATTCATCAAATGGACGCTGGTGATTATCCAGTGGGTAGTCAATATATTGAATAGCCATGCACCAGGCGCCCCAAGTGGCGGTTAGTATCGCAGGGATAAAAATTGTCCAGCTGGTGATGGTGGCAATAATAAATACAATGATACCCCAAACTAAAAAGTAACCCAGCTTGCGTAATTCCCGGCCCAGAGTACGCCATACCATTTGCATTATAGGTTCCGCTGGTGGTGCTTTCCCGGTAAGAAGTTCTTCTACTTTTTCTGCGAGTAAACCGTTAAAGGGGGCGGCGATAATATTGGTGATAATGCTGAACAAATAGCCGTAGACGAGGAAGAAAAGGAAAAGTACCAGCAGTGCAACAGTCCAGGCTAGCCAACGAAAAACACTGGCTGTCCAGGCGGCGCCTTTGGCCATGATGGATTCCCACCAGGACATATTTTCCGTATTGACTGGCGCGTGTGAAAGCAGGCTGCTGATATAGTCGCTAAGCCCTCCCAGCTGTGAAATCATGATGCTACTGATAATAATAAATAGCACCAGATTGATCAGCAGGGGCACTAAAATAAAAGGGCGCAACTCACGCCGGGTTATTAAGTGGACACCGCGCACCAGTGCGTCGATACCGTGAACAGGATTTGAAGTCATATACTTACCTTTCGCTGGTGCGCTACCCGTGTTTTATCACTTAGCGCCAGCGGTCTTTAATATATCGCTGTATTCGTGGCTTTGGCGGTGATTACTGATCCGGGCCAGCAGGGTTTTCCCATCGGGACCGGTGCTATTTAGATCTAGGCCCTCGGCGAGAAACAATTGTACAAAAGTGGCAAAACTTTCAGCTTTCATACTGCGATAGGCGCGCTCGAGCAGGTGGTGATCCCGGTTAACCCCTTTGGGGGCTTCTCCAGTCAGGAAACCAGCGATACGCTCCTCGTCGAAAACTTCTCCGAGTACTTTTTGTTTGTCTTTTTTCAGGCTCAAAACTTTTTCCTTACTGCGTTAATGGTGGCCGGGTATTCCCAGCTCTGGCTATTTGAGTATTGGTCTTTAAAGTAGCTCGCCCAGCTTCTTCCTGAGCATGTTGTTGATCATCTGCGGATTCGCTTGGCCTTTGGAGGACTTCATGATTTGGCCAACAAAGTAGCCCATCATTTTGGGCCGTTTTGATTCGTCAGCCTTACGATAGTTTTCTACCTGGGTGGGACTTGCAGCGATAACATCGTCTACCATTTTTTCAATCGCGCTGGTATCAGACACCTGTTTGAGTCCGCGCTTTTCGATGACTTCATCGGCATTACCTGCCCCGTCAGCGATGGCTTCAAAAACCTGTTTGGCGGTCTTGCTGGAAATGGTGTTGTCCTTGATACGCGAGATAAGTCCGGCCAATTGTTCAGCGGAAACCGGCGACTGGTGGATGGTGATTCCCTGGCGGTTGAGCAGTGCCGCCAGTTCACCGTTAATCCAGTTGGCTGTAAGTTTGGGCTCGCCACAGGATTTGCAAACGGCTTCAAAAAAGTCTGCGCTGGCACGCTCCTGAGTCACTTGGTCGGCATCGTAGACTGATAACTGGTATTCGGACTGGAACCGTAAGGCCTTGGTGTCTGGCAGTTCCGGCAGAGTGCCGCGCAGCTGTTCGATGTAGTCGTCAGTGAGGGATACCGGGAGTAAATCGGGGCAGGGAAAGTAGCGATAGTCATTGGCCACTTCTTTACTGCGCATTGAGCGGGTTTCGTTTTTGTCTGCGTCGTAGAGGCGAGTTTCCTGCGTAATACTGCCGCCATTTTCAAGGATATCAATCTGCCGTTCGGCCTCGACTTTGATTGCGCGCTCGACAAAGCGGAAAGAGTTTATATTCTTTAATTCCGTGCGCGTGCCCAGCTTATCAGTGCCTTTTACGCGCACGGAAACGTTGGCGTCACAGCGAAGGGATCCTTGGGACATATCTCCGTCGGAAATACCCAGGTAGGTTACGATACTGTGGATTTTCTTCAGGAAGGCGACGGCCTCGACAGCGCTGCGCATATCGGGCTCAGAAACAATTTCTATTAGTGGTGTGCCGGCGCGGTTGAGGTCGATACCGGACATGCTCTGGAAATCTTCGTGTAGAGATTTTCCGGCATCTTCCTCCAGGTGTGCATGGTGCAGCCGAATCTTTTTGTGACTGCCACCTTCCAGGTGAATCTCAACTTCACCGGGGCCAACGATCGGTTGCTCCAGCTGGGTGGTTTGGTAGCCTTTAGGAAGGTCCGGGTAAAAGTAGTTCTTGCGCTCGAAAATGGAGCGCTTGCCGATTTCCGCATTCATGGCTAGGCCAAACATGACGGCGTAGCGAAAGGCCTCTTCATTGGGTACGGGCAAAGTGCCGGGCATGGCCAGGTCCACGGCACAGGCCTGGGTATTGGGCTCGGCGCCGAAGCGGGTACTGGCGCCGGAAAATAACTTTGACTGGGTGGATAGCTGGACATGTATTTCCAGTCCGATAACGATTTCCCATTCCACGATAGATCTCCTTATACGGCGCTGGCTTTGTGCCAGTCGGTTACCTGTTGATATTGATGGGCGATGTTGAGCATGCGCGCCTCATCCAGGTAATTTCCGGTGATTTGCAGGCCTACGGGCATATTGTTGACTAGGCCACAGGGGATAGACATGCCCGGTAGCCCCGCCAGATTGGTGGCGATGGTGTAGATATCTTCCAGGTACATGGCGATAGGGTTGGCACTTTTGGCGCCCAACTTGAACGCGGGAGAGGGCGTGGTGGGCCCCATGATGACATCCACCTTGTCGAAGGCCTGTACAAAGTCCTGCTTGACCAAGCGGCGCGCCTGTTGGGCTTTGTTGTAGTAGGCGTCGTAATAACCCGCTGACAGGGCGTAGGTGCCGACCAAAATACGGCGTTGAACTTCTTCGCCAAAGCCTTCGCCGCGGGAGCGCATATACAAGTCGCGCAGGTCACTGGGGTCTTCGCAACGGTGGCCGTAGCGCACGCCGTCGAAGCGGGACAGGTTGGCGGAGGCCTCTGCCGGTGCGATGACATAGTAAGCGGGAATGGCCAGCTCTGTGTGGGGTAAGCTGATATCCACCAGCTGGGCCCCGAGTTTTTCTAACTCCTTCAGTGCATCTTGCACCCGGCTCGCGGTTTCCGGGTTGAGTCCCTCACCGAAATATTCTTTGGGTACACCAATTTTGAGGCCTGCAACGGAATTATCCAGCCCGGCAGTAAAATCTGTATGCGGGTGGTCCAGGCTAGTAGAGTCCTTCGGGTCGTGGCTGGCCATGGCGGACAACAGGTGGGCGGCGTCCTCGGCATTGCGAGCTATGGGGCCGGCCTGATCCAGGCTAGAGGCATAGGCAACGACACCAAAGCGGGATACACGGCCGTAAGTGGGTTTTAGGCCAGTCGTGTTGGTCAGTGCCGCAGGTTGTCGAATAGAGCCGCCAGTATCGGTGGCGGTGGCGCCCGGTACCAGCAGGGCGGCAACGGCAGCAGCGGAGCCGCCAGAGGAGCCGCCGGGTACGTAACCAGTGTCCCAGGGATTCTTCACCGGGCCGTAGTAACTGCTTTCATTGGAGGAGCCCATGGCGAACTCGTCCATATTGGTTTTACCCAGTGTGACGGTGCCGGCTGTATTGAGGTTTTCTACCAGCGTGGCGTCATAAGGTGGAATAAAATTATCGAGCATCTTCGAGGCGCAACTGGTGCGTACACCGCTTGTGCAGATGATATCTTTGTGGGCAATCGGTACACCGCACAATACGGGCGCATCGCCATCGGCCAGGCGTTGGTCTGCGGCTTTGGCTTGTGCCAGCGCTTTTTCTTCAGTGATGCTGATAAAACTGTTGTAGCTGCCATCCAGCTGTTGGATGCGGCCGAGTAAATGACGGGTTAGCTCAGTGCTTGAGAACTCTTTGCTGCGCAATCCGCGGATGATCTCGGCGATAGTAAGCTGATGCATATTTTTCCCTAAATGGCTCTGGGCGGGCTGAGGGCTGGGTATTCGGGCAGACTTCGTGGATCTTTCGCCGTTTAGTCAATCACTTTGGGGACCAGGTAGAGACCATCTTCCGTCTGAGGGGCCAGCTCGAGGAAGTCCTTGCGGTTGTTGGATTCTGTTATTTTGTCGGCACGCAGTACCTGGATTTCATCCAGAGGATGCGCCATTGGGGCAATACCGTCGGTATTCACGGCTTGCAGCTGGTCCACCAACTGCAGCACATCCCCGAGGCGGTTGCTGACCTCCTCAATTGTTTGTTTGGATATGGCGATACGGGCCAACTCCGCCAGTTTTTCTACAGTTTGCGTATCCACTGCCATGGTGATGGGCTCCTCCAGCTTGAGTTGCGAGTCGAAAACTGCTCCGACGGTTAGCGTCAGGCAGGACCCGCAAATTTAGCACAGTGGGTTTATATTCTCACCGGTCAGGGCCGTATTGAATGCCGGCTCTGAATTGGCTCGCCTTCAGCCTTGCTCTGATGCGATGCCGTTGTTAGAGTTTGCCGAATCCTGCCGTGTGATGAGAGGCTCCGGTATATTACGTAGATTCCGATTCGAAATGCGGCTCGGAACTCAGAATTATTTGTGCGGACTAATTAGGATTTATATCCATAAAATAAGCCGCGCCCGCAGTACCCGACCTGGGGGCTGACAATTAGTACAAGGTAATTGAATTCCATGTTTAAACGTTTGCGGGGTATGTTTTCCAGTGATCTCTCCATCGATCTGGGAACTGCCAACACGCTGATTTACGTTCGCGATCGAGGCGTAGTACTCGACGAACCTTCTGTCGTCGCTATCCGTCACTACAATGGCCAAAAAATCGTTGAGGCTGTCGGTGTTGACGCCAAACGCATGCTCGGTCGGACTCCGGGCAATATCACTGCAATTCGTCCCCTGAAAGACGGCGTTATCGCGGACTTTCAGGTAACAGAGAAAATGTTGCAGCACTTTATCAAAACGGTGCACGAAAATAGCTGGATGCGCCCGAGTCCGAGAGTTCTGGTTTGTGTGCCTTGTCAGTCGACAGAGGTGGAGCGTCGGGCGATTCGCGAATCGGCTCTGGGGGCGGGAGCTCGCGAAGTCTCCCTGATCGAGGAGCCGATGGCGGCGGCGATCGGTGCTGGTCTGAATGTAGAAGAGGCGAGCGGCTCCATGGTGGTGGATGTCGGTGGCGGTACCACTGAGATTGCTATTATCTCCCTGAACGGCGTGGTCTACTCTGATTCAGTGCGTATCGGCGGTGATCGCTTTGACGAGGCTATCGTCAATTATGTGCGTCGTAACTACGGCAGTGTGATTGGTGATGCGACTGCTGAGCGTATCAAGGAGGAAATTGGCTGTGCTTACGCAGGCAGTGAAGTCCGTGAAATCGATGTGCGTGGCCGCAACCTGGCTGAAGGTGTACCCCGCAGCTTTACCCTCAATTCTGATGAAATCCTTGAAGCCCTGCAGGAGCCGCTGACCGGTATCGTGCAGGCGGTAAAAAGTGCACTGGAGCAATCCCCTCCGGAGTTGGCTTCTGATATCGCAGAGCGCGGTATGGTGTTGACCGGTGGCGGTGCTTTGCTGCGGGATCTGGATCGCCTATTGATGGAAGAGTCCGGCCTGCCAGTAATTGTGGCCGATGATCCTTTGACCTGTGTTGCCCGCGGTGGCGGCAAGGCCCTGGATATGTTGGATCGCAATCGACTTTACTTGATGTCGAATTAATGGCTGGCGCTGCGCGAGCCAGCAGGGCTTTCGGGGATGCTCGAAAGCCCCATGCTTATTGGGTTGCGTACACAATCGATGAGTCTGCGCGGCTTGCTTCTTCACAATAACAATCACTATAAATAAAGAGGGGGTTGCCTGTGAAACCGCTATTTACCCGCGGTCCCTCTGCTGAATACCGCCTGGGCCTCCTCGCTATACTTGCCATCGCGTTGATCGTTTCGGATCACTATACCCATTGGTTCCAGCCTGTTCGTGAAAAACTGTCCGGGGTTATCGCCCCTCTCTATTGGGTCACCGACGCACCTGAGCGTATCGGTGATTGGGCCGATAATCAGTTTCGCTCCCGCGAGGAGCTGCAAGAGGAAAACAGCCGTCTGCAACGCCAGGTACTGTTGCTGGAGCAGCGCAGTCAGTTGCTGGCTGCGGTAAAGGCGGAAAATACTCAGCTGAAAGAGCTGATGAATTCGGCTGAGGTGGTTGATGACCGGGTGTTGGTTGCGCAGGTTATCGGGGTTTCACCAGATCCGTTGGAGCATGTACTGCTGATCGACAAGGGGCGAGATGATGGCATTGATGTGGGCACACCGGTTATGGATGCCAGCGGTTTACTGGGGCAGGTGATAGAGGCCGGTGGGTCCTTCAGTCGTATATTGCTGATTACTGATTCTAGCCACGCCATTCCTGTGCAGGTGCTGCGCAACAGCATGCGCACGGTTGCTGAGGGTACCGGTGATCTCTATCGCTTGAAGTTGCGCCACCTGGCCAACACCAGTGATATCCGAGAGGGTGACTTGCTACTGAGTTCGGGGCTCGGTAGCCGTTTTCCGGCTGGTTACCCGGTCGGGGAGGTGATTTCGGTTCAGCGAGATCCCGGCAAACCCTTTGCGGAGGCAGAGGTGTTGCCCCGTGGACGCATGAATCGCAGCCGCTTCGTGCTGGCCGTGATTAGCAGCGGAGGTCAGGCCGTTGCAAGCGAATAACCGCTGGTTTATCGCGGTCACTATTCTGTTGTCCTTGCTACTTGCAGTAATGCCTCTGCCGCAACAGTGGCTGTGGTTTCGTCCCGCTTTCCCCGCATTGCTGGTGATATTCTGGATCACCCGGATGCCTCAGAGTCTGGGGGTGGGCTTTGCCTGGGTAATCGGCATACTGCAGGACCTAGCGACCGGGGCCAGTTTGGGCAGCCATGCTCTGGCATTGGCGGTTCTCGCCTATTTCAGTTTGCTCACCTATCAGCGTACCCGGGCATTCAACCCCGCCCAGCAGTTGTTGTGGGTATTTGTGCTGGTGGGTATTCACCAGGTAGTGGGCAATTGGGTGCATGGCCTGGAGGGGAAGTCGATGCCTGGCCTGACGTTCCTATGGCCCGCACTCACCACTGCTTTGCTTTGGCCTTGGGTTGCCCCTTGGCTCAGAAGCTTTTCTGGTCGCCTTCACGTTCACTGACTGTCTCGTCAGAACTGTAAATCAGTGTAAAAAATCGATCAATTTTCGATCAGTATCGCTATAATCAGCCGCTGGCCCACAGGGAACATCTAGTACAGTGACGAAAATCGTTTGTGACAATCGACTTCTTCTAGCCTCTGGTTCGCCGCGCCGCGCTGAATTGTTGGCACAGATAGGTGTGCCATTTTCCCAGTTGGCCACCGCGGTTGTGGAACAGCGGCAATTTGATGAAAGCCCTTTGGAGTATATTCAGCGCTTGGCCCACGATAAGGCGATTGCCGGGTTGCAGGCTGCGGGAGGTGCAGGCGGGCTTTGGTCTCTGGGCGCAGACACCGTTGTGATGGTGGGGGAGAGGTTGCTGGAGAAGCCGCTGGGTTTTAGTGACTTTGAATCCATGATGTTGACCCTTTCTGGTATCGAGCACTCGGTATTTACCGCTATGTGCCTGCGCACAGAAGAGCGCCAATTCAGTCGGGTGGTTGAAACCCGAGTCCGTTTTCGTCACTTGTCCAAGGCCCAGATATTTGCCTACTGGGAAAGCGGTGAACCGGCAGATAAAGCGGGCGGTTACGGTATCCAAGGTTTTGGTGCCGCTTTGGTGGAAGCTGTGAGTGGTAGTTATAGCAATGTTGTAGGGCTTCCGTTGGAAGCTCTGGTCCCCATGCTGGAACATGCGGGAATTCCTTATTGGCAGGAGGGCCAATCTTGAGTGAAGAGCTGTTAATTAATGTCGCGCCGACTGAAACCCGGGTTGCACTGGTAGAAAATGGTGTGCTTCAGGAAGTGTACCTGGAGCGCAGTGCACGGCGCGGGATTGTAGGTAATATCTACAAAGGTAAAGTTATTCGCGTATTGCCGGGCATGCAGGCGGCTTTTGTTGATATTGGCCTTGAGCGCGCAGGCTTTATTCACGCGTCAGATATTGCCCCTCTCGACGATGAGGGTATGGAGGCGCGCGAGGCCGAGGTGGCAGATATCCGGGCCTTGGTAAGGGAGGGACAATCCCTCATAGTGCAGGTGGTTAAAGACCCGATCAGTAGCAAAGGGGCCCGCCTGACGACTCATCTGTCAGTGTCCGCCCGTTACCTTGTTTATATGCCACAGACCCGCCATATCGGCATTTCCAACCGTATCGAGGCTGAAAGTGAGCGCGAGCGCTTGCGTCAGCTGGTCGAGGCCGCGTCCCAACGCCTTGCTGAGGGCGGCTTGTCAGCGGATGGCGGTTTTATTTTACGCACTGTTGCGGAAGGCGTGAGTGAAGAAGAGTTGTTACGGGATATCCCGTTTTTGTACAAACTTTGGGGGGAGCTGGAGCTGCGTATAAAAGAACGTGCGGTGCCCTCAGTTATTTATGAAGACCTTCCGCTATTTATGCGTGCATTGCGTGACCTTGCGCGCCCCTATACCGAAAAGATTCGTATAGACTCCCGTGAGGCCCATGGGCGCGCGGCAGAGTTTGCGGGGAAGTACGCACCGGAAATTGCCGGTCGTTTGGAGCACTATCCCGGTGAACGCCCCCTGTTCGACCTGTACGGTGTCGAAGAGGAAATAAGAAAGGCACTACACAATAAGGTAACTCTGAAGTCTGGTGGCTATCTGATTATTGAGCAAACGGAAGCGATGAGCACGATTGATGTGAACACCGGCGCTTTTGTTGGCCATCGCAACTTGGAAGAAACTATCTTCAAGACCAATTTGGAGGCTGCCACGTCGATTGCCCGCCAGCTGCGTCTGCGTAACTTGGGCGGTATCATCATTATCGACTTTATCGATATGAAGGACCCTGAACACCAGAGGCAGGTGCTGCGAACCTTGGAAAAAACCCTGGAGAGGGATCACGCCAAGTCGAGTATTACCGGTGTCTCCGAATTGGGGCTGGTGGAGATGACCCGCAAGCGTACAAGGGAATCGTTAGGGCAGATTTTATGTGAGTCCTGCCCGGTGTGTGGCGGGCGCGGCACGCTGAAAAGCGCGGAGACTGTCTGCTTTGAGATATTTCGAGAGATTCTCCGCGAGGCGCGTGCTTACGACAGTGAGAAAATTATGGTGTTGGCTAGTCAGGTGGTGATTGATCTCTTACTTGACGAAGAGTCGGCAAACGTCGCCGATCTGGAGGAATTTATTCGCAGGCCTATTCAGTTCCAGGTAGAGCCTATCTACAACCAAGAGCAGTATGACATTGTTCTTGTGTAATCCATTAATCACTTACCGGCAGGTGCTGTGCGTGCGTTATCTGCGCGGAGTTGATGTCTGTTCGGTGGCGAGGGTGTAGCGATGGCTGCGATACGCTGGATTGCAAGAAAGTTCTGGTTGCTCTCGGTGAGCTTGGTGATCGCACTGGCAATTATTGTGCAGACGGGTCGTCTGCTCTCACCGCAAGTGGAAAGCTATCGTCCCCAGATCAGCAACTGGCTTACGGAGCAGTTGGGAGTTCCAGTGCAAATGGATCGCATATCCTTGCACTGGGAGGCTCTCGAGGTCGCGCTGCAGCTGGATGGATTACGCCTGGGTGAAAATGGCGAGCTGCGTATGGGGCACGGTCTCTTCCAGCTGGATTTGCTTTCGAGCCTGTGGAATCGAGAATTGGTTTGGAAAGACCTGCAGATGCACTCTTTTTCTGCGGCGCTCAGTCGCGATGGGAAGGGCGAGTGGCACCTGGAGGGGTTTCCTGATGTGCCGTTGAAACTTGAAGGAAATGCCGCGACCAACTCCGAGGCAGCAGACCCCGCTCGTCTTTTCCAGCTCAGCCCCAAGATTCAAATCCGCAATGCGGCCATCACCGTTCGGCTTCCCGACGAGCAGCTGGCCGAAGTTAACCTGCCGGAGATTCAACTGGAAAATAGTGGGAATTTCCATCGACTGACCGCACGTGCTTTTATCTCCCGGGACGGAGAGAGCAGTCAGGCTGATGAGGAGACCTTGCGAGTTATTCTGGAGGGGCGCGGTAACCCGAAAGATAAGAAACACTTTTCCCTGCAAGGTTATATACAGCTAAATGAATTGCTGCTGGATGATGACATCGTCGCCTTGCTACATGAACTCACTCCATTGCCCGATCGTTTCCATTGGCGCGGTCGCAAATGGGCAGACGGCCGTCTTTGGCTTCGCAGCGACTTAGATAATGGCTACCGCATAGCGGGGCAAGTGGACCTTGCGCAGGTGGAGAGTTCCGCTGATGTGGAAGTGGCTGCGATAGAGGAGCCAGCGTTGGTTCCCCTGCAGGCTTTCTCGGGCGATCTTTCTGGTCGCTGGTTGCCGGGTGAATACTGGCGCCTTGCTTTACAAAATATTCAAATTGACTGGCAAGGGTTGGAGATGCCACCGCTCAATTTGCAGATGAGCAGCGACCGGGAAGGCTTGGCTCTGATGGCCGATGTGGTGGACCTGGCGGGATGGAGCGGCATCTTAAGTCGCCTGGAGCTGCTGGAAGGCGCTGCCGACGAGTGGCTTAGAGCGCTAAAACCCAGCGGGCAGCTGCACAGCGTGCACCTGCGAGCAGGAGCCGGTCGTCAATTTGAGCTGGGTGCAAAATTGCAGGATATCAGCGTGGATGCTTTCCGTGGTGCGCCTGCAGTGTCTCACTTGAGTGGCTATCTGCAGCTCGAAGGTGCCAGTGGTCGGGTTGAACTCGATGGCAGTGTTCTCGGGGCTCATTTTCCCAGCCTGTATAAAAATTCATTCGCATTTGAGCGGGCCAGCGGCACTATCGCCTGGACCGTCGATAAAGAATCTAATGAAGTCAGCGTTCTATCTGGACCTCTTCATCTAGAAGGTGAGCTTGGCAATGTCGGTGGTCAGTTTTTACTGACGCTGCCATTTTATGCCCAGACACGGCCATCAGAGCTGGTGCTTTCACTGTCTTTAAATGATACCGAAGTAGCTGTTCAGGAAGATCTGGTCCCGTTTATTGTCAGCGATGACCTGCGTAAATGGTTGAAGAGTGGTTTGGGTGAGGACAACCGTGGGCGAGTAGAAAGTGCTGCCTTTGTCTACCGTGGCAGCAGTTACCGCAAAGAGGGCAAGGATGAGTCCCTGCGTATTCTGGGAGCTCACCCCAAGCGCAGAACCATCCAGTTGGCCCTCGATTTTTCAGGGGCCAGTTTGGACTATGCCAGCGAATGGCCGGCAGTCAGAGACGTAGATGGCCGTTTGTTACTTGATGATGGCACTGTGCGGGTCAATGCGGATCGGGCCAAGTTATGGAATATGGATGCGCGTGACATTCAGGTTGGAGTCACTCCGCTCGCATCTAAAGGGTCGCGCTTAGATGTTCGTACCGGTGTGGCCGGACCAGCGGCTGATGGCTTGCGCCTGTTGCGGGAGTCACCGTTGAGGGATCATCTCGGGCAAGCTTTTGACGATTGGTCCCTGTCCGGGCAGCTGGACGGGGTTCTGGCTCTGACTATGCCGTTAGGTGGTGCTTCGCTAGCACCCCGCCAAAACATCGAATTAAACCTGGATAAAGGAAATCTCACACTGGAGGGGTTGCGTCTTGATGCTACCGCGTTAAGTGGTCTGATTAAGTACGATAGTAGCCAGGGGCTAGAAGGGACTCTGCTGGACGGCAAGCTGTGGGGGCGCCCGCTAACTGCTCGTATACGCCACTTTGGTGAAGGCGAAGCAAGGAACACCCAGGTAGTCGTGGATGGTAGTGCGCTGATCGAATCCGTCCATGCCTGGAGCTCGCGCCCGGAGTTGCAATGGTTGGAAGGCGCAATGGATTACCAGGCCTTGGTCACTCTCCCAGCCAAATCCGAAGGTGCTCCTTATGCCGCTGTGTTTGAGCTGACGTCCAACCTCGCAGGAGTGGCCGTGAACCTGCCAGAGCCATTGGGGAAAGAAGCGCCGACAGAAACAAATTTTGTACTAAGGGTGCCTATCGGGGAGCAGGGCAGTTTGTTCCATATGAATTATGGAGAGCATTTACAGGGCCAGTTTTGGCTGATTGACGGTGAGCTGGATCGCGCTGCAATAGCCCTGAATGCCGAAGCCCAGTTGCCTTTGGAGCGCGAATTGAGCGTCACAGGTGATATTTCTACTGTGGATCTGCCGCGCTGGGAAAAGCTTCTGGGTATTTATCATTCAACCGGTTCGGTAAGCCCGACGGTTGCCAGTCTTGCCGGCGGAAGTACTGCTCCCGCCAAGCAAGGAGAAAAGCCTGCCCAGCCGCTTCCCATCCGACTGGACCTCAGTACTGATCAGCTGCAGTTGGGATCTGTAGAGATTGACCATATCCATGTGACTGGATTGGGACAGGGTGCCGACTGGCAGTTGAATTTTGACAGTGAAATGGCCGCAGGCGATTTAACGGGTAGCCTGGGAGGGGATGCGCCGCTGCGGTTGAAACTCACTCATTTACGCATTCCCTCGCCAGAAAAAAAGAGCGAATCTAGCCAAGATGAATTTCCTCTCGACCCCTTTAGCGAAGAGGCCTCAGATCCTTTGGTTCGTTTTGACTTTACCCGCATACCTAATATCGATTTTAGCGCGAGCACTCTTCAAGTGGGTGATGAGAACATGGGGCCTTGGTCATTTAAGCTAAGGTCATCTGAAGGCCGTCTGCTGCTGAATGATATCCATGGTGTGGTAAGAGGGTTTCGTTTGACGGGCCGCGATAAAGGTGATGAGCGCCTGGGTGCTCAACTGTTGTGGGCTAGGGATGCCGAAGGGCAGGAATCGTCGCAATTTATCGGCCGCCTGGTGGCTGATGATCTCGCAGATATTCAGCGGGAAATGGGCCATCAGCCTGTAATTGAGAGTAAATCAGCCAGCTTCGATACTGCTCTGCAGTGGAAGGGTTCACCCACTCAGGTGAAAGGTAGCCTGCTGTCGGGCGAGTTAAAGATCGATATCCGCGATGGTCGCTTCCTGCGTTCGACCGGCGCCACCGGTTCTACGGTACTGCGTTTGTTGTCGTTGTTTAATTTCGATACCTGGGCCCGGCGCCTACGCCTGGATTTCTCTGATCTTTACAAGAGCGGAATGGCTTTTGACCGGGTGAGGGGGGAAGTTGTGCTCGAAGGCGATGGGCAGCTTCTTATTGCTGTGCCTATCCAGGTGGAGGGGCCCACCAGTGAGCTGCAAATGGCCGGGCGGGTCAACCTGTTGCGTGAAGATCTGGATTTGACCCTGGTGGCGACCTTGCCTGTGGGGAATAACCTGGCCCTTGTCGCGGCATTGGCGGGAGGGCTTCCGGCTGCGGCGGGCGTCTATTTGATCAGTAAGGCATTTAGAAAGCAGGTCAAGAAGGTTGCCAGCGTGAGTTATCGTATCAGTGGGGGTTGGGCGGCCCCTCAAATGCGTTTCGAAAAGCTGTTTGATGGAGATGGCGCAAAACGCCAGGGTGCGGTTTCAGAGTATAGGGACGACAAATCACCCATGGAGGTCAGCTCGGACGAGCAGGCCCCGCCTGCTGCTTAATAGCGGGTTAAAGTCCTCGTGTTCTTAACGGCAACGGGCAATCGTCATCTAATCTTTTAGTGGTCATTTTTCCCTTGTGAAAGGAGCACTTAAGATGGACAGGTCTCCAATATTGGTTCCTCTTCTTGTCGCTGTCTTTACCCTGTCAGCCTGCTCTGAGGCAGACGATGATCAACGCATTCAGAGTATGACGGTTGCCGAAGCCGAGCATCGTATTGAGAAGGGTGCGGGGCTCGAGCAAATCCCCAAGTCAGTGTGGAAAAAGATCCTGCCGGAGGACCGCTACAAAATTCTGTGGAAAAAAGACACAGAGCGCGCATTCAGCGGCAAGCTGCTCTACAACAAAGAGAAAGGGGTATACGTGACAGCAGGGTGCCGTTTGCCGGTTTTTAGTTCTGAGCAAAAATATAAATCTGGTACTGGATGGCCCAGTTTTTGGGACGTGGCTTATCCGCAAAATATTGTGCTGAGAGATGATTACAGTTGGGGGCTAAAGCGTACAGAGGTGTTATCAAAATGCGGCGAACACCTGGGGCACCTCTTTAAAGATGGGCCAGAGCCCACCAAACTTCGCTATTGCCTCAATTCTTTGTCGTTGGATTTTATCCCGGCAAAGAGAAAAAAAGCGCCCTAGCCGAAAATACCAGATTTAACTGAGCTTCTCGTCAAGCCCATCTGGCGATGGGCGGCGGGACCTCTCTGCCGTTTGACGCTAGTGGGGCAGGTTGAGGTTGGACTTTCAGCCATCTTATGGCGCCGGTCACTGACCTGTTTTTTTACAGTTGGGCTTCCTGGATAAAGAAGTCGCGTAGGTAACGGAACAGTTTGCGCTGGTTCGTAGGGGCTTTGTTGTTTTGGATCTCTCGGTTCGAATCCCTGACCAATTGCCGCAGTTGCTGGTGGTCTACACCGGGGTACTGACTAAAGAACTCCCCTTGTGCATTATTGCCTTCTTCTAGGAGACGCTTTCGCCAAGCTTCAGCCATTTTGTCAAAGCGCAGATAGTGGTGATCTTGCTCTTTAAATTTGTTCAGTACGGCTTCAATAGCCTCGTGGTCGACATGGCGCATCAATTTGCCAATATACTGCATCTGGCGTCGGCGGGCTTCGTTGGACTTGATCCGGTGCAGGGTTTCTATGGCCTCAAGTAAGCCCTCATCGAGAGGGACTTCGGCCAATTGCGCCTTGGTCAGTTCAGTCAGCTGCTTGCCAAGGCCCTGCAATTCGAGCATTTCATTTTTGACCTGGGTTTTACTTTTTGGCAGGTCGTCATCGTCATCGTATTCGTACATCGTCAATTCGCTTTCTGTGAGTGATGGAGGCTGGGCCTAGGAAAAGTACCAGGAGGCCAGGCCCAGAAAGGACATAAAGCCCACTACATCGGTGACTGTAGTCAGTGCTACCCCACCTGCCAGGGCAGGGTCTATGTTCATGGCGCGCAGTGCTACGGGCAGTGTTGCCCCGGCAAGTGCGGCGGTTAGCAGGTTGATCAGCATCGCGGCGACGATAATGACTGCGATCCATATGTTGCCAAACCACAGTGCTGTGATAAGGCCCATTACCAGAGACCACAGCATCGCGTTCAGGGCGGCAGAACCGAGTTCACGTGAGAGTAACCAGCTTAAATTGCTGCGCCCGATCTGGCCCAGCGCCATCCCCCGAATGACCACGGTAAGAGTCTGGCTGCCCGCCACTCCGCCCATACTGGCTACAATTGGCATAAGCACCGCAAGGGCGACCACTTTATCCAAAGTGACCTGGAAAAGGCTGATCACCCAGGAGGCGAGAAGTGCGGTAAGCAGGTTAATTCCCAGCCAAACAGCTCTTCGGCGTGCAGTGCGTCTTACCGGGGCAAAGGTATCTTCTTCTTCATCGAGACCGGCCATGCTCATCAGTGAGTGATCGGCATCTTCACGGATGACGTCCACGACATCGTCAATGGTGATGCGCCCCAACAACCGGTTATCTTCATCCACTACCG
The DNA here is from genome assembly GCF_023895975.1 of Microbulbifer okhotskensis. Classification (GTDB taxonomy): domain Bacteria; phylum Pseudomonadota; class Gammaproteobacteria; order Pseudomonadales; family Cellvibrionaceae; genus Microbulbifer; species Microbulbifer okhotskensis. The sequence continues at coordinate 66,000 of NZ_JALBWM010000014.1, forward strand.
GTGCAGTAATCCAATCGTACTTTTCAAATAGCCGGGCCACTTCGGTGTCGGGCATATCTGCCGGGATGGGCTCGACATCGGTATTGACCACTTCGCGAACAGTCACCGATGGGTCAGTGGTCAGTAGCTTTGAGAGTGGCAGCAGGCCGATATACTGGCCCTTTCGGTTGATAACAAACAGGCTATCGGTAGCCTCGGGTAGCTGCTCGTGACGCCGTAGGTAGCGGAGTACCACATCGAGAGTCAGGTTTGGGCGGACCGAAATGGTATCGGTATCCATCAGGCCGCCGGCGGTGCTTTCGTCGTAGGCGAGTACGCTCTCAACTCTGAGCCGGTCGGTTTCGCTCATCGACGAGAGTACTTCAGCCACTACACGCTCGGGGAGTTGCTGAAGTATGTCGGCGATGTCATCGGCATCCAGACCCTCCATCACCGCCACCATTTCTTCGGTATCCATAGTGGCGAGGATCTGGCTGCGTACATCGTCGGTGAGTTCCTGCAGGACCTCACCTTCAATTTCCCGGTTGACCAGGTTCCAGAGTACTTGGCGAATACGGGGAGGGGAGCTTTCCAGCAGCTGGGCGATACTCTGAGGGCTCAGAGTCTTGAGCATGCGCCGGACTTCCTGCCCCGTGCCGCTATCCAGCGCAGCATACAGCTCACCCAGCTGGTTTTGCGCGCGGAACTTGATTTCGGCTTGAGGAGGACTGGGCACAACAAATCCTTACAGCTGGGAGTGATTAGGGCAATGGTAGTTGGAATACGTGAATTCTATTCTTATTGAGGGATGCTATCCAGCAATGAGGCGATTTATGCTACTCAGCTTCGCCAAAGCGATCGTCTATCAGTGCGCAAATGGCTGTTAGGGCCGCGCCTTCATCTGCGCCGTGAATTTCTAGCTCAAGTTTTGTCCCTTTTCCTGCAGCCAGTAGCATCAGAGCCATTACGCTTTTTCCATCGACAAACTTTCCCTGACAAAGAACTTTGACATCGGATGAAAAGCGCGATGATGTTTGTGCAAACTTACTGGCTGCGCGGGCATGGAGGCCAAGTTTGTTGATTATGGTGATTTTCTGTTTTTGCATAAGAAAACTGTATTAGAGAAGTCTGGTTTATATGATAAATGAGATGGCCGTGAGATTTACAGTTTGTGCGACTTACTAGAGGGCGCAGTGTAATGCCTTGTGAAACTAAGTTGCGTAAAGAAAGTCCGAGTGGCACGCTAGCTGTCTGCTATACGGTGTGGCAAAACAACACTGATTGGTACTGTCAGGGGGGGCTTGATGGGAGTATTGTGAAGCCTTATTGGTAACTATCCAGAAAAATCCACAAATAAGCTTGACAAATTTTCACAGGGGATTGCGGAAATATTTTTCTTTTGTAAGTCCGCGTCAAATAGACCCATCAAGCCCACTGTAAATCAATACACCCAAAAAAAACAATCCACCAGCTGCAGGATATGGCTCGGCAACTAAAAGATAGCCAGAAGCCATACAGCAGGAAAAATCACTTTCAGAAAATCATGCGATATTACTGTCGCACATTGCTATCCCATGAGAAGGTCAATTGACATCAATAAGCCTGTAAAGGAAGCCGAAAAATTACTGGTGAAAGATACCAGCGCCTCTCCGCTCTGAAAGCATCTTTCAATATGTTGATGATTGTTGTCAACCTGCATTCAACTCTCGAATCGTCTAGGGTTAAATAATCTCAATGGCAGTAAACCGCCTGCTAGCGATCTCAACCGAAAGAAAAAGTCGTGGCCAAAAAACAGTAGATCTCGTGGTGGCCAGCCCGGACATCTGGCTAAAAACCTTGAGCAGGTATCAACACTTCGGACAGTTTCATGCAGCTATAGCCCCATAGTCACTGTACCGCT